>JBBILY010000058.1:0-17013 GCA_037444705.1 Chloroflexota bacterium | reverse complement strand
AGGTCAATGAATTGATCAAAGAATACATCCCTATGATCCCGGTGGCGCATGGCGCTTCCGCCACGGCCTTCAAAGCCAGCGTTCAGGGTGCTCACGCCAGCCCGTTAAGCAATGAAATCTTCGCCGTGATGGACACCGGCACCGATCAACTGGTGTGGGTGCAGAATGGCGAACCGGCAGCCTTATGGTGCTCAGACGAAACCGATGGTGAGACCTTGCGCGCCTGCGAGCAGGTTTTTGAAGCCCTGCTATCTTACAAGGTTGGTGGCGTGGAAGTTCAACCTGATGCCACCGAATGGACCTTTACCCTGCGCAAGGGCGTAAAGTTCCATAATGGCGCAACTTTAGATGCCAATGATGTGGTGGCGACCTATGTCTCGCAATGGGATGCTGCCAGCCCCAACCATGTCGGCCGCACCGGCTCCTTTGAGTACTTTGGAGCGTTCTTTGGCAAGTTCCTGAACGCACCCTGATCCATGCGGCCTTTAATCTGAGAAGTTTCTCTGCGGGGCAGCCCGAAGGACAATTGGCCTTTCGGGTCTGCCCCCTTCATGTGTGTAATCTTAATGCATTATTATTAAGGACAATGATACAGTTTGTTACCAGACGCCTGATTTTGTTAATGCCTGTACTGGTGGGGATTTTGTTTATCACCTTTGCTATTGCGCGCCTGATCCCTGGCGATCCCTGTGTGGCGATGTTAGGGGAGCGCGCTACACCGGAGAAGTGTGAACAATTCAAGGAACGTTATGGTCTTAATCAAAGTATCCCGGTGCAATTCGTCCGTTACCTGGTGAACATCGCTCATGGCGATTTTGGTACCTCTATTCGCTTTGGGCGGCCAGTGGTGGATATCATTGCTGAACGCTTGCCCATGACCATTGAACTGACCATCGGGGCGATGCTCTTTTCTACTACTTTTGGCATTCTCCTGGGTTTGATCTCGGCCTTGCGCCATAACAGTGCAGTGGATGTGGTGACGATGATCGGGGCGAATATTGGGGTATCCATGCCGGTCTTCTGGTTGGGCCTGATGTTGGCTTATGTTTTTGCTCTTCTGCTGAAAGATACACCTTTCTTCATCCCACCCTCTGGTCGGCTCTCCTCAGGAATCTCTGTCACCCCTCTGGCGCGAGTCTGGGGTTTGACCGATTTGGACGGCTTTCCCAAGTTCTTTATCTCCCTTATCTCCAATTCGACCATCATCAATAGCCTCATTACTGGTAATTTTCGTGTACTACGAGACGCCTTATGGCACTTGATATTGCCATCGGTGGCTGTAGGCACTATCCCACTGGCGGTAATTGCGCGCATGACTCGTTCCAGTTTATTGGATATTTTGGGGCAGGACTACATCCGTACAGCGCGGGCAAAGGGACTGATCGAGCGCCTGGTCATTGCGCGCCATGCCATGCGCAACGCCTGGATTCCCATCGTGACGATCATTGGGTTAGAGACAGGGTCGTTGCTTTCGGGCGCTGTATTAACGGAAACGGTTTTTTCCCTCCCGGGAGTTGGTACACAATTGGTCACTGCCATTCTGTCGCGCGATTACCCCGTCGTGCAAGGGTTTACGGTGGTCATTGCCATTATCTTTGTGGTGGTTAACTTAATCGTGGATATTTCTTACGCCTATCTTGATCCTCGTATCCGATTGGATTAGCAGACTGAATTATGGAAAGCGCAGTTGCTGAATTACCCGCTGAAAGTATTTATCAACGCCATTCCCCAGCCGTAGAAGCCTTACGCCGCCTGGTGCGTCATCGTTCGGCCCAGGTGGGGATGTTTCTGTTGGGAATGCTGGTTTTAACGGCGATCTTTGCTCCTATGATTGCGCCATATGACCCGGTCAAGCCTTTGAGAGACGTCAAACGGCGCGAAGCTCCCTGCATTCACCTGCTGGGTTGTCCGCCTGATCAGCCGGAGCATATCTTTGGGATTGATGGGAATAGCCGCGATCTGTTTTCGCGCGTAATTTACGGGTCGAGGCTCTCTTTACAGGTGGGTTTTGCCACCATTACCTTCGCCATCATCGTGGGTGGATTGTTGGGTGCCATCGCCGGCTTCTTAGGGGGATGGATTGATAACATCATCATGCGTATCATGGATGTGTTATTAGCCTTTCCCAGCCTGCTCCTGGCGATAGCCATCGTCAGCGTGTTGGGGACGGGGTTAATTAACGCCCTGTTGGCGATCGGCATTGTCTCGATTCCGGTCTATGCGCGGATTGTGCGCGCCAGCGTGGTCTCGGTCAAGGAACTGGATTTTGTGCAGGCCTCGCGTGCCCTGGGTGCTTCAACAACACGGCTGCTGTTTACCCGTATTCTGCCTAATGCGCTCACGCCTCTGATTGTGCGCGGCACGCTGGGTATAGCCACGGCGATTTTGGACGCCGCGGCTTTGTCTTTCCTGGGTTTGGGGGCTGAGCCACCTCGGCCAGAGTGGGGCTTGATGCTGGGAGAAGAACGCAATAGCGTGTTCAATGCGCCTCACCTGGTCTTTTTCCCGGGGATGGCGATTATGATAACCGTTTTATCCTTCAATCTGCTCGGGGACGGTTTACGAGATGCGTTGGATCCTCGCCTGGCGCGCACGCGCGTAGGCTAGAACGAAGTTCCTGGCTCATGTATAGGCGATCATAGAACCATTGGATAAAGATACCTGCCAGCCTGCTGGATGCCTCTGATATTTCTGCGGAGATCAGGGCAGTGAACGCTGCTCTGTATCTCCGCAGAGCGTTTTGTCTGCAATGGTAGCATGGGAGAGAGAATGTTGGTGAAAATACTTTTGACATTCTGCTTTGCCCAGACTAAAATGGGGGGTGAATAGAGTGCTTCGGTTTGGGAGGAAGCATGAGCGCCTGGCCTGGTAAGTATGTAATCGGACTGACAGGTAACATTGCCACCGGTAAGAGTGTGGTGCGCCGTATGTTGGAGCATTTGGGTGCCTATGGCATTGATGCTGACGCTCTCGCTCACCGCGCGATTGCCCGCGGCGCGCCGAGTTATCAGCCGGTGCTGGAGACATTCGGACGCTGGATTCTGGGTCCAGATAGGCAGATTGATCGTTCCCGCCTGGCGCGGCTGGTGTTTTCTGATCCGGAGGCGCTGGCGAGATTGGAGAGTATTGTCCACCCTGTGGTGGATCAGGCGATTGATATCCTTGTGCGGCGGGCGAGTCACAAGGTGATCGTGATCGAGGCGATTAAATTGTTGGAATCGGGGCTGGGTGCAAAGTGTGATTCGATTTGGGTGACCCATGCTATGCAGGAAATTCAACTGGCGCGTCTAATGAAAAAGCGTGGCCTGAGTGAGGCGGTGGCGCGCCAGCGCATTACCGCCCAGCCTGCTCAGGAAGAAAAAATCGCTGCGGCCAACGTTGTCATCCGCAATGATGGTTCTTTTGAAGACACCTGGAAACAAGTAGTTGCAGCGTGGAAGGAGATATTCCCCACTGCCGATACAGGCCCGGTGCGTGTAGCCAAAGTAGCCAAAGGTGAAATGGTGGTGCAACGGGCGCGGCCACGTCAGGCGGATGAAATTGCGGCTTTAATATATCGTTTGAGCGGTGGTAAGCGCAAGCCCAGCCGTGAGGATATCATGGCCGCCTTTGGTGAGAAAGCGTATCTACTGCTCCACATGGATGAGCGTACAGTGGGGCTGATGGGCTGGCAAGTAGAGAATCTGGTCGCCCGCAGCGACGAGGTATATATTGATCCAAACGCTCCTTTTTTGGAGGCGGTGCAGGCTCTTACTAATGAGGTGGAACGCGCCTCACGCGAATTACAATGTGAGATCTCGCTGTTATTCCTGCCGCCTGAACTGGCGCGAGAAAAAGACGTTTGGAACAGCCTGGGATACCAGGAGCGCACGATCCAGAGCCTGAAAGTGCGTGCCTGGGAAGAAGCCGCTATTGAATCGATGCCACCTGGCAGTGTAATGTTCTTTAAGCAATTGCGTAAAGACCGCGTTTTGCGCCCGGTGTAGACGATCGGGAAGGCGTGGCGGTTTGGAGGCTCCCTTGGGGCTGAAACGGATGTTGGGAATTCTGATTTGTATTGTGATTAAGCGATAATCTTGCTGTGCCTGAGTTTATCTCTGTCCTGATTAACAACGTTTACTTCATCCTCCAGCGTTTGAACTGGTGGAATGTGGTGGACCTGGCTTTGGTGACCACTGTATTTTTCGTCATTCTTCTCTTGCTGCGGGACACCCAGGCTATGGTCTTGCTCAGGGGGGTACTCCTGTTGATTGTCTTGATCAGCCTGTTAACCAGCCTGGAGGTGTTACCGGCGTTCTCATGGTTGGTGCGTAATACCTTACCAGCCATGTTGTTAGCCATTCCGGTTATCTTCGCCCCGGAGATTCGTCGCACCTTGGAGCGCCTGGGGCGGGCAGGCACGCTTGTGCCACCGACGAAGGGGGGACGTGAATCGCAAGACGCGATCTCGGCGGTGGTGAGCGCCGTCGGCCGCCTATCCGAACGCAAGCATGGGGCATTGATTATCATGCAGCGCATGGATAGCCTGGATGAGTATGTCGCTACGGGGGTGGTCTTGCGGGCACATCTCACCCCGGAATTGCTCCTCCAGGTGTTTTTCCCCAACACGCCACTGCATGATGGGGCAGTGATTATTTCGGGTTCGACGCTGGTAGCAGCCTCTTGTGTGATGCCCCTTTCATCCAGTGGGGTCCTCACGCGTTCACCCGAACGACAGATGGGCTTGCGTCATCGTGCTGCTCTGGGAATTACCGAGGTCACCGATGCGATTGCAGTTGTCGTCTCGGAGGAGACGGGTTATATCTCCTTAGTGCATGGTGGACGCATGATTCGTCGCCTTGATACCGAGCGGTTGGAGAATATCTTGAGAGCGTTTTATCGCCCATGGGAGAGGAAAAGGGGCCTGGGCGGCCTGCTTTCACAACTATTCTCGCCGGGGGAGCAAGGGGTTGCGGAGGAGAAGTGATGTTGCGCTGGTTGGGGAGGAACCTGAGCACTTTATTACTGGCTTTTGTTTTAGCGCTGGTAGTTTGGGTTTCGGCTGTCCTCTCGACGGATCCTAACGTCGAGGCAGTTCTACCTCGCCCAGTGACTTTGGAAGTGGTTGGGCAAGATCCTGCTTATCTACAGGTGAATGCCTTACCGAGCCAGGTGCGTTTGACTATCAACGCGCCTCAATCTATTTGGGATCAATTGAACGCTGGGCAGGGAGAGGTACATGCCTGGATTGACCTCTCTGGCTTGGGGGAAGGAGAGCACGTGGTCAAGGTAAATGCTCAGGTTACCCTAAACCCGGTGCGTGTGACGAGGGTAGAGCCCTCTGAGGTCAGGGTTAGATTGGAAGTATTGACTTCACGTTTGCTACCCGTTCAATTAAATATCTCGGGTGATCCGGCTTTGGGTTATCGTAGGGGTAACCCTCAGGTGGAACCGGATATGGTCACCGTAACAGGGCCACAGACTTCAGTAATGAAAGTGGTAACAGTTCGAGCCAGCATGGATGTGACCGGGGCAAATGAAACGGTGAAAAAGAGCGTCACCCTGCAAGCCCTGGATCAGAACGGAAATGTGGTCACTGGGGTGAATCTGGTTCCGCCCTCGGTCACAATTACGCAACCGGTGCAGTTACTGGGAGGTTATCGCAATGTGGTGGTTAAGGTAGTCACCACCGGTCAGGTGGCCGAGGGATATTGGCTGACGAACATCTCGGTTACCCCTCCCACGGTGATTGTTTTCTCCACGGATCCGCAGTTGGTTAATGATTTACCTGGCTTCGTGGAGACAAATCCTTTGGATCTCACGGGCTTAAGCGACGATGTGGATATGCGGGCTACCCTTAACTTGCCACCAGGGGTAACTCTGGCAGGTGAGGAGAGCGTGTTGGTGCGCTTAAGTATTGCTGCTCTGGAGGGCAGTTTGCCCATTTCTTTGCCGGTCGAGGTCATTGGTCTATCTCCCGAATTGCATGCGACGGTTTCCCCTGAGGTGGTGGATTTGCTTTTGAGCGGCCCCTTGCCTATTTTGAATAACCTCACCCCGGCTTCGATTCGCGTCTCGGTTAACTTGAGTGGACTAGAGGTGGGCACTTATCAGGTTTCCCCTGTTGTGGATCTGTTGCCTGCTCAGGTTAAAGTGGCATCAATTCTGCCGGAAAGTGTGGAGGTTGTCATTCAACCCGCGCCCGCTGTGACGGCCATTGCCTCTCCCACGGGTGTGCTCAGCCCAACCCCGATACCGTAAGGACAGAATATGCCTAAGCCTGTTGTGGTATTGATTGGGAGACCTAATGTAGGGAAAAGCACCCTGTTCAACCGCCTGGCGGAGGAGCGCTTGGCTGTGGTAGATGAGGTTCCGGGCACCACGCGCGATCGCCTGGTGGCTGAAGCGGAGTGGGCAGGTGTTGTTTTTGACGTGGTGGATACCGGGGGAATCGATCCGACCCAAATGATTGGGGAGCGTAGGGGACAGCCCTTATCTATCGGCTCGGCAGAGTACATTGAGGCGATCCGCGCTCAGGCAGAGATGGCTATTGCCGAAGCCGACGCAGTGCTTTTCCTGACCGATGCGGAAAGCGGGGTCACGCCGGCGGATCGTGAAGTAGCCCAGATATTGCGACGGCATCAGCAGGAGCGGCAAGGGAAGCCCTATCCGCCAGTTTTCTTAGTGGTGAATAAGGCGGATAGCGAAGCCCGACGCGCTCAAGCAGCCCAATTTTATGAATTAGGCATGGGCGATCCATACCCTATCTCGGCATTGCACGGCACCGGCACGGGCGATTTGCTGGATGCGCTGGTGGCTTCGCTGCCTTCATATGGGGAGGAGGCGGTGGATGACTCGGTAAAGGTTGCCATCGTAGGTCGCCCCAATGTGGGTAAGTCCAGCCTGCTAAACCGCTTGGTTGGGGAGGAGCGGGTGATCGTCAGCGAAATCCCTGGCACCACTCGCGATGCGGTGGATACACAGATCACCTTTGGAGATATAGCGGTAACACTGATTGACACCGCTGGCATTCGCCGCCGCGGACGGATTGAACCCGGAGTGGAAAAATACAGCGTATTGCGCGCCCTGCGCGCCATCGAACGCGCCGACGTCTGCTTGTTGGTGATAGATGCGACTGCAGGCGTGACCGCTCAGGATACCCATATTGCTGGTTTTATTTTGGATGCCTGGAAAAGCGCGGTAGTCGTAGTGAATAAATGGGATGCCATACCAAAAAACACTTATACCATGGACGAGTTTACGCGCAAGGTGCGCACCGAGTTAAACTTCATGGATTATGTCCCGGTGCTCTTTATTTCAGCCAAAACCGGGCAACGCGTGGATCAGGTATTGCCCATGGCTCTCAGGGTGCAAGAAGAACGTTTAGTGCGCATCCCAACCTCTGACTTGAATCAGGTTTTACAGGAGGCGCAAGGTGAGCATGCGCCTCCCAGCCATGCCGGGCGACAGTTTAGAATTTACTACGGCACTCAGGTACGAAACGACCCCCCCACTTTTTTGCTCTACGTGAACGATCCCAAACTCGGGCATTTTTCATATTTACGTTATATTGAGAATCGCATTCGTCAGTTTCATGGCTTCTTAGGGACACCTATACGCCTGATCTTACGGCGTCGCAAGTGAGCCCTTGTCGTTATCGCGGGCTGGATGTACAATGCTTTTCATTATCGGATGTTAAGTTATGGTAGATGATCTGGAAGGTTTGCCCGTTGACACCGTCTCTGAACAAGTCAACCAGGATAAGAAGAAGTCGGGGGTTGTACGATTCGCCCTGGATCTGCTGGAAACCCTGGTTTTATCCCTTTTACTGTTTGTGGTGATCAACACCTTTACAGCCCGAATTCGCGTGGATGGGCATAGTATGGAGCCTACCTTACATAACGGGGATTATGTCATCATTAATAAGATGGCTTATAAATTTGGCAAACCTCAAATTGGCGATGTGGTCGTTTTCCACTTTCCGCGCGATCCAGAGCAAGAATATATTAAGCGGGTCATCGGGCTACCAGGAGATGAGGTGGTGATTTCGAACAAACAAGTCATGGTTAACGGTAAAATATTAGATGAACCCTACATTGCTGCTGATCCAAACTATGAATATCGGCATGTTGTGCCAGAAGGAACGTTATTTGTCTTGGGCGACAATCGTAACAACTCATCTGACTCGCATAATTGGGGTCCGGTACCTTTAGAAAATGTGATTGGGAAAGCGGTGCTGGTCTATTGGCCTCCAAGCGATTGGAGCCTGATTGAACATTCATCTCCGATGATCACACCTTAAAGTATGGTGGTTTATGGTTGATATTAAAACGATCCTGGAAACTGCAGAAGCCTTTGAACAAAAGTTGCCTCCCCGGCCACTTTCGGTGCCTGCACCCCAAGGGGCGGAACTGGCGCGTTGGATAGATCACACATTGCTTAAACCCGAAGCAACCGCAATGCAAGTGCGTGACCTCTGTATCGAGGCAATACGCTATGAATTTGCCAGCGTTTGTGTGAATCCGGTTTATTTACCCCTGGTTGTGGATTTGTTGGCCGATTCGCCGGTAATCCCTTGCACAGTTGTTGGATTTCCGTTAGGGGCTGCAACCTCCAGTCTCAAACTGGTTGAGGCTCTAAGTTGTCTGGAACGTGGTGCTCGGGAACTGGATATGGTCATTCATGTGGGAGCGTTGAAGGGCGGGGATTATGAGCGTGTGTTCGGGGAAATTCGTTCAGTGGTTGAGGTAGCCCATTCGCATCAGGCATTGGTGAAGGTGATCATTGAAAATGCGCTGCTGACGAGGAGGGAGAAGATCATCGCCTGCTTGCTAAGCAAAGCGGCAGGAGCCGATTACGTGAAAACCTCCACCGGATTTGCTGCATCGGGAGCCACCGTTGAGGATGTGGATTTGATGCGTCGGGTGGTAGGAGACCAGATGGGGGTTAAAGCGGCCGGAGGAATCCGATCTTACCAGGATGCCCAAGCCATGATCGCCGCAGGGGCTTCACGCCTGGGCACCAGTGCAGGGGTGCGGATTATGCAAGAGGCCTTGGTTGAGGAGGTGGGATAATGACTGGCGAAGATTCTCGTGAAACGGTACGATATGTGGTGCCTTGCCCTGAGTGTCAAACAGGGGTGTTGCGCCTGCGTTATATCACCTATTTCACCTGGCTGGGAGATGAATTGATCACTGTGCCTAATTTCCCCGCCTGGGTGTGCGATGTTTGTGGGCGGCGCGAGTATGATCCACGGGCGATCAAGTGGCTAAATACATTACTCAACCCCGACGCTGGTCGCTCCCCTGCTTCTGTGCGGCTGAGAAGGAATGCCACCCATACGGATCGCCCCCAAACCTGAGAGGCTCTTAAATGTGCTTCATGGTAGGTAGGGGCGTGCTAGCAGCAAGGCGGCCAGGGTTTTAGCATCATGAATCTGTCCCTGCTCGACCATGGCGAATACCTGGCCGATGGGGAATTTCTCAACGCTGAGATATTCATCCTCGTCTCCGGGCAGCGGATCTGGTCTTAAGTCGGTGGCCAGGTAAATATAAAGGATTTCCGTAGAATAGCCTGGGGCAATGTAGAACTCCCCAATTTTTTTCAAGTTACCCGCAGACACACCGATTTCTTCACGAATTTCTCGCTGAGCACTGGTTTCAGCGTCCTCTTCGCTTTCCATAGTGCCTGCGGGGAGTTCAAGGAGGCTGGTGCGCGCGGCGTGGCGATATTGGCGGACGAACCACAGGTTTCCCTCTTTGTCCAATGGCACTAAAACCACTGCGCCTGGGTGTTCAACGATTTCTAATTGGGTGACACCTCCGTTGGGGAGGCGCACTCGATCAACACGGACATCAAACGCACGCCCCTGGTAAATTGTTTGAGATTGGATGGTATCAAATTGCATAGTAAAAGCCTTTCTAAATATAAATGGAGTAGCCGAACCTCCTCTCGGCTACTCCTTCAAACGATAGATCAGAATAACATCTCAGGGAATGTGTAATTCTTGTCCTGGTGTGAGTTTATAGGGGGCGTTTAATCCGTTGGCGTAGGCAATGGCATAGGGATCAACATCGCCGAATTCGCAGGCAATCGAATAAATAGTATCCCCGCTTTTCATCTTGTAAGTAGTCGGATGATCTTTTAATGAACGGGCAGCGGGGAAGGTATTGCCGGTCTTAGGGATTCTCAGTACGGTGCCTGGGGGATAATTGCCGCTCAGGCCTAAGCCACTGAGGTTCAACATCTCAACAGGATTGACGTTAAAACGCCGCGCAATGCAATATGGGTGCTCACCTTTTTGCAGCGTCCAGGTGTCCGGTAAGCCAGGCGTTGCTGTAGGAACCACGATAGGTGTTGCGGTTGGCGCTTGGGCTTGAGGGGCGGCCGGGGCTTGAGGGGTTGTGACTGGTGTTTGTGCCAGGCCAGAAGGCGTTTGCGTGGGCGTTGCGGCGATTGCACCGCCTTGTAGGGCGATGGCGGTTTGGGTAGCGAATCTCTCTAATTGCCCCATCACGTCTTCGGTGACTCCGGGGACGGGGAACTCGCCTCCTGTTGTGGTAGGAGAAGTAACGGCTGTGGGTGCTCTGGAGGCTGGTCGTTCGCATGCGGATAACCCTATCATGAGTAGAATCAATGCCGCAATCAGGAAGCGTTTGGATTGCATCTTTCTCTCCTTCTTAAAAGTCACCCACTTGTCCCACCTGCGATTTACGTCGTAGAGTCTCAGGTCAGACAATCCGGGCTGGCAAGTATATGCAATGATACTAGCACAATCCTGATGAAGCGTCAAGAACTTTGCATAAATACTTGCAACATTGAAGAGCGATCACCGTTTTAGCCTTCTTCTTCGATACAGAAGACATGTACTTCTCCGGGGCCATGAACACCAATGGTGAGGGTCATCTCGATATCGGCGGTGCGAGATGGGCCGCTGATGAGCACTGCTGCGGGTGACTCTCGCACGGCCGGCAGGGCTAGCACCTGGGGTAAAGTGGCATAAATTTGTCCGGCGTGGATCACCACCAGGTGCATGTGTGGCAAGAGCGAGGCGAGGAGCGAGCGCTTAGCAGTGCTGCAGAGCAACAAACTGCCACTTTCGGCGATGGCTGCGGTTGCACCTGTGAGGCCGGCGCGGAGTTGGGCATCGGCCTGGTAATAGAGTTGGATGCCTTGACCTTGCAACTCGTCCAGCAGCGTGGTTGGGAGCAAATCGTCTTTCTCAACCATGAGCGAGGTAATTCCCCTCTCGTGGAGCAGGGATGACACCCGAGATGCCAGTTCACTCTCTTTGCAAACCGTCACTGAACCTCCCAGGGCGGTCAATTCCCTTACAAAGCGTTGCAGAAGAGGAGCCTCTGTTTGGGTGGGTGATAAAGCCTCTGATTGGGCCTTAGGGGTAGGGGAGTGAGTGGCTAGGGGCGTCTCAGGAGTAGAAGCGGCTATGCTTCGGAAGCGCAGGCGAAATGGGCGCAGCGCCGGGCGAGGAAAGTCTCTTGAGAAACCCCAGCCGGTGAAAGCAGGTAATCGTATCCAGGGAGATAGCGGTGAAAAGAGATGCGCCAGAACAGCAAAGATGCGCTGTGCCAGAAGAAAGCGTCGCGGGGATGTGGCAATCCAGGAGTACCATTGCAAACCCCAGGCGAGGTATTTGGGTGTGTTGGGGGTGGGGTATCGGCGCCGGGTGGTTGTTTCGGGCGGAGTGGATATGCTCAATCCAGCACGCAGGCGCAATAATAATGTGGACAGGTCAATGTCCACAGGGCAGGCTTCACGGCAAGCGCCACATAGGCTGGAGGCGCGCGCCAGGTGACTGAATTCGGCTTGGCCGAGTAAACCTGCAGAAATGACAGAACCAATAGGGCCCGGATAAACGCTGCTCTCCCCTTTAGTGTTGACATAGGCGTGTCCACCCAGTTCGCGAAACACGGGACAGGCGTTCAAACAAGCCCCGCAACGAATGCAATACAACGCTTCAGCCAGCGGGCTATGGCGCAGAGCCGAACGTCCATTGTCTACCAGGATCAAATGACGCTGGCGAGGTCCGTTAGGTTTTCCGTCGGGAGCGGGGGCGTGGATTAGGGATGTGTACACAGTCAGTTTTTGTCCGGTGGCAGAGCGCGGCAGGAGATACAGCATCAGTGCCAGGTCTTCCAACGTTGGCACGAGACGCTCAATACCCATCAGAGCGATGTGGATAGGGGGCAGGGTGGTGACCATGCGGCCGTTGCCTTCATTGGTCACGATACACAGGGTGCCGCTCTCAGCCACTCCAAAATTAACCCCCGAGATGCCGATGTCTGCCTCCAGGAATACCTGCCGTAAAACCCGACGGGCAACCGCCGTCAGCGTAGGGATATCATCTGTTAGAGGCAACCCAAGTTTTTCAGAGAAGGTTTGACCTACCTCCTGGCGGCGGAGGTGCACGGCGGGGGTAACGATATGAGAGGGCCGCTCCCCGCGCAATTGTACGATATACTCACCCAGGTCCGTTTCTATGACCTTGAAACCCTGTGCCTCCAGGGCGTGGTTAAGGCCTATCTCTTCGCTGACCATGCTTTTCGATTTGGCGATGAGATGCGCCCGGTTTTGATGGGCAATTTGAGCAATGATTTCAACCGCTTGCGAGGCATCAGCCGCTCGATGGACGATTATGCCGTTGGCTTCTGCCTGAGCCACGAATTGCTCAAGCATTTGCTCGAGATTAGCAATGACCGAGGCGCGCACGGCATGCGCGCGGCGACGCATGATTTCCCAGGGCTGGGGCAGGGAGGCCATAGCCTGTTGACGCGCGCTGAGACGGCGCTGAGCGTTAGCGTCCAGGGCGGCTTGCAGGTTTGGGTTTGCCAGAGCAGTGCGGATCTGAGAACGGAAGGCTTGCGGGATCATGAGAGAATAAAGCCTTAGATATTTTGAGTCACATTATGGTATCCAGGATTTGAGCAATATGCAGAGCGCGCGGTTTTTTCCTCATGCGGATCAGACCAGCATTGATATGCATGATGCACCCTGCATCGCAGGAAATCACCGCAGCCGCCTGGCTGGCTTCAATGTGGTTGATTTTGCGGGCGAGCATAGCGCTGGAGATTTCAGGGTGTTCCACCGAAAACACACCACCAAAACCACAGCAATCTGTGGCTTCCCCTAATTCGATAAATTCTGCCTGACGAACCGCCTTGAGCAGGGTGCGAGGTTGGCGATCTATCCCCAATTCGCGCAACAGATGGCAAGAGGCGTGATAAGTTATACGGCCATAGAAGGTGCTCCCAAGGTCGGTGATGCCCAGGATATCCACAAGATATTCGGTGAATTCATAGGTGCGCTCTGCTAGAGCGACAGCCCGGGGTAGCCAATGAGCATCCTGGGCAAATAATTCCGGGTATCCATGGCGGATCATTGCGGCACATGAGCCCGAGGGGACAACCACAGGGCCGTGAACGGCCTCGAAGGTCTGGATGGTATGCTCTGCCATCTGACGCGCCTGTTGGCGCAATCCAGCGTTAAACGCGGGTTGCCCGCAACAGGTTTGCCGCGTGGGAAACTCTACTGTTGCGCCTGCCCGCTGAAGCACACGTACCACCGACTCGCCAATTTGTGGGTAAAAGGTATCTAGTAAACAGGTGATAAGGAGTTGTACGGTCGGGCTCATAAAGGCATCCGTGAAGTTGCTTTCAACGAATTGTATCCCTATAAAGGATGGCCGACAAGCGGTTAATCCTTGAAACCTTATGGGTAATATGCATTCGTTCTTTGGGCTCGCGGTGCTTGCGCGGATATGGCATCGCCGATTCATTAAGCATGGATCATAACCGTGTCGGGTATAATTAGCCGCTGTGAAACTTCGGGCAGGTATTGTGCGTTAATATCACAGATGTGGTAAGATTTTTACAATATTCAACTTGAGATTGATGAGGTGTCTGAATGGAACCTTTTCGCACGGTGATTCCGAATCATTTCAGTTTACCACGGCGCATCAACCGACTGGGTGAATTGGCATATAACCTATGGTGGACCTGGAATCCAGATTCTCAGCGGCTGTATTCATGGATTGACAAGGATTTGTGGGAGCGAACCAACCACAACCCGGTGGTTTTCTTGCGTCAGGTGGAGCGGGCGCGGCTCAACGCGGTAACCAATAATCGCTATTATCTGGATTTTTATGATCGCATCTTGCGCGCCTTTGATCAATACATGCAAGCCGAGGAGACATGGTTTAGTCGCACTTATCCTGAATTGCGCCATCGTCCAATTGTCTATTTCTCTATGGAGTATGGCTTACATGAGACCTTCCCCGTTTATGCTGGAGGTCTGGGAATCCTGGCAGGGGATCACCTGAAGGAGGCCAGTGACCTGGGTTTGCCCCTGCTGGCGGTGGGATTGTATTACTCGGAGGGGTATTTTTCGCAAAGGATTACCGAAGATGGATGGCAGGAGGCTCTCTATCCTAAACATTCCCTGGATGATCTGCCCATTTTGTGTTTATTGGACGAAAATGACAAACCTGTGAACATTGATGTAGAACTGCCCGGACGAACGGTGGTGGCGCGCGTCTGGGAGATCCGCGTAGGCCGTGTGCCTCTGTATCTTCTGGACACGGATGTGCCAGAAAACTCGCCATCAGACCGAGCGCTTTCGGCACGGCTCTACAGCAGCGATCCAGAAGTGCGTATTTCCCAGGAAATTCTTTTGGGCGTGGGTGGATTGCGCGCTTTACGCGTTTTGGGATATAACCCAAATGTGTGGCACATGAACGAGGGACACGCCGCCTTTGTCATTCTAGAGCGCATCCGAGAACTGGTGGCCGCGGGTCATCCATTTGAAGAGGCGGCTGAGATGGTGCGTGGTAGCAACGTTTTCACCACTCATACCCCGGTTCCGGCCGGCAATGATGAATTTCCCTTGTGGCTTACCGATAAATATTTTTCACACCTGTGGCCTGAATTGGGATTGACCCGTGATCAATTTATTGACCTGGCACGTCACCCATTGCCCTGGGGAGATGCTTTTAGCATGCCAGTCCTGGCGCTGCGCTTTTCAGATCAGAGGAACGCGGTTTCTGAATTGCATGGACGTGTGTCGCGCAAAATGTGGCAATTCCTCTGGCCAGACCGTCGCGAAGACGAGGTGCCTATCACCCATATCACCAATGGGGTTCATATTGATACCTGGTTGGCGCGGCGCATGGGCCATCTGTTTGACCGCTATTTGGGGCCTGAGTGGCGGGAGCACATGGATGATCCGGAAATTTGGGACCAGGTGCTGAACATTCCGGATGAACAACTGTGGACGGTGCGGCGCCATCTGAAGCGCAAACTTGTGGCTTATTTGACGGAAACAGCGCGCGCCCGCTGGCTGCGTGGGGGCATCCATCCGGTGCAGATCCTGGCTGCCGGAGCTCTCCTCGACCCTTATGCGTTAACAATTGGCTTTGCCCGTCGCTTTGCACCTTACAAACGTGCGAATCTGATCCTGCGCGATGTAGAGCGCTTGCTGGACCTGCTTAACCGCCCGGGTACGCCGGTTCAAATTATATTTGCTGGAAAGTCACATCCAGACCATGAGCAAGGGAAACGGTTAATTCAAGATCAGTATCGAGAGCTTAACGATTCGAGGGCTGGAGGTCGCCTGGTTTACCTCGAAGATAACGACATCAAACTGGCGCCCTATCTGGTGCAGGGGGTAGATGTGTGGTTGAACACCCCTCGGCGCCCCAATGAGGCTTCTGGCACTTCAGGCCAAAAAGCCGCTATAAATGGTGTATTGAACTTTTCTGTGTTAGATGGCTGGTGGCGTGAAGGTTACAATGGTAAGAATGGTTGGGCTATCGGGAGCGATGTGGATTACGCCGATCCCGAAGAACAAGACGAAGCCGATGCCGAGAGCCTCTACGACACCCTGGAGAACGAGATTATCCCGCTTTACTATCGGGTGACCTCGTCGGATGGGTTGCCTATTGAATGGTTGGCCAGGATGAAGGAGTCCATTCGGACCTTAGCGCCTCATTTTTGTACGCGGCGGATGGTCAAGGAGTATTTGGAGCGAATGTATCTCCCCGCAATGCAGAGAGCCGCGTTGGTGAGGGAGGAACAGGCGAAATGATGGAACAGTTCTTTCCGTCGCAGGCATGGTTGGGGGCGTTATTGATTTTTGCCTTGCGGGTGACGGATATGACCCTGGATACCTTACGGGTTTTGGTGGTTATGCGGGGTCGTAAACCTTACGCCTGGGTCTTAGGTTTCTTTCAAGCGGGCATTTTTGTCCTGGCGATTAGTTCAGTGCTTCAACACCTGAATAACCCACTCAACATTGTTGGTTATGCAGCCGGCTTCGCCACCGGAAATGTGGTTGGCATGTTCCTTGAAGAGCGCCTAGCTATCGGACATATTCTGCTCAGTATCGTCAGCCCGCGACGAGGAGCAGCCATCGCCGAGCGTTTGCGGCAGGAAGGGTATGCTGTCACAGAAATTCCTGCGCGTGGCAGGGATGGGGTGGTAACCCTGCTCAATTGCAATGTACTGCGCAGGAAGGTGGAGCAAGTGAAGGCGCTGGTTAATGAGGTGGATCCAGAAGCCTTTATCACTGCTGAAGATGTGCGCCCGATCAGGCGGGGGTTTTGGCGGGCTTAAATTACGAACCGGCCGTTCACGTAGAGAATATCCCCATCCACCACGATTTCGGAATCTTGGCGCATGTCGCAGATCAGATCCCAGTGGATGGCGCTTTGGTTCAGGCTGCCTGTCTCCGGGTAGCCTGCACCCAGGGCGAGATGAAAAGAACCACCAATTTTTTCATCCAACAAGATACTGCGGGTGAAACGATTGATCTCGAAGTTGGTGCCAATGGCGAATTCGCCCAGGTACCGCGCCCCGGCGTCCGTCTCGAGCATTTGTAAGAGCAGATCCTGGTTCTTTTGGGCCGCGGCTTTGATTACCTGGCCATTCTCAAAAGTGAGTTCGATGCCCTCGACCGCCCTACCAGCATAGATAGCGGGGTAAGTAAAGCGTACCCAACCTCTGGCTGAGTCTTCGACAGGGC
>JBBILY010000057.1:7984-17026 GCA_037444705.1 Chloroflexota bacterium | reverse complement strand
CTTCTGTTCCGACGGGATGCCCAGCATGCGAGGGGATGAACCCGTGCAAATAATCATAGGAATTATCATCCCGATTCAATATCGCCACCCTGTAATTCCCATGGGGTTTCGGCGGGGTCTCCCTCAGGCTGGTGAAGAGGCGCGCCTTGGCCTCCCGATAAGCCTCATAGGTGCCATGAAAATCCAGGTGTTCATGGGTGATGTTCGTCACAACGGCCAGGTCGAAATCACAGGCGGTGACGCGATGCTGGGCTAACCCATGTGAAGTGGCTTCTAATACCACATGGGTGATGCCCTTCTCCACCATTTGCAACAGATAGCGCTGCAAATCAGGCGCTTCAGGGGTGGTCACATGAAAGCCAGTATCCAGCACTTGATCGCCGATCACAGCATTTACGGTGGAGATCATCCCGGCCCGCATGCCGGCCGCCAGGAGTATCTGGTAGATTAGATTGGTCGTCGTAGTTTTGCCATCGGTTCCGGTCACACCGATAATGGTTAACTTTCGCGCTGGCAAACCATAAAAAGCAGCGGATAGATAAGCCAAAGCCTCGCGGCTGTTTTCGACTCGAATATAAGGCACATGTAACCCTGAAATGGCCTGCTCCCCAACCACCAGGACTGCTCCGCGCCGGATGGCATCCCCAATAAAGAGATGTCCATCCGTGTTCCCTCCCGAAAGAGCCACGAAGATGTTACCGGCTTGCACCCGACGCGAATCCAGGCTGACCCCTGTAATGACTTCCTGAACAGGTTGCACCCCATGGGCCAATTGAGAAAATTGATGGGGAAGTAACGCCACTAATTCTTTCCAAAAACGCGTTCGACCCAAAAGCCTCATTCCCAAAACCTTTTCTCAAAGTTTAATCTCGCTCCCTAAAAAGCAGGGCAGGTCATACCTCCCTGCCCAGGAATAAATCGCTTCTGATTTTCTGTGAAAAAAGGCAAGCGTACAACGTTAGCGCAGACTTTGACGCAGCGCCTCCAACTGGCCAGCAACAGACCCATCTATAACTTTGTCGCCCACACGGACGATTAATCCGCCCAGGATGGAGGGATCAACCCGGAAGGCTACAGTGGAATGGGCCCCAATGCGCGAGAGGACATCTCGCTTAACCGCCTCTTGTTCTTCTGGGGTTAAAGGTAAGGCGCTAGTCACCTCAGCGGAAGAGCCACTCAATTCCTGACCTTCTAAAACGACGACCTTCCCGGATTTAACCCCCGAGAAAAACTCCTCAATCAAGGCGCGCTGGCGGCGTTCATCTAGGGCTTCACCGATGAGGCGCTGGGCGGCAGCCATTGCCAGGGCGGCAATCTGCCCACGCACTTCTGCGAGGATGCGATCTCGTTCCACCATGGCTTCAGCCAGGGCAGCCTCACGCGCTTTCGCCGCCTCGGCTTCAGCCCGTGCCATCACTTCACGCGCGGCAACTTCAGCGCGTTCGGTGGCTTCGCGAATCTTTTGCGTCGCCTCTGCCTGGGCTTTAGCGATGATCTCACGCGCCTCTTTTTCAGCATTGGCGCGGGCTTCCGCCGCAACCCGCGCGTCTTCTAACCCCTGGGCGATGGCTTTGCGCCGCCTCTCCAACAGGTTAATGATCGGGCCAATGACCCACGCCCGCAGGACGATAAAAATGATCAAGAAGTTGAAAAACTGAACGAATAGGTAACCGAGATTAAGTCCGAGCGCTTCCAAGGCTGTTCTCCTTTCTTTCCGTTAAGGTATCAACCACCAACGAACAAGATCAGGAGAGCCACAACCAGACAATAAATGGCTACCGCCTCGGCAAAGGCAATGCCCAAAATCATGTTCGTTTGGACGTTGCCAGAAGCGTCGGGGTTACGGGCAATGCCCTGGACGGCGCCGTTCACCAGCACCCCGATCCCTAATCCCGCGCCAATTGTACCGATCATCGCCAGACCTGCCCCTATGAGTTTTGCTGCTGCAACTTCCATTGTAAACTATTCCTCCTTACGTAGATTTTAAGGTTTCGATTAATTCGTTCTGAGATTCAAATCATCTCTCGATTAAGCGTGTCCTTCCTGATGTTCGCCATGTCCGGCGGTCGCTTGAGACATAAACACCATTGTGAGCATACCGAAAACAAAGGCTTGAATCAAGCCGACAAAAAACTCCAACAGCAAGAAAATTGACTGCGCAAATACCGGCACTAACGTACCGATCACGAAAAGCAGGACTGAGCCGGCGAAGATATTGCCAAACAACCGGAATGAGAATGAAAGGATCTTGGAAATCTCGGATACCAATTCCAACAAACCCACACCGAAGTCAATCACACCAAAGATGGGCCGCGAGAATATCCCCCCCACATTGATAAATTTCGTGAAATATTTCACCCCAAGGGCGCGCACACCAATGACCTGGGTCATAAAGACCGAGATCAGTGCCAGAGCAACCGTAAAGTTCAGGTCAGTGGAAAGGACGCGCACAAAGGGCACCAGCATGTAGCCCCCATGCTCTCCTACGGCCTCGGCCCCTGCTTTGACGATCGTCGCAACCCCCGGCAAAATCTCCTTCACCGGCAGCCCATGCTCCGCTGGCTCCAACACACCGATGCTATCCACACCAGGGATCAATTCAATCCAGTTAGAAACCAGCACCAAGAGCGTGATCGTGGCAAAGAAGGGAAAAATGGTTCTGGCCCACTTGCCCGCCGTCGATTCGGTCAGATTATAAAGAACCTCTAGCAGAGCCTCGACAGCCCCAGTAAAGCCCGAAGGCACCAGATTCCCGCTGGTCGCCGCCCGGCGAACTCCTAAAGCGATGAGGATCAAAATGATGTCGGCAATCACCATCGCGATCATGGTGTTGGTCACGCCGAAATTGCCAATATGGAATACCACTTCTGCAGGTAACTGGATGTGAGGCAAAACCGGCGGAAAAGCGCGGGCGGCAAAGAAACCCAAGATGATAAAGGCCAGCACAAAATAGCGATTGGGGATACCGAAAAACCTGTATTTTTTCTGTTCCACTTTCAGTTCTCTCCTTCGTCCGATTTGGATTCGGGTTTTACATCCGAACGAATACGAGCGGTAGCCATGCGCACTACCCAAAACATCCCTACCAATGTAACCGGTACGCTGGCAATCATCAGCCCAATGGTGAACATAGGCCTTGTGCCAAGGCGGCTATCTAACCACAATCCGCCAAAAAGGGCTGCCAAAACAATGAACAAGGTCAGGCAACCCACCTGACCCGCTACCGCTGCGAGGGTCAGGTTGAAGGCGTAACGGGCGCGATTTTTCTCCGGCCTGGTCTCAGTCGGGTTCATGGTTAGCGAATTGTATCACAATCCTTTGCCCATCGTCAACAAACGCCATGGCGGCGTTAAAACAAGGCTGCGGCAGCCGCGCCCGAGAGGCTAAACCACGGAGCAAATACAGTCCCAATGAGGATGATGCCAATAGACAGCACCGTCAAGCCAATAACATAGGCTCGCGGGATAGGTAGAGGCTTATCCTCATCCTCAGAGCGATAAAGATAGACGTACTTTAGCACCGTTAAGTAGTAGTAAAGCCCAACGATGGAGTTTAACACACCCACAAACGCCAGCCATACCAGTCCTGATTGCACCGCGGCGGCGAAAACTGCAAACTTCACCACAAAGCCCCCAAAAGGTGGCATCCCTGCCAGAGAAAGGAACGCTACCAACAAGGCCAATGCCAGCCACGGCGAACGGCGACTCAAGCCCGCATAAGCCGATAGTTCATCCGATCCAACTACCCGCCCAAAGGCTGCCACCACACCAAAAGCCGCCAGATTAGTGAGGATATAAGTGACCAGATAGAAAACCACGCTGCTAGCACCCAGACCCGATAGCGCCACCAGACCAATCAAGGCGTAGCCGGCATGGGCGATGGAAGAATAAGCCAGCAGGCGCTTGATATTCCTCTGGGCTAAGGCTACGGTGTTACCCAAGGTCATGGTAGCCGTGGATATAGCAGCAATCACTGCCGCCCAATAGGGAGCAACCTCTAAGGGGAAGGCAGCCAGAAGGACCCTGAGCAAAACGGCAAAGCCAGCTGCTTTGGAGGCAGTGGAAAGAAATCCGGCAATGGGTGTGGGCGCGCCTTCGTACACATCCGGCGCCCAAAAGTGTAGCGGTACGGCCGAGATCTTAAAACCAAAGCCCACCAAAACCACGAGTAAACTGCCGAAGATCACGGTGAGCGGTAATTGTCCCGCAGATACACCCTGCGCCAAGCCATATAGGTTGGTGGTGCCGGCGAAGCCATACAACAGGCTAAAGCCATAGAGCATGACTGCCGAGGTCATCGCTCCAAACAGCATATACTTAAAACCCGACTCGGTGGACTTATCATCCTGCGTCAGAAAACCGGCCAGGACATATAGAGGGATCGAGGTGGTTTCAATGGCCAGATAGAGCATGATTAAATCGGCTGCCGAAGCCATCAGGTTCATACCCAGGGTAGAAGCCAGCATCAAGATGTAAAACTCTCCGCGCCTGCCCAACCTGGCTAGATCGGACGAAAACAGAGCTGTTATGGCAGCAGCGAAGAGGAACACCATCTTGAACACAAAGCCGAGCCAGTCGTGGCGCAACATACCTCCCCACACCAGGCGCGCTTCGGCCCCTGGTCGCCCAAGCGCCAGGCTGACTCCAATGATAAGGAATAGCCCTCCCGCGGTCACCCAACTCAGGCTGCCTCGTTGCTCTTCTGGCAGCAACAAATCCAGCCCCAGGATCACACCTGCCAAAAACAGGATCAAGATCTCCGGTAAGATAGCCAAAATCATCGAAGGATCAAAGTTACCAGCGATCACTTAGGCACCTCCTAATAGGCGCAAGATGTTTTTCACACCTGCTTCAACCATGGGCACCATCAGCGAAGGATATACACCCACGCCAATTAAGATTGCCGACAATAACCCTAATGCCACCTTGTCCAAAATCGTGACGTCGTGTACATGCCCGTCGAACTCCTCCGGCAAGGGGCCAAAGAAAACTTTGCCCACAATGCGCATGATGTACGAGGCCGTGATAACGATTGAAATAGCAGCCACGATAGCAATCCAGGGGTGAGACTTCCAGACGCCCATAAAGATGGGGAATTCGGCGATAAAGCCGGAAAAACCTGGCATACCCATGGACACTAAACCGCCAATGATGAAAGCGATAGCCACAAGAGGCATCACCTTGCGAAAACCACCCAGCCGAGGGATGTCTCGCGTGTGCGCCTGATCATAAACCATCCCTACCACAGCGAAGAAGAGCGCCGTCATCACGCCATGAGAGAACATCTGCACGCCTGCTCCGATCAGGCCCGGCAGAGTGAGCGTGGAGAAACCCATGAGCACCAACCCCATGTGGGAAACCGAAGAGAAACCGATAACGTACTTGAAATCGGTCTGCACCATGGCGATATATGCTCCATAGACCACGTTGACCAGGGTGAGCAGGATGATCCAAGGAAGGTGGAACTTAGCCCCTTCCGGCATGAGCATGATGCCCACCCTCAGAGCGGCAAATGCGCCTAACTTCATCAACACTCCGGCGTGGAACATGGATACCGCGGTCGGTGCAGCCACATGGCCATCGGGGCTCCAGTTGTGGAAGGGAAAGATGCCCCCCAGAACCGCAAAGCCAAAAAACACGAAGGGGAACCAGAAACGCTGGAACTCGGGCGAAAATCCTGCCTTTTCCAATTCAATCATATCAAATGTACCCAGTCCAGAACTGAAGTACATCGCCAGCGCACCCACCAGGGCGATCACCGAACCAACGAAGAGATACAGGGTCAATTTCATCGCCGCGTATTCGCGGGTTTCCTTCCACCCCCAAAGGGCGATCAAAAGGTACATGGGGAATACAGCAATTTCGTAAAAGAAAAACAGTTGAAACAAATCAAGCGCTACAAAAACCCCAAATACCCCGGTAGCCAGAATGAATAAGAAAGCGAAAAACTCTCGAGGTCGGTCATCTATGCCCCAGGAAATTAACACCCCGGTGAACATCACCACCCCCGTCAGCAGCACCAGGGGGGCATTCATGCCATCAACCCCCACATAATAGGAGATCCCCAGGGCAGGAAGCCAGGCATATTTTTCAACGAATTGATAACCACCCGCAGCCACATCGTAGGAGAAATACACCCAGGCCGACAGGAATAAAGCAAAAGTGGCGGCAGCCAGGGCAGTGACACGCACCTCGGACTTACGCTCCCCAGGTATAAACAGGATCAACAGGGCGGCTAAAATCGGTGTAAAGACAATGACGCTCAATATCGGAAACTGCATAAATCACCTCATAACCTGGATAAGCCTTAGAATAGCATAGACACTGCTCGATTAATCACATCTAAAATCCATCCTGGCCAAACCCCAATCCAGAGCATCAAAACCATAAGCGGAGCGATGACAAACACTTCACGGGCGTTGATCTCTGTCAGATGACCTCTCCAATGTTCATTCAATGGGCCATGCAAGACCATCTTGAGGGCCTTCAGGATGTAGGCACCGGTAAATAACAAGCCAATCATCCCCAGGGCAGTATACAGGGTGAAAATAGGCCATGCGCCGCGCACAACCAGAAACTCGGAAATGAAGCCACCCAAACCCGGCAAACCCAACGATCCCATTGCCGTAAATATGAGGATGCCACCATAGACCGGGACCAATGGGAACAAGCCACCATAGTCCTTCAGGTTGCGGGTATGGGTGCGCTCGTAAATCACGCCGACTAAAAAGAACATACCCGCGGCAGAAAGCCCATGGTTAAACATCTGCAGCACGGCTCCGTTGAGGGCAATCCTGGCATCCGGTGTCCCGCCCACTAGAGCCGCGGCGGCAATACCCAAGACAACGAAGCCCATGTGATTAACCGAAGAATAAGCCACCAGGCGTTTGAAATCGTCTTGGCCATAAGAGGCAAAAGCCCCAAAGATGATAGCCATCACCGCTAGAAAACCCAGCGCACCAGCATACGCCCTGGCTTCAGCCGGATAGAGGGGCAACACAAGGCGTAAAAAACCATAAGCGCCTAACTTAAGCAACACCCCCGCCAGGATCATTGAGCCGGCCGTAGGAGCCTCGGTGTGGGCATCGGGAAGCCAGGTATGGAAAGGCCATACCGGCACCTTGATGGCGAAAGCGATGACAAAAGCCCAGAAGGCAATGGCTTTAACCGTCGCTATGGGTAGATTTAGGGGGACACCATTCAGCGCCTGTAAAGAAGGCCAGATCTTAAACAACTCTGGCATGTCATAAGTGCCTGCGGTGACGCCAATCAACTGAATCGCCAGCAATAAGCCTAACGATCCTGCCATGGTGTAGATCATGAACTTGAAAGAAGCATAGGTACGGGCTGGGATTTTCCTGCCTCCCCAAATTTCCCGCTCGCCTTTCTCGCTTCCCCATTGATTGATCAAGAAGTACATTGGCACCAGCCCAAATTCCCAAAAGACGAAGAATAACAGTAAGTCCAGGGTGACAAAAACCCCTAACATCCCCAACTCAAGCAGGAAGAACAAAATCATGTACGACTTGACCCGATCCTGGATAGTAAACGAAGCCAGGATGGCTAAGGGAGTAAGGAGCGTGGTGAGCAACACCATGGTCAGCGAGATGCCATCCACCCCCAAATGATAAGATGAGTTCACGGCCGCATACCAGATGGCTTTCTCTTGAAATTGAAAACCGGGCTGTCCCGCCTCAAATTTAAACCACAACACGAGCGATAGCGCCAAAGGGATGAAACTTAATATAAAGGCGCTCCATCGGATCAGGTTCTCTTGCTCGCGCGGCAAAAAGAACAGAATAACTGCCGCTAAGACCGGTGAAAATAAAATGAAAGTAAGCAGATGACTCGTGACAAAATCCATTGTACACTCCCATTAAGATCGGAGTAAGGTTTTTTCTTGACTCACGGCCCAACCATCAGGTAATAGAACAACACACTGAAGAAAGCCAGGGTCACCAAGGCGCTGACCATGTATTGTTGCACCCGCCCGCTCTGGATGACACGAAAAGTGCGCCCAAATTTCTTCACCGTTTCGGCCACCAGGTCACCAGAACCGTTGACAATGGGCTTATCAATATAATTGCGCAGGGCATTCCCAATCACCGCCGAGACCATGGCTACCCAATGCAAAATCCCATCAATTAACCTCTGGTCAACCCAAGCTGAAGTAAAGGTTTCCGAGATCCAATAGGCTGGACGAACGAAGAGAAAATCGTACAGTTCGTCAAAGTAGTACTTTTGCTTGAGTACAGTATGCAGCGGGCCCAATGCTTTCTCTAATGGATCACCAACCTCCACAGTCACCCGCCGATAGACCACCCAACCCAGGTATAGCCCACCCAAGGCCACAACCAAAGAAGTGAGTAGCGGTACGACATTAAAGGCAACGGCTTCGGGATGTTCCAGCAAGGTACCGCCTACGAATTCATGCAGCCAATTGGGGATCAACCCGCCAATCACAGGAAAATGCTCTGGAATTCCCACCCAACCAGCGCCTACGGCGAAAACGGCCAAGACCACCAGGGGTAAGGTCATCGTCCAGGGAGTCTCCTGAGCATGGCGCGCAGCTTCCGTGCGCGGCTCACCCAAGAAGGTCAGCGTAATCTGGCGCATGGTGTAGAACGCAGTGAGCAGGGCAGCAGCCGCCAGGGTGAGGAAGACCACCCAATGCCCGTGGCCGAAGGCGTCTGCCAGGATTTCGTCTTTGGACCAAAAGCCCGCCGTGATCAAAGGGAATCCAGAAAGAGCAAAACCACCAATCAGAAAAGTCCAAAAGGTAATGGGCATTTTCTTGCGTAAACCACCCATGTTGAGCATATTTTGGGGGTCTATATGCTCACCCGTATGTAAGACCCCGTGTTCCATGCCGTGGATGACCGAGCCCGAGCCGAGGAATAACAAGGCTTTGAAGAAGGCATGCGTAATCAGATGGAACGCCGCGGCGACGTAGGCGCCAATGCCCACTGCAGCCACCATATACCCCAATTGTGAAATGGTGGAATAAGCCAACACCCGCTTAATATCATTCTGGGCTACGGCG
>JBBILY010000057.1:0-7974 GCA_037444705.1 Chloroflexota bacterium | reverse complement strand
ATGTTGCAGCAAATAAAGCCGAAAGCGAGCCAATAAAGGCGACCACCATCATCGCCGGCGTCGAACCATGCTCTGACCCAGCAGAGAGCAGAGGAAAGATGCGGATAATCATATACACGCCAGCCGAGACCATGGTAGCCGCGTGGATCATGGCCGAGACCGGGGTTGGGCCTTCCATGGCATCCGGCAACCACACGTGTAAAGGCCACTGGGCGGATTTACCTACGGTGCCGATGAAGAGCAAAATGCCAATTAAACTTGCAGCGGAGAGGCCAACGATATAAGAGGGCATTTCGGCCAGATGCTTCAGCACCTCGGCATTGTATAGAATCTCGCGATAGTTCAACGTGCCGGTTACCGAGTAAAGGTAGGCAATGCCCAGGAGCATAAACACATCCCCGACACGCGTGGTGATGAATGCCTTGATCATCGCTGCCCGGGCAGAAGGCTTGCCATACCAGAAACCAATCAAGAGATAGGAACACAACCCCATGATCTCCCAACCCACAAACAGGGTCAGGAGATTATCCGAGACCACCAGGGTGTACATGCCAAAAGCAAATAAGGCGATGAACGCGAAAAAGCGGGAGTACATTGGCTCCACCGAGGGCACGCGATGGGTGTGTCCATGAGCATCGCGCACTGTGGCGCCATGGGGTGGCAGTCCAGGTATGTCGTGATCTCCTTTGGGTTGCCCGTAATTGTGGTAACCAACGCTGTAAATGAAGATCATTAAGATCGTCCACGCCACGAAGAACAAGGTGACGGCTGTCAAAGGATCAACCTGCACGCCGATACGAAACCAGGTCTCTCCAGTGGGTAACCAGGGAATGGAAGAGGCGAAAATCTCTCGCCCGAAATGTTCCATCCCTAGCGCTCGAATGAAAACCACCATGCTACCCAGCCAGGAGAGAAAAGCCGCGCCAATCGCGATAGTATGGCTGAGGCCTTTTTTGGGGTTAGTGAATAAGACAATAAGAAAAAACGCCAATAGGGGTGGTAAAGGAATGAGCCAGATGATCGTTTCGGTTGCCATACGTTCTCCTAAAAGAGTTTGGCACTGTGTGATGCGCCACTACTTGGGTGGCACACCCGGTCTCACGTCTCAGAATTTCAACATGTCGACTTCATCCGCCACAACGGTATTGCGACGGCGGTAAATTGAAATGATAAGCGCCAGCCCTACAGCCACCTCAGCAGCCGCCACGGCGAAGACAATGATGGCAAATGCCTGACCCTCCATCACCGCCGGAGCGCGATAACGCCAGAATGCCACCAGGTTCAGGTTTACTGCGTTGAGCATCAATTCTACGCCCATCAAGATGGCAATCGCGTTTTTTCTCGCCAAGACGCCAAAAAGGCCAATGCTGAAGAGCGCCGCCGAAAAAACGAGAAACCAGGATAGAGGTATCATAGGATCTCCAAAGTCAATTCATCTCATAAATAGAATTACCTATCCGCCTTCATTTCCTCTCCCAGGCGATCATGATCGCACCGATCAATGCCGCCAGAAGCAAAACCGAAGCTACTTCGAAGGGGATAAGATAAGCATTGGGGGATACCAGAGCTACACCCAGATCACGCAATGGGTCTGCCCTGGGGCTTAGCAGAGGCATAGGGCTGAAAAATCCTGACCATTGATTCAGCATCCAGACGAGACCCCCAAATAAGAGGCTAGAAGCCAGGGCAGCCCAATACCAGGCACGGTGGATCTGCGGGCTCGAATCGGTAGCCACGCGTCGAGTCAGCATCACGGCAGAGATCATCAGAATGGCAATCGCCCCGATATAAATTACTACCTGAGCCACTGCCAAAAAACTGGCGTTCAGCACCACATAAAACACGGCGATGCCAAACAAGGTCACCACCAACCACAGGGCGGCATGCACCAGGTTACGGGTAGTGACCACCATAAAGGCTGCCCCAAGGCTCATCGCCGCTACGATAATAAAGATAATCTGCAAAGGCGTCATAAACCCACTCCAGTTTCGCTTGATGGGGAAGAAGACTGGGGAGCCACCACCGTTTGTGGCGGCCGGGCAACAGGTCGTGGTTCAGCGACGCGTTTTCGCTCAATGCGGGCGCGAGAACGCACGATCTGCAGAGTAATCCAGGCCATCACAAGATTGACGATCACCATCCCCAGCACATAAACCAGCATGTCCTCGCGTGGCAATACTTTGTCAAAAATAGCGGTGACCACCAGCACAACCAGTGAAAGCGGGGTTAGGAATTTCCAGTTGAAGTTCAACATTTGGTCAATGCGGATGCGCGGGAAGGTGTATTTAATCCACATGATCACCCAATACATAAAGAATGACTTAGCGGAGAAATACACCACTCCCAGGATTGGATAGGTCTCCGCTGCGGGCCCACGCCAACCTCCCAGGAAAAGTGTGGAAAAAATTGCACCGACAGTTAATGCGTGCAATAACTCGCCCGCATAAAACAGCCCAAATTTCATGCCGGTATACTCAATGTGAAAGCCAGCCACAATCTCCGACTCGGCTTCGATTAAGTCAAAAGGTGTACGACCTAACTCGGCAATATTGGCGATCAGAAAAATCAGTGCAGCCAGTGGGGCGATCAAAATAAACCACACGTTCTGAAGGTCAACGATATCTTTCAAACCCATGGACCGCGCCAGGATCACCGGAACCATCAACGAGATCACCATGGGCACTTCGTAGGAGACCATCTGTGCCACTGTGCGAAACGCACCCAACAGGGCATATTTATTGTTCGAGGCCCAACCTGCCATGATGATGCCTAAGGTGCTGATCGCCCCTATAGCCACAATATATAAAACTCCCACATTGAGGTTGGCGCCATAGATGGTCGCCGAGAGCGGCAACACCGCCCAGAGCAGGAGCACCGTCGCCAGCGCCAGAATGGGGGCCAGGTTATATACAAATTTATCTGCCCCGACTGGCATGATATCCTCTTTTATCAACAGTTTAACAATGTCCGCCAGGGGTTGGATCAGGCCATATGGCCCTACCCGGTTGGGGCCAAGACGATCCTGAAAGCGAGCCACCACCTTGCGTTCTACCCAAACCAGGAAGATGTCTAAAACCAGGGCGAGGGTGGCAATCACCACCACCCCAATCACGGAAAGGATGAGGGTTACCCATCCCTGGGAAAGCCCCCAACCCAAAAGCAAATTTCTTATCCAGTTCGCAATGAAGGTTACCGGATCAGCCATGCACCACTCCTCCAGTCGTTGACGATCAGTCCATCTACGAGGTCACTCAAAGACCTGGACACCAGCAGAAAACACGTAAAAGGCTGAGGGATAAACCCACAGCCTTTTTAAACCATGTGCCCAAACACGCCATGCATCTAAAACCATTCCAGCATACCTTTGCGCCAGGCATAAATCAAGCCGGCCACTAGGATTAGAATAAACAACACCCCTTCCAGCACGGCAAACAGGGGCAGTTGATCGAAGGCTACCGCCCATGGATAAAGAAATACGATTTCCACATCAAAGATCAAAAAGACCAGAGCGAAAATATAATACTGGACGCGAAATTGCACCCAGGTATCACCCACAGTTTCAATACCACATTCATAAGTTTGATTTTTCAGAGGGCTGGGCTTCTTGGGGGCGACTAAACGAGGAATCATCAGAGCCATGCCTGGAAAAATTGGGGCAAGTACGAGAAAAACACCAATGTACAACCAATCGTTCAGCATGCAATCTCCCAGGTTTACCGAAGGATAATACCCACACATCTCCCTCGGGGATGACAGACTGGCAACGCCGCACATTTTACCATAAGTTTCGGGGATTAATCAAATTTCCCAGCCTGGTATAGATTGATAATCATCCATAATATCTATGAATTTAATCACAAGTCACGGCTTAGTCTGGAGTGTTCATATAATGATATGGCTAGAGGCGCAACCTGAGTGACCTTGCCTTCCACCTTGATATGCAACTAACTTGAGCCTATAATCAACCCGCGTCACTATGAACGATAAATCTTCCACACAAGAGGTCTCCCTTCAGTTTTTAAAACTGGGCGGCTCGCTTATCACCGATAAGACCAAGCCTCGTACTCCACGCCTCGAGGTCATTCAGCGCCTGGCGCAAGAGATCGCCGAGGCGCTTGCCCTGAGGCCTGAGGCGCGCTTGCTGATCGGCAATGGGGCCGGCTCCTTTGGGCACATTCCGGCCAAAAAGTACAATACTCGCCACGGCGTTCACAGCGTGGAGGCATGGCGTGGGTTTACTGAGGTATGGCGCGAAGCGGCTGCACTCAATCATCTGGTGATCGAAGCCTTACATGCGGCTGGCTTACCTGCTATCGCCTTTCCACCTTCGGCATGTGTGGTTGCTTGCGATGGGCGGGTCGCTTCCTGGGATTTGACGCCTCTAGGCGCGGCCCTTGACGCAGGACTAATCCCGGTCATTCACGGCGATGTCATTTTCGACACGGTGCGTGGCGGCACTATCCTTTCTACAGAAGACTTGTTTGCTTATCTGGCACACCACCTGCACCCGAAACGTATCCTGCTGGCCGGATTAGAGGAAGGTGTCTGGGCGGATTACCCCACCTGTAGCGCCCTGATCGCGGAAATCTCGCCTGGCAACATTAACCAGATTTCATCAGTGATAGGAGGTTCAAACGCTACCGATGTCACCGGGGGTATGGCCAGCAAGGTACATCAAAGTTTAACCCTGGTACAGGAGGTGCCCAACCTAGAGGTATTGATCTTCTCTGGGGAAAAGCCGGGTAACTTAAAGCAAGCCCTTTTGGGAGCGCAGATGGGTACCCGGGTGAGAGCCTGATCAACAATTTTTCCCAGGCCGCCCATGCTGCGAAAGTCGGAGTTATAATTAGTCACCCGAATCCAATTAACCTTTCTGCTTATTACCTAACCAACCTATGTTTTTCTCCCGTCAACTCCTCGAAGACCAGGAAGATCAGAGCCTGGCCCCCTACGCCTGTCGCAGCAAATTCAGCAAAGGGCGCGCTTATCCCGAAGATGAGCCCGAATACCGCACCGCCTTCCAACGCGACCGCGACCGCATTTTACACACCACCGCCTTCCGCCGCCTGGAATACAAAACCCAGGTGTTTATCAATTATGAAGGCGACTATTACCGCACGCGCCTGACACACACGCTGGAGGTCGCCCAAATCGGGCGCACTATTGCTCGAGCCCTGGGCGCCAACGAAGATCTCGTGGAAGCCATCTGTCTGGCTCATGACCTGGGGCATCCGCCTTTTGGCCACTCTGGCGAGACCACCCTGGCGCGCCTGATGCAGGATTATGGGGGTTTCGATCATAACAAGCAATCCCTGCGGATCGTCACCCAACTCGAGAGACGCTACCCTGAATTCCCGGGCTTGAATCTGACCTGGGAGGTGCGGGAGGGCATTGTTAAACACGAATCCGAATACGACATTGCCGATGCCACTGACTATAACCCCGAATTGCGCGGCCACTTAGAGGCCCAAATCGCCAATGTCGCAGATGAACTGGCTTACACTGCCCACGACCTGGATGACGGGCTGCGTTCAGGCATGATCACTCCCCACATGCTCGCAGGCATCACCTTGTGGGAAATCCTGGCTGAAAGCGTTAACTGGCGGGGGCCCATCCTGGAAGACCTGGATCGCTATCGCATGATCCGCCGCTTGATTGGCATGGAAGTTACCGATCTGGTACACACCACCCATGCGCGCATACAAGAGAGCAACGTAAAATCAGTCGAAGAGTTGCAACGTCTCCCCTATAATGTCATCGGTTTTAGCGAGGATATGCATCGTCGCAATCGCCAACTCAAAGATTTTCTCTACGCTAACCTGTATCGCCATCATCGGGTGGTACGTATGGCCGTAAAAGCGGAGCAAATCATCACCGATCTCTTCAAGGCTTATCGCAGCGAACCGGCAATCCTTCCCCGCCATATACAATCGTTAATCGAGCAGTATGGCTTGGAACGCACCATCTGTGATTACATCGCTGGCATGACTGATCGTTTCGCGGTGGATGAGCACTATAAACTCTTTGAACCCTCAACCAAACCCTGAATTCAGATGATTATCATCTGAAAACACTACCCTGATTTGCAAACCTCTTGTAAAATTGGCAAACTAAAACCACTCAATTCCTGAAAGGTTGAAACCCTTAGCGTTAGAAGAGCCATGACCGATCAACTGTACCTCACTGCTGAAGGCGCTGCCCGCCTGAAGGCGGAACTGGAGCACCTCAAAGGCGTCGCTCGGGATGAGATAGCCAAACGCCTGCGGGCGGCTATCCAAAATGGAGACCTGTCCGAAAACGCCGATTATCACAAAGCCAAAGAAGACCAGGGCTTTCTGGAAGGGCGCATCCAGGAACTGGAGTATCTACTTAAAAACGCCATCATCGTGGAGCAAAATGATGGGCCCAAAGAGATTGTAGAAGTTGGAGCGCGCGTCACTGTCCAAGAAGACGAATACCCCCCTGAAACCTATCTCCTGGTTGGCGCGAAGGAGGCAGACCCTCGCAACGGACGCATCTCTTATGAATCGCCCATTGGTCGGGCTCTGATTGGAAGGCAGGTTGGTGAGGAAGTGAGCGTTGAGACTCCCGGGGGATTAGTCCGCCTGAAAATATTGAAAATCGAATAACGAACTACGGGCGGAATTCCCACCCGTAGTTTTTGTTTAGCCAGGTTTCTGCCAGACCGCTAACTCCAGTGACATGCGGTCAAAGTAACTGCTCTCCGGCAAAGCACCCTCGCCATATCCCATATCCACTACACGCGCCACCATGCGTAAGGTTTGGGTTTCCAGCACCACTTCGCTCCCCGCCTCAGCCAAAACAGGCTCCCCTTTAGCCGCCAGGCGTTGACGCGTGGCTTCATCCAGAAAAGCATGGGCGCTCATCAAGACCTTGGTCACAGTCTGAATATCATTTTTGTCAAAGAGCCAGACCTCAAAGGCGGTCACACGTTTGGGTTCACCCACCCCAATCGTCTCAGAGATGCCCACACCGCATTCCCCCAGGAACTCCCCAGACGGGGAGTCGATGCTGAAGGATTCATCGAACAGGTCATCCCCAAATTTATAGGACGACATGAATTGCACCATGGGTGGTTCTACACCCTCCGCCACAGGCGTCACAGGACCTTGCCATTCGGAGGTAGGTGCACTCTCCCGCCTCAGCACGCCAGGGATAGTCAGACCTCTGCCCCCACCCCGTGGGCGCAAGACGAATAGATAAACGACCCCGGCAGCCACCAGCAGGATCACAGCACACATAGCCGGAAACAACCAGCGGATAACCCCCGAGGCGGCTTTTCTCTCCTCCTGTTCTCCTGGGCTGATTGGCGGTGTGCCTGTAATCACGGCAGCAGGTATCCCCTGCACCGTCGCTTTAAAGGCTAGCAAAGCCTCGACATTAAGTCCAGCGGGGTTATCCATGACCTTCTCCAGGATTGCTGCCCCATTCTCGCCCAGCTCACCGTAGCGCTTTTTAGCCAATTCCGTGTCGCGGTTCTGAGTATAAGAATCAACCGCCATACGCAAATATTCCTCTTGCAGGTCGGGCCGCAGGTGGACGATGGCAGCATCCGTCCACTCTACCGGATCAATCACCCAACCATAAAGAAGGCCCAGCAAGAAGCCCACAATCAATCCAGCCACCCCTATGGCCAGAGGTCTTTTCATGTACTCGCGCATAGTATCCATTTCACACTCCGAAGGCCAGGATTCCCGCTTTGTTTATTTTTAATTTTAGACTAAACTCCCGATTCTCGCAACAATTTGTGAAAAGCAGTGAGTTTGTTTTAAAAGAGGTGCAAGACTCATGCCGACTCGCTTATCTGATCCTGGGCCACCTCTTCGAGAGGAAATTGTTCATTACACCCCAGGCATTGGGCATATTGTTTGTTAGCGACCACCAATAGGCCGCCACACTCAGGGCAAGGCCCAGGCAAGGGTCGTTTCCAGGTGGTGAAGTCGCATTTGGGGT
>JBBILY010000056.1:0-17078 GCA_037444705.1 Chloroflexota bacterium | reverse complement strand
TCTGTTTGGGCTGAGCTCTCTCCGCTCGAGCCCCCCAACAGGGCTGTGAAGGCGTCTTGGAAGGTGGAGGAGGCGATTCGACAGTCGCTGAGCAGGTTTGAAAGCCAAAAACTCGTCATCCAAGACTTGTACAGGATGAGGGATGAAAGAAAAATGGGGGACCACGCCCTTGAAGTCTACCGGCTATACGACCCCAGGCCGAAGCTTAACCTCAACCCGTATAAGCGAATAGTGGAGAGCATAGACGCCGGCCCCATCGAAGCCATCACCGCCAGCGGGGCCAACCGCGTTCAGGTCGTGCTCTACGCGGTTGTGCCGCAAATCATCCCAGACTTCCTATCCTTCATCATATACCACTGGGATATAAATGTTCGTATCTCCACCATTATTGGCTTTGTAGGGGGTGGTGGCATTGGTTATTATCTCTCTCAGCGCATCAATGCTTTCGAGTACCACAAAGCCGGAACCGCCCTGCTGGCTATCATCCTAGTGGTTTGGGCATTGGATTTTCTCAGCGCTGAAATGAGGAAGAAAGTAACGTAGGGATATATCAATTGTTCATCCCCAAAATTGAGGCAGCACATCTCTATAGGCCATCAGATAATCGTCCAGGATCTTTTGCGCCACATCCAGGTCTCTGATTACCGGATCTAGAAGCAGACACTGCAACGCCGCCTGCCGATCGCCGTGGACCACGGCGTCTACGCACAAACGCACCACGCTGATCTCGCGACGACATAACTCGGCAATAGGTTCGGGCAAACTGCCCACACCTACCCCCATCACCCCTGCTCCGGTGACTAATCCTGGCACCTCCACAATCGCCCCTTGCGGCAAATTCTGAATATAACCCTGGTTAGGAAGGTCAACCGCCATGGCATAATGCGTGCCTGCCCCAGCCAGATTCTCAATGATCTCCACCGCGCCTTCGCTATCCGCCTGCAACAGTCCGTCTAAACCCTCTTCTCCGCTCACCACGCGCTGGATAAGGGCATATCCATGCTCCCGATATCCTTCCATGATCTCCCACTCGTAGAGACTCAGATCATATTTTTCCCAGGGTCGTGTCTGGGGATCGCTCATCCAGGGAAGATATTCACACAGATGCTCATCACCTGGGATGGGAAACAACCCGAAAATATCATAAATCCTGCGCGTCAACGGCTCAAAATTCGCTGCCATTTCGCGCCAGCGCCGGGAGAAGAGCGGGTACAGATCCTCGCCTGTGGCTTTGTGGCGTAAATCCAGCATCCAGGTGAAATGATTCAATCCTGCAGCGGTGATGTGCACCTTCTCCAGCGCCTGGCGGCTGACAGTGCGCATATGAGGGATATATCGCAAAGAGGCATGGGTACTGGTGAAGCCCTGGGGCACCTCAATATCAAGGTCGTGTGCCAGCGCCTTACCTACCATGGCATAACCCACTTTGATCTGATGGCACAACCCCACCAATTTAATCTTGCTGTAACGAGCCACCGCATCACAAATGCGCATCAACGGATTGGTAAAGTTAATCATCCACGCCTGAGGGCAAAGGGTCTCCATATCCCGCGCAATTTCCAGGACTGGTCCAATATTGCGGGCAGCGTGAGCAAATCCCCCTGGTCCGCTGTTTTCGGCGTAAGGTTGGCGCACGCCATATTTAAGGGGGATTTCAAAATCCTGGCGCCAGTATTGTTCTCGCGGGGGCACCTCAATGGAAACAACGACAAAATCCGCTCCCGGCAGGGCAGAGCGATGATGTTCATGGGTGGAGATGGACATCTCCGCGCCCCATTCGCGATTGACGCGCTCAGCCAGGGAACCCATCAGTTCCAGGGCCTGCGGATTGACATCGACTAGAGCCAGGTGAGAACCCCGCAAGCGTGGGTTTCGCAAGATTGCCCCCAGGGTGTTTAAACCAAAAATAGCGCTCCCCGCGCCAATAACCACAATCTTTACCGGTAACATCGCCTCTACTCCATAGTGTAGATTGACTTGGTCCAAATATCGTTGGCCTATTTATTTCCTTCGCAGCCAGCCCCTCAACCGCTCGACCCAGCCAGGTTGTCGCCCTGCTTCGGCAGCTTCTTGAGCCAGAGCCAGAACAGCAGACCGTTTTCCGGCAGCAATTAAAGCCTCTGCCTGGCTGAAATTCCAAAAGCCGGGGTCTTGATCCGGCCACATGCGAATCAGGTGCAGACGGACGTGAGGGTAGTGATCGCGCAACTGATCAATCTCAAACTCCGCCGTGCGATCTGCCAGGGTGGAAAGAGCACGCCCCCCGATAGCCAACACCCCACGTGGTACATTCTCAGCGCTAGGTACCTGAGGCGCAGCTACCACTAAGGCGTAGATTTCATCCGCGCCGCGTTCAACCGCCACAGTTAAGGGCAAATCCGAAACTACACCGCCATCAACATAAGCCACGCCATCCACCAGCCAGGGCGGAAAAAGGGGCGGCAAGGCTGTGCTTGCCATCAGGGCATCCAACAGATTATCGTTGGGATCATCTCCAAAGACGCGTATGCTCCCATCCAAAAGCCGTGTGGCGACGACATACAGACGAGGGTGCACGAACTCCCCAAACTTACGCTGCGATAAAGCCCACTTACGGATAAAACGCAGCATTAACTCGCTGGGTAGCAGGCTGTCCTTTCCCTGGGTTAGTCGAAGCAGTATACTCAGCCGACTTGGGGGTGTAAAGTAACGTGGTGCCCAATCAATCCAGATGCGCTGTAACTGCTCCACCCCACTCAAGGTGGGATTGCCTCCCAGCCAGGCAGCGTTCAACGCTCCAGCCGAGACGCCCACCAGCAGGTCAGGCTGAATCCCACGCCTCAGCAACACTTCCAGCGCGCCCGCCTGTAGCGCGCCATAATTTCCTCCACCGCTGAGTACAAAGGCTAGGGTCATCTGCGGAACAGGTTCGAGATGAAAAACCACAAATTCGCCGGCCGCTCGGCTAAGCGCCGTACAAAATAAGGATACCACTCGGTGCCATAGGGCACATACACCCGCACCGGGTAGCCTTCGCCAGCCAAGCGTTCCTGGAGATCGCGGCGTATACCATAGAGCATTTGGAATTCCAGTGCCCGTTTGGGCAACTCAATTTGGCGGGCAAAGTCCTTAGCGGCCTGAATGCGCTTTTCGTCGTGAGTGGCCAGGGCGGGTTGCGGTGGAAAGCGGCCATCATCACTGGCCTGTGGGCAACCGCGTTGCAAAGCGGCTTCTAGCAACAAGCGCGCCAGGCGGTCGTAGTTAGCATCCACATCCTTCTTTTTGGGAAAGGCGATCATAGGCGGTTCTTTATACGCCCCCTTACACAAGCGCACGGGGATGCATTCTTCCCGCAGACGCATAATATCTTCCTGGCTACGATACAGGTAAGCCTGAATCACCACCCCAACATTCTGAAAACCGTGCCCTGAGCGCATCCGACGACACAAGTCCAGCGTGGCATCCACCCAGGGAGAATCTTCCATATCAATGCGCACAAAGATGCCTAATTCTTGGGCGTGTTTCAGGATACGTTCCAGATTTTCGGCGCATAAATCTTTGTCCAATGCCAGGCCAATCTGGGTAAGCTTGATGGACACGTTCGAACGCACACCCGAAGCCTGAATCGCGTCCAACATGGCCAAAATATGCTGAGTGGCCCGCCGCGCTTCATCGGGATTCGTGGTCAGTTCGCCCAGGTGATCCAGGGTAGCATCGATGCCCTTAGCATTCAACTGGCGCACCGCAGCAATGGCGTCTTCCAGTTTCTCCCCTGCCACAAAGCGTGAGGCAGCACGCCAGGCAAATTTCCAACCAGTGACAATATTTCTCGCCCAAACGGCTCGGGATAAATAGATCAAAAAAGACCGAAGCATGGGATAATCCTCGCAATGCAGTGTGGGTTGACGTGGCCTCTCCCAAGGCCGTTAGATATAGGCTTGCTCTGCATAAAACCTGAGCGCCTTTTCAAATAGATACAAGGATGATCTGCCTCCCCCTTCGAGCAAAATGTATATGTTTTCACATCCCCCAAAGATTGAATAAAGTGACCCTGAACCCGAATTATCATCATTGGTTAATTGATTATTGGTGAAACAAATTCATTTTAGCATATTTCCCACTCAGGGAGGCTTTACAAGTGTCCTGACCCTGATGGACATTATTCAGTAATTGTTGGGCATTGACCGTCCTCTATCGCCTGAAGTTCGACCTCCTAACGGAATTGTCAGAGGTTGCCATGGCACAAATCTTGCAACAGGTTATAATCAAACCATTGGGACCAGAGGTCGCCCATGCTTATACAGACCCAAACCCCCTCCCTGAAGCACCTCACCACGGCCCATCTGGCGACGACCATGACCCTGATGAGCCTGAATGCTCAGGAATTGCGCCAAAAAATCGAAAATACTCTGGCGTCCAACCCCGCCCTGGAATTGGGTGAAGAGCAACGTTGTCCTGTGTGCCATCGCGCCACTGCCGAGCCAGGTCTGTGCCCGCTTTGCCGTCACGCCTCCGAGGGAAATAGCGACGATTTAATCGTTTTTGTCTCTCCGCGTGAGGATTTTTCGCCACCACCCCGCATCGAGGCCGAGGATGACCTGCCAGGCGATGAAATTGCTCCTGATGGCGAAGACCTGCCCACCTATGTCTTACGGCAAATTGCTCCTGATTTAGCCCCCGAAGACCGACCCCTGGCGGCCCATTTACTCACCAGTCTGGATGAGGATGGGCTCTTGCGCCTGCCCCTGATTGAATTTGCTCGCTATCATCACGTGCCACTGGCGCGGGTGGAGGCCGTCTTACGCCTGATTCAACATGCTGACCCTCCCGGCGTGGGCGCCTCATCCCCTCAGGAAGCGCTCCTGGTTCAGTTGGAAATCCTTTCCGAAACCCAGGACGTGCCTCCCCTGGCAGCTGAGGCTATCCGCTGTGGAATGTCAGCCCTATCACGGCATCAATACGCTGAGTTAGCCCGATTGCTGAAAACATCTACCCACCAGGCTCGCCAAATCGCCACTTTCATCAGCGAAAACCTCAATCCCTATCCAGCCCGTTCTCACTGGGGCAGCGTTCGACAGCCCTCGCGCTTCCCCCAAGATGTATATCGCCTCCCCGACATCGTGATCAGCCGCTATAACGATTCGCCCGATTCGCCCCTGGTGGTGGAGGTGATCTCGCCCTTGGCCGGTAAACTGCGCATAAACCCTCTCTTTCGCCAAGCCCAATCTATGGCGCCCCCCGATAAAGTGGAGGAATGGCAAGAAGCCCTGGAGCAGGCGACCTTGCTGATCAAATGTCTGCAACAGCGCAATCACACCCTGGTGCGGCTGATGCAGCGCCTGGTCACCTTACAGCGTCAGTATATCCTGCATGGAGATGCTTATCTGGCACCAATCACCCGCGCCAGCCTGGCTGAGGAACTTGGCGTGCACGAATCCACCATCTCGCGCGCGGTTTCGGGCAAAGCACTGCAATTGCCTAATGGACGCATCGTTCCTCTGGCAAAATTATTTGACCGCAGCCTGCACATCCGCAGCGAAATCAGGCAAATTGTGGCTCAGGAAAGCCAACCCCTGACAGATACCCAAATCGCCATTATGTTAAAGAAAAAGGGTTATCAGGTAGCGCGTCGCACCGTAGCAAAATATCGCGCCATGGAAGGTATCCTACCCGCCCATCTGCGCCAATCGCCCCGTCCCTGATCTCATGAATACCACCTCGCCTTTACCTAAATTGCCAGGTTTACGTCGCCGACCAGGGTTTAACGAGATCACCGCCCTGCTCAACATCTTGCCTGAGGCTGCGCTCTTGATAGACCTCCGCGATCGGAGCATTGTCCTGGCTAACACCAAAGCCAGCGAATTCACCGCTTATACCCGCGCCGAGTTGGCAGGTTTACCACTCACCAGCCTGTTCAATGAAGTGGACAAACTCACTCAGGGGGAGAGAGATGAAAACACGCTAACCTTACGCACCCGTTACCAAACGATGGTGGAAACAAGGGTTTTGCGCTATAAATTGGGCGAGTGCAGCCAATGGGAATTGATCCTCTTAGAAGACCATTGCCTGGTGCAACAGCGTCAGGCAGAGCATCAGCGCCAGGTTGAGTTGTTGCAAAGCCTGGGGACAATTGGCTTAGCCTTGAGTCAGGATAATCTGGAACAGGCATTGGAGATGATCCTGGAAGCCGCTCAGAAGATCAGTGGGGCGGTTATCTTGAGTGTGTATCTCTACGATCTCGAAACGCAGCGCCAGGCGCCGCAAATGGTGCGCTATATCCATTATGGCCCTCCCGACGTCTTTCCTGAACGCCTGCCCACCCAAGACATCGTCCAACTGCGCACCACCCACCTCTGGAAGAGTGGCAAACGCTCTACCTCTAGCCTGCATCGAGCGGCTCGCGCTACAGGCCTCACCCTGGTGGCTTCAGCTCCTTTAGGGGATGAACGCTCTGCGATCGGTTTATTGGTGCTGGCAGGAGATGAAACCCTCCCCAGCGATGAAACGCTAAAGCGCTTAAGGATTCTGGCGCGCTTGGTCACGGCCACGATTCAACTCTTTACTCGGCTCGGCAGCCTGGAATCCACCCTGCAATCCCAACATCGCCTTCGCACCATTGAAAAGGTCAGTTTGGACGCCATGGAAGATGGGCTGGTGGTGCTCTCCCCTACCTTACAAGTGCTACATCTGAACCCTGCTGCTGAGAGAATCCTGGGTTACACCGCTCAAGAAGCCCGTGGCTATCAGGCGGAGGACATTCTAATCGGCGCTGGATCGCTCCCATCCCTGCTTCAACTGGCGCTGCAAGGCTCACCCACAATAAAACAAGAAAACCTGCGCTTGTACCGCCGTTCTGGACAACCATTCCTGGCGCGGGTGAGCATCCTCCCCGCCATGAGCCAGGAACAACTGGAAGGAGTGATTGTCCTGATCCAGGATTTAAGCGAGCAGGAACAAATTCAAACCCAGGCGCGCCAGTTGGAGCAACGCGCCTTGCTGGGTGAGGTGACCGCCATTTTCGCCCACGAAGTACGCAATCCCATTAATAATCTCAGCACAGGGTTGCAATGGATGGCATTTCAACTGCCGCCCGATGACCCTAACCAGGAAGTGATCCAGCGTCTGCAAGGCGACCTGGAGCGCTTGAATGAACTGATGAAATCGGTGTTGACCTTTTCGCGCCCCAGCGAATATGAAATGGAGGCAGTAAACCTGGGAGTTTTGCTCGAGCGGCTGTTAGAACGGTTGAAGCCACGTCTGGTGCGCGCCAATGTGCAATCCATGCTCCAAATCGAACCCAATTTGCCCCAAATCAAGGGCAATCCCCATGCCCTAGAGCAAGTCTTTAATAACCTGATTACCAATGCCGTTCAGGCCATGAGTGAGCGGGGTGGCTCCCTAGCCATCAAAGCGCAAGGGGTGCAGAAGGGAGGGGAACGTCCAATGGTGCAGGTTGATGTGGCTGACAGCGGTCCGGGTATCCCTAAAGAATTACAGGAGCGCATCTTTCAGCCGTTCTTCACCACCAAAAGCGATGGCACTGGTTTGGGGCTGGCGATCACCAAACGCATTATCACTGCCCACAAAGGCAGCATTTGGGTTACCAGTTTCACTGGCGGCACCGTTTTTCACGTCCAACTGCCTGCCCTGGAGGGAGCATGAGCCTGACTGTTTTAATCGTTGACGACGAAGATAACGCCCGTCAATTTATCGGATCCTTCTTGAGCGCACGTGGGTATGAGGTACAAGGCGCAGCCACACTGACCGAGGCACGGCAGTGCCTGCAACGCGGCGAGGCAGACATTATCCTGTTGGATGTGCAATTGCCAGATGGTTACGGCCCATCTCTATTGGATGAAACAGCCCATATGCCTATGCGCCCTCCGATTATCATCATCACTGCCTACGGAGATATTGACATGGCTGTAGAAGCCATGAAAAATGGCGCGCATGACTTTCTACAAAAACCGATTCAATTTCCCCAATTGGAAAAGTCCATCCGCCGCGCCGGAGAATTAGTCGCTATGCGGCGTGAACTGAGTCACTTACGCCGCATGCAACGGGGCCAATTGGACTTTATCGTGGGCAAAAGCCCTGCCATGCAAGCCGTCTTAGACCAGGCGCAGCGCGCTGCCGAAGCCTCGGTCTCAGTTCTGATCACAGGCGAAACTGGCACCGGTAAAGAAGTGCTGGCGACGGCTATTCACAGTATGAGCCCGCGTGCCAGCAAGCCGTTCATCCCAATCAATTGCGCTGCCATCCAGCCCACGGTACTCGAATCGGAGTTATTTGGCTATGAGGCAGGCGCCTTTACCGGAGCTGAAAAGCGCAAAATTGGCCTAATGGAAGTAGCCGATGGCGGCATCCTCTTCCTGGACGAGATATCTTCGATGCCCGTGGATATGCAGGCGAAATTATTGCGCGCTCTGGAAGATCATGCCTTTCGACGTGTGGGCGGCACCAATATGATTAAGGTAGATGTCCAGATTCTGGCCGCCTCCAATCGCGATTTACCCACCATGATACGTGAGGCTAAATTTCGCGAAGACCTGTATTATCGCCTTAAAGTAGTGGATTTGCATCTGCCACCACTGCGAGAGCGTAAGGAAGACATTCCCGAACTGGTGGGGCTATTCATCCGTAAATTTAACCAACAGAAGGGGATAAATGTCATGGATGTCACCCCGCGCGCCATGCAGGCATTACTTGCCCACTCCTGGCCGGGGAACATCCGCGAATTGCGCAACGTCATTGAGCGGGCCATGCTCTTCTGCGATGAGGCAGCCATTGACCTGCCCCACTTGCCTCCTGAGATCGCGGCATTGGGTTAGGCGCGCAACGCAGGCTATTCTTCTCTTAGGGGTTTTGCCAGACCAGAAAACTATCCTGGACACAGAACTTCTGCCCCTCCAGGCTATAGAGACACACCTGATAGGGGATCAGAGTCCCTGGAGGTACAGATAGCCCCTCTATTTGCTGGCGAGTTTGTCCGTCGTCCCCTGTAGGATACATATAATAGCGCTGGGTTGAGTTATCGGGCAGATAAAGCAGCAATTCTGGTTCAGCATTGATTACAGGTACATTATCTGCCATCACGCTCACACCAATCTCCTGGCTCTGATCGGGCCCCACCATGGGATAGGTTTCCCACACCTGGAGGGTGATTTCCTTAGGTTTAGGGGTTGGGGTTTTTTCAATCGGGGATGGTGCTTCAAGCGGCAACACCACCTGTGGAGGTTCAGTCGGGTAAACCCCCGCCGAATCTGAAGCATTCCCTACCCCTTGCAACGGCAACAGACGGTAAAGATAGCCCAAAGGCGCAGGGCGAACTGTGATCCTGCCGGCAAAATCCAGAAAAACCTCCAGACACAAATTAGTGAAACATTGCCGAAAGATCGAACCCTTAAAATGGGCCAATTCACCGATGGGCGGGCCGCTGAGTTCCATACCCCCATGTTGCGCCAGATAATCCATCAAACGACGATGCACGTTATAGCCGCGTTTGCCCTGCAACGGGACAAAGACCATGTCGGGATCAGCGCTGGCAGAAACGGGAGCCTCAGGTAAATATCCCAGGCGTTCAGTGACGGCGCGTAAGAAGATGCGCCGTGGTTGCTGTGGATCCATGACCAGAACGACATTCTCAAACACCTGCTCCACAAAACCATCCGGCGTCTCATAGGCTGGGGTCAAAGCGAAACCTGTGAAATCTGCGCCCAGACGGGTCACGACTTCAGCGAAGCGCGCGTCCACCCGCGCCGGCACCACCACCGTACTGGCTCCCAGACGTGGAGAACGACAGTATGCATCGCATTTCCAGGCGCCATAAGCCAACAGGTGCACTTCGTCAAGCGAGGTGCCCTCCATCCAGTAAAATCCCAGGTTAGCGAAATGCTGTTCGTAGCGGCGCTTTTCAGGATTGTAATGCACCTCAGTGATCGGCGCTCCCACATAGCGTGCGCCTCCCAACTTTTCATAGATCGAGACAAACAGGGGACTAATGACATGCCCTTCCACATAACGCACTTCAGGCCCATCGGGGCGAGGCACCGCCGGCTCGCTAATGCCCAGGTCTAATCCCAATGCTGCCAGAGAGAAGTACTGACCACCTGGGGCTTGAGGATCATAGACCATCAGCGCCGCTACGGTATATTGATACTTGAAATAACGATATTCAAATAATGGAGATATGGCTGGCCCAAGGGTCGCCTCTCCCCCTAGCATTTCATAAAATTCACGGAACAATGGATCCACCGTATAGTGCTCAGGCAGCAATGGGTTGGCGGCAGGCGCGGACGTTTCGCAGGCGCTCAGCATCAGCGCCAGCAATAGGATTACCAAGAACAGGCTTCGCCGCAGCCTCCGCGACACAGTATGCTTCCCTACTTCCACTCCCATCCGCCTTCGCCTATTGGGCACAGACACATCAAGATAATGTTAATCCACTTAAACTGTACTTAACACATGATTAGTATATATCCTCAACCCCCGCATTTCACCTTACAATTTTGTTAAGTTCAGCCCTTCTGGGGGGAATTTTATCCTAAAAACTGGCAAACCCTTACCTTCTGGCATAAGAGTTGCATCCGACAGCATGATCTTGAGCTCTGCATCTTTGCTTGAGGACATGTGCGATACCACTTTTACCTCTATCAGCGGCCAGAAGATATGCCCGGAACGATCAACCATTAAACCTTCAGGAGTCTCTCTATGAGCCACAATGGTGGGTCGCCATCTACATCAACACCCTCTCGGCTCGGATTTCATTATTTTCCTGACACATTTCATTATCGCCAAAGTGATTTAACCACCTGGCTGCCTGAACTGAAAGCCCTGGGGGCCTCCTGGTTAACCCTAGTCGCCCCTATAGATCGAGCTATCCCTGAAGCCTTCATCAAAGGTTTGCTCCAGGCGGACATCCAGCCTTTGCTCCATTTCCACCTGCCCTTATCTCATCCCATCTCCCCCTCTTCTTTAGATGTGCTCTTTCGAGCCTACGCTGAATGGGGAGTGCGCTATGTGGTTCTCTTCGACCGTCCCAATTGCCGCGCCTCTTGGTCGGCTTCCACCTGGGCGCAGAGTGATCTGGTTGAGCGTTTTCTTGACCGTTTTTTATCCCTGGCCCATGCTGTTTTACAAGCCGGTTTGATCCCCGTTTTCCCGCCCCTGGAACCCGGCGGCGACTACTGGGATACCACCTTTCTGCGGGCTGCGCTGCAGAGCATGATGCGCCGCGGTGAGGCGCAATTACTTCAAACCCTTCATCTGAGCGCATACGCCTGGGCTGATGAGCATCCTCTTGATTGGGGCGCAGGTGGTCCGGAGCGCTGGCCAGAAGCCGCGCCGTACGTCACACCCCCGGGACAGGAAGACCAACGCGGCTTCTACATCTTCGATTGGTATCTGGCTCAGGCTCAGGCTGTGCTTGGAAAGCCCTGTCCAATCTTTCTCGTAGCCGCTGGCAGCCGGCTTAAACGCCCCGCGGGAGAGGCGGATCGCCAGGTTGACGAGACTTCCCACGCCAACACCAACATGGCCATCTTCCGCCTGCTTACCCAGAGCGAAGGAGCTGAGAGCGCCTTTGAACCCATCTCCCCTCATGTCCTGGCATGTAACTTCTGGTTGCTGGCGGCTGCAGATGAAAACCATGCTGCCCAAGCCTGGTACCTAGCCGACGGATCTGTTCTACCGGTGGTGATCGCCATGAAACAATGGTGGGAGAAAACCTCTGCCATCCAAACCGAGCTGCCCTCCCCTGCATCAGCCAGGTTGACGCTTGACGTGCCAGAAACACCGCCTGTCAACTCGGCTCCTCCCCTTAATGACCCCAGCCCGTCCCAAGATGAGATCCCGTCTCTTTCCACTGCTCCGCAACCTGATCGCCCTCAAGTAACATCCCGCCCAATTGCCCATTATCTGCTCCTGCCACTGCCCGATATTGGGGCAATGGACTGGCACCTGGATGTAGCCCGCCCCTTTATCCTGCGCCATCGCCCGACCGTGGGCTATTCCATTGAAGAGGCAAAACTGGCGCAACGCGTGACCGTCGTTGGTGGCGAACACATATTCCCAGAGGAACTTCTAGAAGACCTGCGCCGCCAGGGATGCGAGGTTATGCGGATCGCTGGAGATGGCATAGATATTGCAACTCAACTGGCTAGCCTTTAAACCCTGCTGAAAGGGGTAAAACCATGACCACTCCCTCTTCCTCTCCACAAGATGCTCTGCACATCGCCACCATCCATAAGCCTGTGCTTAAGGTGCTTGGATTAGGCGGTGGCGGCAGCAATGCGGTAGCCCGCATGATTGAATTGGGCATGAAAGAGGTCCAGTTTATCGCTGCCAACACCGACCATCAGGTGCTCAAAACCAATCCTGCGCCGCTGAAAATCCAACTGGGCCCGCGGATTACGCGCGGCCTGGGAGCCGGAGGTGACCCGCGTATTGGGCGCGCCGCCGCCGAGGAGAGCGCGCGTGAGATCGCCGCCGCTCTTGAAGGGGCAGATATGGTCTTTCTCACCGCCGGAATGGGAGGCGGCACCGGCACAGGAGCCATCCCGGTGGCGGCTGAGATCGCCCGCGCTCTGGGGGCGGTGACCATTGCCATTGTGACTACACCCTTCTCCTTTGAGATGGGGCGTCGTCAACGCAATGCCCAGGAAGGGCTGGAGTTATTGCGGCGTCACACCCATACATTGATTTCTATCCCCAACGATCGCCTGTTATACGTCGCCCCAAAACACCTGCCCCTGGAGGTGGCTTTCCGCCTGGCCGACGACGTCCTGCGCCAGGCCGTCCAGGGTATCACCGAACTGATCACCGAAGCCGGGATGATAAACGTTGATTTTGCCCACGTGCGCCGCTTGATCCAGTTGGGTGGTGGCGCGATGATGTCCATCGGCCAGGGTCAGGGAGAGCATAAAACCCGCCAGGCCCTGGAACAGGCTTTGCATCATCCCCTGCTGGATAGCGTATCCCTCGAAAACGCCCGCGGCGTAATCGCCAACTTCAGCGGTGGGGATGACCTCAGCCTGGCCGAAGTGCAGGAAGCCCTCACCAGCCTGCAGGAGCAAACCTCTTCACAAACCGAAATCGTCTTTGGGGTGATTCATGACGAACGCATGAGCGATCGAGTGCAACTCACCCTGGTCATCACCGGCCTGGGGGCTCCCACGCTGGAAGAGGCGTTATCTCAGATCTCCCCCCTGCGGCTGCAAGAATCGCCCCAGGCAGATTCTCAGTCAGCCCTGCCTGCCGAAAGCCAGCCGCCAATCCGGCGTCCATTAGCAACGGAGCCTCTGCTGCAATCGGCACCTGTGAACACCAATGACCTCGACCTGCCTGCCTTCTTGCGCCGGCGCACTCGCCTGGCGGGATCGAACTGGGGATGAGGCCATGAATCCTCAGGTGCTCAAAGCAGTCATTGCCCAGGTGCGCCGGCGCTTCCCCGAACTTGGCGACTGTCAGCCTAAAGTCCGCCTGCAACACGCGCCGCAACCCAAATTGGCAGGTAGTCAACCGACCTACTTATTAACTTTCCAAACCACCGCCCGCTTGCGCTCAGCCCAAGGCGATAAACCTCTGCAACGTTGGGTGCGAGTGGTCGTGGATGAAAGTGGCAAGATCCTCAAAATCACGACCTCGAGATAGCCGCCGATGAACATACGCACGCTGCCAACCGCTCTGGAAATTCGCTTTTGGTCATTTGCAATCAGCCTCATGAGCCAATCCCGAGTTGCCCAGGCTCTGATCCTGAAGGCTTATGATTGCCTGACCTCCGCGCGCTTCTTTTCCTTTCTGCGTTGGGGTTTGCTCTGCTCCGGTGCGGGGTTTCTTCTGGGATTACTATTAGGAATGCTTGGGCTATGAAGGTTGGTAGAAGATGCGCTCAGCCAGCACAGAGCCATTGAGGCCCCGCTCAGGAGACCGCCCATGTTCGCCCGCATTGCGTCTCCCGTCAAACTACACCTGAGGCTCATCCTGATATGGGCTGTTTGGGTAGGGATGATTCTCGCTCAACCCATTCAGGTGCGCGCCGCCAGCGGTATGCCCGATTCACCCAACTTCGGTTATGGCGCTCGCCTGGACCCAGGAGGCGCTGAAGTCGAACTGGCGTTCAAAGCCGCCGTCGGTATCGGGCTGGATTGGATCGGCATAGACTTCGATTGGGCCCGCCATTGGCCTGACCCAAGCACCCCGCCTGATCTACGCGCCCTTGACCAGGGCATGGCTCTGACCCAAAGTTATCACCTTAACGTCTCGCTGGCCATTACTCATCCCCCCGATTGGGCTATCGCCGCCGATGGGCCAGATGCTCGCCTTACCGCTGAATTGGTGCTCTTACTGGCTCAGCGCTACGCCGAGGTGCTGCGCACGATCGAACTCCTGCCTGAAGCAAATACCCGCGCCGGTTGGGGTGCACCTCCCAATCCTCGCCTTTATGCCGCCCTATTTCAAACCGTTCAGACTGCTTTGCAGTCTGCGGGTAGTACGGTCGTGCTCGTCGCCGCTGGTTTAGTGCCTGCCCCCTCAACGCCAACCGCGGATCATATGGACGATCTGCTATTTCTGAAGGAACTCTACCAGGCAGGAGCCGCTTCCTTTATACCTATCATTAGCCTGCGTCTGAACCAGGTGCAGGGCGAAGCCATACATCCCCCTCAGACAGGCTTATCCACCTTGCGCCACTACGAAGAGGTACGTCAGGAGATGCTGCGCAACCACCATGCTAACGGGTTGATTTGGATTACTGCTTTCACCTGGCCCCAACAGATTCCACAAGATTCCTACACCGAGATCATCCGCTGGCTGGATCAGGCCCTGCGCCTGATGAAATCGCAACTCTACATCGGCGTAGCGTTCTATTATGGCTTGAATCCGCCTCACCTCAGCCAGGAGGAAACTGACGAACTTCATCCCCTGATTAGAACGGACGAACAAGGTGTCCACCTCCACCCTGCCTTGGCAGCCCTGGGCCAGATTATCACTCGCGACCAGAGTGGAATTGGAAGCCAATTCTCGCTTTACCTCATTAAAAGGGCTATGCCCGGAGCGGTAAAGAGCCACCTGAAGGTCAGAACACCATGAAGGTCTATCATTATCTTGCTTTCATCTTCCTTTTTACATCCTTCTTTTGGAGTGGACTGTGGGTAGGGCACAAAATCGGAGCGCCCATCGCCAGGCAGCCATCCAAGACCTCGGCGCAACCCCAGACAGTGCCAGGTTATCTCAGCCTACCAGGCGAGTCATGGATGCAGACCACGTTGCCTTCTGCCCTGTCCACAGCCACGCCGAGCCCATCGCCCATTAAACCTGAGGCAAGCGCTCGCCGGGTCTCCCACCAGCGCAATATCCTCATCCTCGGCGTGGACGACCTGGAATCGCCGGCGGCGCGCCTGGAAAGCGTCTGGATGATCCTTTATCTGACGGATACAGCCACGATAACTTTAATGCCCATTTACCCTTCTGTCTCAACCGGGGATGGTCAGGCCCCCCAGGAAGATGCCTATCTTGCAGCCAATTTCCACCTCACCCAGGAGGGTGCACCTGAGCGCTCCTTCTTCGATGTACTGCAAGGATGGGGGATGTGGTGGTCAGGCTATGTCCTCCTGGACAAAAGCGCCTTGACTCAAATCGTGGCTTGGCTCAACCCGCTGAACCAGGACAGGCGCCTTGAATCAGTTCAAATTATTTTAGAATCCCCCAACCCTTCAGAAGATTTTAATGCCGCCTATGAGAGCCAGACATGGCTGGTGCAAAGGTTATGTGATAGCATAAGGCAACTGGATCAGCCCAATGCCTTAGATGTAAGCGGGATAACCGCGCTTTTCCCCTCGCATCTGCGCACCGACCTGGATGTCTCTGAGATGATAGAGGAGTGGCGTGGCATGCTTGCCCAGCGGGGAGGTTTGAGATGTGAACTCCCCTTCTTGCTGGCAAATCAATGATTCTAACGGCCAGCAGCATCCACACGGCCAGCCTGATCATCATGGCTGGCCGTGTTTGGGCATATTTTAGGGCAATTAGCCCGCCTTACGAGCGGTAATCACGGCTGAAAATGGCACACCAACGGGTAATTTAGAAGCCAAGCGGCTCAAATCTCCCTTGGGGGAGATGATAACCTCAGTGAAACCCACGCTTAGCAGACCGCTTATATACTCCTGAATATCCAGCGCACCACCCAGGCATTCGCTCCAGGAACGAAAATCCTGGCGCAGGGCCTCAGGCAAGGGACCATTGGAGACAATATCGGCAATAGCCAGGCGATCACCGCTCTTGAGCACACGATACATCTCGGCGAAAACCTTAGACTTATCTGGGACGAGATTGATGACACAATTCGAGATGATCACATCCACGCTCTCATCCTCCACTGGCAAATGCTCCAACAGGCCCTGGCGAAACTCAACCTGAGGCAACCCCAGCCGCGCCGCGGCGGAACGCGCCCGCTGGATCATTTCTGGCGTCATATCTACGCCGATGACGTGACCGCTTTCACCCACCGCTTGGGCTGCCAGGAAACAGTCCAGGCCACCCCCAGAGCCCAGATCCAGCACCGTCTCCCCAGGCTGGAGTTGCGCCAGGGATATGGGATCGCCACAGCCCAGGCTGAAATCGGCAACATCGGCGGGTAAGTTTGCTAATAAATTCTGTGCATATGGCTGAAGCGCCTGAGGCTCACAACAGGCTGACGTTTCACAACAAGAGCCACTTTGGGCTTTGGTTGCATAATACCGCTGCACGACCTGGCGTATTTCATCAGGGTTTGGGGTCATATGGTCTCCTTATATAGATGATGGTCTATGTATCTTGCCAATAATAAAGGTGAGTACTTCGCGACGCACCCCCAACCTTCAAGATACAATGGTTTCTTTGATGTTCTTGGCTGCCTCGGTCTGCGGGGCAAATTTGATCATCAGTTGGCCGCAACAGAAAGCTACCCGCTCCTGGTTAAGCGTGTAATAGGTCTGTTTCCCATCCTGACGCACTTTCACCAAGCCAGCGCGCCGTAGAATGGCCAGGTGATGTGAAACCGTGGGCTGAGTCACTTGCAAATGCTCCACAATCTCGCTCACCGAAAGCCATTGGCAGCAGCAAAG
>JBBILY010000055.1:0-17121 GCA_037444705.1 Chloroflexota bacterium | reverse complement strand
ATGCTAATTGTCGTCCTGAAACTCCCAGATGTCAAGTGCAAAGCGGTTGGTTTTGCTGCCATTCGAGGCTGGCCGGTGGTTGTTTAAGCCGTGGAAACTGACCTCCGAGAGTCCAGGGGCTTAACATGGCTTACAAAAGAGTTGGCTGCTAGGTTGGTAAGCCTCCCATCCAGCCCCTCTGTGATAGAATAATTTCATCAATACGGGTGCTGAGATGTTTAACCTGCGCCGCTGGTGGCTAACTCTGCCGTTCCTGATTGCCTTGATGGCGTTCCTGTTCTTGATTTGGGGAGTGTGGTTAGCGCTCACCTATCCTTATGATGGCATCTCTGATCTCAGCGCCACCGGTGTGGTGAGAAGAGTAGAGGTTGGTGGGCCGGCTGAGGGGAAGATCTTCGAAGGGGATGTCATTCTCAGCGTAGATGGTGTGAGCCTTGATAAGGCCTGGCCCCTTTATCCTCATAAGCGGCCAGGTGATCAGGCTATTCTGGTTGTGGAAAGAAATGGTCAACCTGTGCAGGTGGTCATCACATTAGGAAAACCCACTTTCGGGGCTAATGCGATCTCTCTGGTGCCTCTTCTAGTGGCGTTGATCTTCTGGGTAGTGGGGGTAGGCATTCGCGCCTTCATGGCGCGTCAGCGCTCTGCCCTTGTGTTTTTTGTCTTCTTTCAGGCGGCAGCATTGGTGCTGATCGCGGGGGTGAGTAGCAACTTTGGAGCTTATTGGACAGGGGTTTTGTATACTTCTCTATCCTGGATAATCAGCCCCTTGTTGGTGCATTTTCACTTGTATTTTCCTCAGGAAGCCCAGATCAAAAACCAGTTTCGGGTTCTGAAAGCCTTGTATGTCTTGGGAGGGCTGGGGGCGTTCTTATATCTCTATCTGGTGTTGCGTGACCTGAGAGAGAGGCACTTCTTTTCCTTTTTACTTTTGGCTAACCGTGCCTTTCTGGCGTTAAGTTTCCTGCTAACGGTAGGGTTATTGATCCAGGCATATCGCACTACCACCTCAGCCGGGGTGCGCAGTCAGATCCGACTGGTGTTGCTGGGGGGTGCCTTGGCCCTGCTACCGCCGATGGCGTTATATTTGGTGCCGGAAGTCTTGCTGGGCCGCTCATTGTTGCCCGTTTCCATGGTTACCCTGTTTTTGGGCGTCCTGCCGCTTACCTATGGCTTTGCCATTTTGCGCTATCGCCTGATCGAGATTGAGCGCCATGTCAACCGTGGAGCCACCTTCATTCTGGTCTATTCCATCTTGGGCATGGTGTATTTGCTGCTCTCTTACGCTGTGAGCCATCTCTTTCCGGGGGTGCAAAGTAATGAGCCTTTGGTCAACACCATCCTGGTGTTGGTGTTGGCTACTTTATATGTGCCCTTGCACAACTTCGTGCAGCATCTGGTGGACACTGCCTTTTATGGCGGCTGGTATGACTATCGCAGTGCGATCTCCGTCATCACTCAGGGTTTGGAGCAGATAACCGATTTACAGGTGCTGGCCGACACCGTGACCGAACGCCTGGTGCGGGTGATCCGCTTGGAGGAAGTGTGTCTCTTTCTAGCAGATGTGGATGGAGATTACCGCGTCATCGCTGTGGCGCCCCGACCTCCCACTCGCGAACCGCGCCGTACCTATTCACCCTTGCCGCGTAGCAGCCTCTCCTATTTACTCCATGTGGGCGGCTCCATCGAGCGCGAGGTTCTGCGCCAGGCATTGAGCCAGGCTACGCTTTCCCCAGCCGAGTTGGACCTGCTCAACACCGAACAGACCTATCTCTGGGTGCCCATTATCGGGCATGGTAATGTCCTGGGCCTGCTCGCCCTGGGGCCAAAATTCGGGGGGGATATCTTCAGCGGGGAAGACACCGATATCCTGCGGGTCACGGCGCGCCATCTGGCGCCTTTGATCGAGAATATTCATTTGGTGATGCGCCTGCGTCAGCATAATGCCATGTTGGAGCAGCGTGTGGCTGAGCGCACCGAAGAGCTCAATGCCGCCAAGAAGCGGGTAGAGGCGATCCTAGCCAGCGTGGGGGAAGGGGTGGTGGTCACTGATCTTGATGGCAGAATTACCCTGGCTAACGCTGCTTTTGAAGAGCAAAGTGGCTATAATCTGCCGCAATTGTTGGGACGAGAACTATGGTCATTATATGAAATCGAGGATGTCGCAGCACTGCGTGAAGGGATCAGTCAGGTCACGGCTGGAGGCGCAGTATGGTCGGGCGAATTGGTGGGTTTGCGCCAGGACAGTGAGGGTGAAGAGGCACTGCGCTCTTACGATGTCCTGATGACCATCGCCCCATTACGCGACGAAACGGGTCAGATTACAGGTTATGTGGGCAGCCAGCGCGATATCACCCAACAAAAGGAACTGGATCGTTTGAAGGACTTGTTTGTCTCCGACGTTTCCCATGAGTTGCGCACACCCACGACCAATATTGGCCTGTATCTGGAGTTATTGGAGAATGCCCCACCCGACAAAAGAGATCACTATCTGCAGGTGCTTAAAGATCAGAGCAGTCTCTTGATCAAACTGGTGGAGGATATCTTAGACTTATCGCGGCTGACGCGTGGTAAAAGCAAGGGGGTAGAATTCACTGCCGTGGACTTAAACGCGGTATTGGATCGAGTCGTCACCGCGCACCGCCCCCTGGCCGAGGCCGCGGGCTTGGAACTGGTGTATGAACCACAACCCGATCTATCTCCGATGTTGGGCGAGCCTAATCAACTAGCACGCCTGGCGACAAACCTGATTGCCAATGCAATTCACTACACACCCAAGGGGGTAGTCCGTGTACGCACTTATGAGCAGAAAGACTGTGTCTGTCTGGAAGTCGAAGATACTGGCATCGGAATTGATCCCGAAGATCGCCCACACATTTTCGATCGCTTTTACCGTGGGCGCATGGTGCGCCAGAGCAAGATTCACGGCACCGGACTGGGGTTGGCGATTGTTAAGGAAATCGTTGAGATGCATGAAAGCCACATAGAAGTACACAGCGAAGTGGGCAAAGGCTCGACCTTTTGCGTTTATTTTCCAGTTCTAAGGGGTGAGGAATGGCTGGTGAAACCATCCTTGTCGTAGAAGATAACGATATATTGCGTCAGGGCTTACAGGCATTACTCGAATCTGAAGGCTATCATGTGCTCGAGGCGGTAAACGGTGAAGACGCCCTGGAGCAGATGAAGGTGCAGCATCCAGATTTGATCCTCTCCGATATCGCCATGCCAGGGATGGATGGTTATGATTTCTTTGATCTTGTACGTTCAAGGGCTGAGTGGGTCTCGATTCCGTTTATCTTCCTTACCGCGCGCAAGGGGCGGGAGGATATCTTTACCGGTAAAAAAATGGGGGCGGAAGACTATCTGGTCAAGCCCGTCTCACGCCAGGAGTTGATTACCACCATTCGTTCGCGCCTGGCGCGCAACCAACAACTCCTGCTGGCGCAATTAGAGCAGGCTTACGAAGCCAGCCTGATTATGCTAGCCAACGCCATCGAGTTGCGCGATCACTATACGCGGGGTCATGTAGAGCGCGTGCGGGATTATGCCGTGCTCATTGCCCAAGAGTTGGGCTGGACGGACAGCCGCCGCAACTATCTGGAATATGGCAGCATCCTCCATGATATTGGCAAAATCCAAATCGCTGAACACGTTTTGACCAAACCCGGCCCTCTGGATGAAGCCGAGTGGGACGAGATGAAAAAGCACCCTGTCATCGGCGCGGAGATGGTGAAGAACATCCCTTATCTGGCGCCAGTGGTGCCTATCATCCGCCATCATCATGAGAGATGGGATGGTCAGGGGTATCCGGATGGCCTGGTGGGGGAGGCGATTCCATTGTCAGCCCGCATCGTAGCCGTAGCCGATTCCCTGGATGCTATGCTCACCTCCCGCTCCTACCGTTGGGCGCTTTCGGCGGACAAGGTTTACGAGGAAATTGTGCGTTGTAGCGGCACTCACTTCGACCCTCAGGTGGTCAAGGCCTTTCAACGCGTTTGGGGTAAGATCAAGATGACGATCGAATAAAATACACCAAGGAAAGATCAGATTTCTTCCCCAAAATGTAAGGTCACCAGACCCGCGGCAAAGGAGTTTAAATTTTCTCCGGCGGCTGCCATTTCCGGGCTTTTCATAGCATTCTTCAAGGCGTTTACATCTTCAAAGTACATCTCAGCCATCAGATAATAAGCCTCCCCCATTAAGGTGCGGGTGAGGCGGGTGATGACCGTTTTCTTAAGGCCGGGTAGGCGAGCGATGAGCGGCAGATGGGTGTCAAAATAAGCCTGCTCAAATGCAGATGGATCAGGGGGGTGTTTATAGAGGGCGATCAATTTGGACATTCGCATCTCCTGAGGGTTTAGATGGGTTTAAAGCGTTCGAAAGGCTGATGGCAATCATGGCAATAATAGATTGCGCGGCATAGGGTAGGGCCAAAATCGTTCTTCATTTGGGTGTTCGTGGATGAACAATACGGACAGGACACCGGCTGCTCCAGCGCCACTTCTAGGCGTCCATCATGGCGGGGAGGCGGGGCGATGCCAACGCGGGTGAGCGCCTGACGTGCCTGAGGCGTCAACCAATCGCTGCTCCATGGAGGCGTAAGGCTCCAGCGAACCTCAACCTCAGCCGCACCTGACTGACGCAAGAGGTCTATCACCTGGGCTTCGATCCAATGCAGGGCGGGGCACGCCGAGAAGGTTGGAGTCAGGATCAGGATAATCTTGTTCCCCTGTAGTCCGACCTGACGCACTATTCCCAGGTCAACGATCGAAACCATAGGAATTTCTGGATCGGCGACTTTGGTCAGCAAATGCCATATTTGATCTGGGCTCAGGTGACTCATCTTAGATTTTCCAGAGAGACGCCAGCGAGAACTTTTTATCAGACCGCTCCGGGCTCCAGGCGGGCTACGGATTGCATCTCAGCCAGGAGCACCTTGAGATGTGGGGTGTGTTGATCACGAGCATATCTTGTAGGGCTGGGTTGAGGCAAACTGAGGGCGCATTCTTGCAGGAAGGGGGTTACCTTTGCATTCCACTGGGATTCCAATTCACTCCGAGTGGGGACGTAACCCTCTTGAAGCAAGAGCGGCTCGTCTGTAAAAGGCACAAAGAGTTGGGCGACGTAAGGCCAGAGCGCATCTAGGGCTTTTTGCATGCGCATGTGGCTATCATCTGTGCCAAGAGCCAGGCGGCGCACCCAAGCCGAGGTGTGGCGATAGTGATATAACTCTTCGGTAAGAACCTTGGCTGCCGCGCTTGCCACAGGCGCATAGCGACTTTGCCTGAGGGCGCTCAGGTGCACCTGTTCAAAAGCGTCGAACAGATACTGGCGCAGCATACTGAACGCCCAATCGCCTGGGGGCAATTCCACCATCTGGATATTGCGATATTCCCGCGCCTGGCGGAAAAAGACAAGTTGATCCGCGTAAGTCTGGGGGTCTTCTCGCCTGAGTTCGGCCAGGAGGGTGTACCACAGGCTGGCATGGCCGATTTCGTCCAGGGCCAAGTTAGCAAAGGCAATGTCTTCTTCTAGAATGGGGGCATAGCCGCACCATTCGGAATCGCGGTGGCCTAAGATGAGTTCATCGTCCGCCATCGCCAGAAGATAGTCAGCCAGGGCGTTTTGCAGGGTTGTTTTCATGCTGCTAACCAGGTTTTTTAGTTCGTATGGTCCGCATGGCAGAGTGGGTATGGAAATCGGTGGACAGGCGGAAGGTTTTATGGCGGGCGGGGGCATAGAAGCTTTCAACCTCGCTGGGTTGGCTCTGAGTCACCTGGGAAGCGGGAAAAGCCCACCAGAGCAATGGAGATTGATGGGAGGAGAAGGTCGCCCGCGATTTCAGGATTGCCTGGCGCGGTGAATTCGCCTCCACCTTGCCCCGCAGAGTCATCGGCGCCGAATGTTGCTCTTTGCAAAAGACATAATAGGCTTCAAAGGCACGCTCATCCTCATGGATAGGCTCCTGCCCCTGGTCATTGATGATCTCTTGCTCAGAGCAGGCGTAAATCGCTTCGCAGGCGATCACCCACATACTCACACATTCTGGGCGGCGGGAAAAGACGTCACGCGCATTGAGCAAAGCCATTTCGGGGTCAGGGGCATGCACAGAACCGGCATCCTGATGAGCAGCCTCAGGATGGGTCTGGATAAAAACCTGATAACGGCGCCATTGTGTATCTGACATATGGTATCAATTAGCGCCCATATTTCTGAGCATAGGCGTCTAAGGCTTCTCGTACCCAACGCCCTTCCTGGTGAGCGCGCAGGCGGGCCTGCATGCGTTCTCCGTTGCAAGGCCCTTTGCCTTGAATTACCTGCCAGAATTCATCCCAGTTGATTTTGCCGGTTATCCAGTGACCGCGGTGCGGATCATAATGTAACTCCGGGTCGGGGATGCTTAGCCCCAGGGCATGTAACTCGGGCACGATTTTATCTACAAAGTCCTGGCGCAACTGATCGTTGGTGCGGGTTTTGATTCCCCAACGAATGAGCAAGGCGCTGTTAGGGGAAGCGTCATCTGGCGGCCCATACATCATCAGAGTTGGCCACCACCAGCGGTTGATCGCGTCCTGCACCATGGCCCTCTGGCGCGCGCTACCGCGAGCCAGTTTGATGACGATATCCTGGCCCTGTTTCTTATGGAAATTCTCTTCGGCGCAAATGCGCACCATGGCGCGCGCATAGGGACCATAGGAGCAGCGCGCCAGCATGGTTTGGTTGAGGATGGCGGCAAAGTCCACCAGGTAGCCAATCACGCCCACATCTGCCCAGGTCAGTGTGGGGTAGTTAAAGATGTTGGAATACTTTGCCCGCCCCGTAAGCAGGGCCTCAAGCATTTCCTGGCGGCTAATGCCCAACGTCTCGGCGGCGTGGTATAAGTATTGGCCATGGCCAGCTTCATCCTGCACTTTGGCGAGCAGGATCATCTTACGCCGCAGGCTGGGGGCGCGAGTAATCCAGGCGCCCTCGGGCAACTGACCCACGATTTCGCTATGGGCATGCTGTGAGATCATGCGTATAAGTTGACGACGATATTCAGGCGGCATCCAATCGCCGGGTTCAATCTTCTCGCCGCGACGGATGCGCTCTTCAAAGGCGCGCAGTTTTTCGTCTTCGGAGGGCGAGATATCCTGGTTAGCGGTCATGGCGTTTTCCATAGGCGATGCGCACAGTTAGTAGGAAAGGTGTGATTATCAGCCAGAAGGTCATTCATCTTCGAGGTCGGGTATAGCCCCGTCCAGCCATTCCGGAGCCTGGTCTTCTTTCCAGCGGCGGCGCAGGCTGGCGTAATCTGGCTCGCGCCTTTGCATAAAGGCGCGTATCCCTTCCCAGGTTTCCGGGCTGGTGTTGTGGATGGCGAGCCAATCGCGCCCGTGGCCAATCGTGAGATGCCATGAAAGGTCGCGCCAGAAGTTGAGTTGTTGTTTGGTGTAGCGCGTTTTTTCAGGGAATTTATTCACCAATTTTTGAACCACTTCATCCACTTTGGCATCCAGATGTGAGCGGGGCACCACCCAATTGACCAGCCCCCATTCCAGGGCTTGAGCAGCCGGGATTTCCTCGTTAAGCAGTAAAATCTGCCGCGCCCGCCGCTCGCCTACGACCAGTGGCAGGAACTGCGTCGCACCAGCCAGGGCGACGCTGCCACGGCTGGTGCCAACATGGCGAATGTAGATGTCATCAGCCGCCACAGCCAGATCGCAGGACAAATTAAACTCATTGCCCCCACCGACAACGATGCCATTTAAACGCGCCAGGGTCGGTTTACCCAGGTTGCGCAGGCGCTCATGCACCTCGATAAATTCGCCAATCCACTTCCAGTAGTCGCGCGGGCGTTTGAGAGACTGACGTTGCTCTTTCAGGTCGGCTCCAGTGCAAAAGGCGCGTTCCCCCGCCCCCGTGAGCACCAACACGGCCACACCGTCATCCCAACTGACGTCCTTGAGCGCCAGGTTCATCTCGGCCAGCACCTGATAATTGACCGCATTTAGCACCTCGGGACGGTTGATGGTGATCGTGGCGCGATAGCCGTCTTTCTCATAACGGATGGCCTCAAAGTGAAACGTTTCGGGTGATTTGCCACTGAAAATGCGATCGCTCATCGTGGGTTCGTCCTGTAATTCGGCTCGGTAGCATAATTATAACAAATAAGAGTTAATTTTGCCGATTTATTGCTTGATGGCTGGCAGCCTTTTCATGTCTATTTCCTGGAAGAGTGGCCTCCTGGTTAGGTGCCATGCCCACAAGACCATGCACCTGCTGGGGGTAGATGGGGTGTATCCAGTGATGAAGGTGAAGAAGCCGATGCTGCTGATCGCCGCTTAGGATCGGGGAAGTTACCACTCAATGGTGGGGAAACTGAGGTAGGCTCCAGGTGAGCCAATTCCAGACGCGGCCTGCGGGGCTACAAGTCCTGGTTGGGGTTGAAGGCTGTTTGCCTCTTGCGTGACCCTGGACTGGCCTGCTAAGTGTCAAAACTGAGCGCGCTCAATTTCTCAACTTGCCAACCGTGTATGTTACCATCACGCCGACGATTCTTGTTGCAATAAATTATCATCTGTACTAACATAATAGCATGGAATATAAAGACCTACTGGCGCTAGTAGGGGAGGAACCCCTGTTTGAATCCTCTCTTCTCCTGGCGGGTGATGTTGATCCACACATTATCCGCCTGCAATTAGCGCGCTGGAAGAGGAGCGGCAAGATTTATCAACTACGTCGTGGTTTATATACCCTCGCATCACCGTATCAGAAAGTGCACCCGCACCCATTTCTGGTGGTAAACCGCTTGCGTGATGGCTCATATGTAAGTTGTGAGACCGCTTTGGCATATTATGGAATGATTCCCGAGATTGTCCACGAAACGATCAGTGTCACAGGTGGACGACCAGGCACCTGGAAAACTCCGCTAGGCGTGTATCGTTTTCACCATATCAAGCCGTCACTGTTGCGCGGCTATCGCCTGCTCGAAGTGGCACCGCGACAACAAGCTCTGGTCGCTACTCCTGAAAAAGCGCTGCTTGATTTGGTGTACCTCCAACCCGGAGGAGAGACACAGGCATATCTGGATGGGTTACGCCTGGAGAATTTACATGTGGTGAACCCCGAGACACTTCAAACTCAGGCACAATGGTTTGATAGCCCCAAAATGTATCGGGCGGTTGACAACATCCTGGCAATGAGAAGCGCGGAGGAGGAGTACAAAGCCTTGTGAAAGACTACTTAAGGTCACTGGTTGAGCGGGCCTCTAACCCGATTCAGGGGCGCAACCTAGCGCGTGAGTATCTCCAGGCGCGCATCTTGCATACCTTGCAGAGAAATGGGGCTATGCATCAATCTCAAGTTTTAGCAGTGAGGATTGAAGTGGATACAAACCCGCCGGCTGGGGCTGTGTTGGAGACATCTATCGTGCGCCGATATGTTGTGCTTCAATTGCAACATCACGATAAGTCGAGCTTGCTAGCAGGCAAAATACATGCTGTCTTACAACGACGTTATGTTAAAGGGCGCGATTTATATGACTTGATGTGGTATCTTTCTGATCCAGAGTGGCCAGCGCCTAACCTGGTGATGCTTAATAATGCCCTTCGACAAACCGCATGGGATGGACCGGCCATAACCCTGGAGAACTGGCGCGATATCCTGTGGCAACGCATCCAAACCATGGATTGGTCAAGACTGATCCAGGATGTCAGACCGTTTCTAGATTCAAGCATAGACGTTCAACTCCTTACGAAAGAGACGTTCAAGAGATTGTTAATAGGTGAATGACAAGGGATCAGACTAAACGCGCAGATGGGTTAGACCTGCACCTTTGGTTTGAGTTTTGGTCTGGTTAATTAAAGTGGGGTTTTGACATCAAAAGGCAGGATTCTGTCTAGAAGGGCATCCCAATCAACCCTGATCAGGAACCTGGTGTGCCATTGGCTGTCTTGAAACTCGCAATGATCAAGCGCCAGGTTAATATGCGTCGGTAACCTCCATGTGGAAAGACGGGGCTTGACATTTTTCTTGCAAGACGCTATAATTATTTAGGAGTACTAAATAATGTCTACTTTGGATCCTCGTCATCGTCAGTCTTTTGCTGGGCAGGTCACGATTGCCTTATATCGTATTAGCCAGGCCATAGGCCACATTCTGCGCCAGCGCGGCGAGGCCAGCGGGCTTTCCGCAGCCCAAATCCAGGCCTTATTGTTTCTCAAACATGTACGCCCTGGAGTACGTACCATTGGTGGGCTGGCCCAACGTTTAGCGGTCACTTATGCCACTGCCAGCGGTGTGGCCGATGCCCTGGAACGGAAGGGTTTACTGCAACGCCAACCGCTAGCGGATGATCAACGTGTGGTCACGCTCAGGCTGACTGGAACGGGAGAAAGAGAGACCTTAGCCCTTGAGGGAATACTGGATGAAGTTGAAGCAGTTATCGCCGCGCTTTCGGAGGAAGAGCAGCGCGTCTTGCAGCGGGCCACGCAACAAATTGTGCGCCGATTACAAGCAGCGGGCCATGTCAGTGTGTATGAGATGTGCTGGAACTGCCAGTTCTTTCAGAAGAATGCCCATCCAGGTGATCCTCAGGGGCCTCATCATTGTGCGTATATGGATGCACCTTTGCCTGAGGCTGAGACTTATCTGGAGTGTCCAGACTTCACCCCTCCGAGTGCATAAGACCCTCTCCTGATAGGAGGTAACATGCCTCTCCCGATCACGATGTATGGCGCAAGTCATTGTGAAGATACCCAGCGCGTACGAGAGCGCTTAATCAGACTTGGAGTACCTTTTAAGGAGGTGGATGTAGAACAAGAGAGTCAGGCTGCCCAATTTGTCATTTTTGTCAACGCTGGTTTTTGCAGTACCCCAACCCTGGTTTTTGGGGAGGGGAAATTTAAGGTCGTGCTCACGGAGCCTTCAGATGAGGAGTTAAATCAAACCCTGCTTCAGGCAGGCTATGAGTTAAAAAACATATGAAGAATTCGCCAAAGGAGGATTTAACCATGACCATTCCAGGATATGCTTTTAGTGACACCACAACTCAATCGCCTCTAACCTTGGATGAATGGGAAAAATTGAAGAAGGCGGCATTGTTTAGCCCAGAAGATGAAAAATACCTGCGGATGGCGGGGGAGGTGCTGTCTGATCAAGTTGAAGATGTGTTAGATGTTTGGTATGGGTTTGTAGCTTCCCATCCGCATTTGCTCTACTATTTCACCGATGGCCAGGGCAATCCAATTATGGGCTATCTGGAGGCTGTACGACGGCGTTTCGGCCAGTGGATTTTAGATACCTGTAACCGCCCCTATGACCAGACCTGGTTAGACTATCAACAAGAAATTGGACTGCGGCACCACCGCTCGAAAAAGAATCAAACGGACGGCGTGAACGCGGTGGCGCATATTCCTTACAGATACTTGGTGGCTTTTATCTACCCTATCACTGCCACGATCAAGCCGTTTCTGGCGAAGAAAGGGCACAACCCCGAAGATGTGGAAAAGATGCATCAGGCCTGGTTTAAATCCGTCGTGTTGCAGGTAGCGCTTTGGAGTGCACCTTATGTGAGGGAAGGTGACTTTTAATCGGAGATAGGCTGTGGCGCGCCTGGGTCTAGAGATTGGCTTGCTCCAGGCGCGCCCAACGCCGCAGCAGGGGAGCAACCCGATAGCGTTCTTCACCCAATTCTGCGTGCAAATGATCCAGCACCCGCACAACTTTTTCGTAACCCAGGCTTTTAGCCCAGGTCAGGGGGCCGTGGGGATAATTTGCGCCTAATTGCATGGCCAGGTCAATTTGATCGGCGGTAGCCACCCTTTCCTGGAGGGCGAAAACCGCTTCATTGGCCAGGGCACACATCAGACGGGGTAAGATAAGGGCGGGGCTATCCTCGATCCACAAGGGCAAACGACCCAGACTGCGGACAAATTTCCCTAAAATTTCCTGCGTCCTTGGAGTGAGAAAGGACGAAGCCACCAGGGTGACCATTTGTCCTGTGGCAAAAAATAGCCCGTCGTAGCCGGCCAGGCGCTCCTTATGGCTGACCCAGGTCAGGGCTTCAGCCAGGGTGACTTCAGCGCAAGGGCACATGATAGGGATATGGGTGGGCAGGAGGTGCTCCATTTCCCGAAGTTGCTGTCGCAGTCCCTCTTGGGTACCCGCTTGAGCAATAGCCACGGAGATCTCAACCGCATCTGGAGGGAGGTGATGGACCACCTGATAACCTGCCTTCTGGCACAATGTCGCCAGGCTTGGCGCCCAACTACCTGGAGTGAGGTAGATTGTCCCTTTGCCACCGAGAATGGGCGGAGGAGGCGGGTCGGCGGGGGTGGGGAGGTCATAACGATAAAAGCCTTGGCCAGTTTTTTGCCCCAGGTGTCCCTGTTGGATCAGGCGTGTCTGTATAGGGTGGGGGCGATAGCGCGGTTCGCCAAAGGTTTGTTCATACATAGATTGGGTGGCAGAGAAATTGACGTCTATGCCGATCAGATCCATGAGTTGAAAAGGGCCCATGCGGAAGCCTGCTCCCAGACGCACCAGGCGGTCAATCTCTTCCACAGAGGCTACCCCTTCGCCCAGCAGACGCAGCGCTTCGCCATAAAAAGGTCTGGCGACACGGTTGACGATAAAACCAGGGGTATCCCTGGCGACAATCGGGGTTTTTCCAAGTCTTTCAGCCAGAGCGAGCACGGCCTGCACGGTTTCATCTGCGGTTTGGGCCGCCGGGATCACTTCCACCAGAGGCATGACGGGGGCTGGATTAAAAAAATGCATCCCGATCACGCGCTGCGGCGTTTGTGCCGCGGCGGCGATAGCCGTCACGGAGAGGGTGCTGGTGTTGGTAGCCAGGATGGTAGACGGAGGACAGATTTGATCCAGGCGAGCGAAAAGATTTTGTTTGAGTTCTAGGTCTTCAGGCACAGCTTCGATCACCACATTCGCCCCGTGTAGATGCTCCAGTTGGGCGGTTAAAGTCAGGTTTGCCAGGGTGTGGAGGCGCCCCTTGCGCTCGAGATGAGCGCGTAGATACTCGTGAGCGCTTTGGAGCATTGCAGGAGATATATCGTAAAGAATCACCGTCATTGCATTGAGTAAGGCGCTCAGGGCGATGCCGCGCCCCATCGTGCCGGCGCCAACCACACCTAACTGAACGGAATAGGGGGTGATAATTTGCAGAGTCATCAGGGCTTAACGATCCTTGAATAGGGTCAATGCGCCTCAAAAGGCGAGCAGGGAAGCGATTTTGCCCTGGATGCTTTCCACCTGCGGCAGTAAAGCCTCCATGACCTGTACATTATAAGGAATGGGGATGTCTTGGACGGCCATACGCGCTGGAGGGGCGTCGAGATAAGTGAAAGCCTGTTCGCTGATGGTGGCCATAATTTCCCCTGCAAAACCGCCAGTCAGATTGTCCTCGTGTACGATTAAGACTTTGCCGCTGCGCTTCACGCTCTCCAGCACAGTGTGTTGATCCCAGGGGAGGATGGTGCGCAGATCGAGGACAGTGACCCGCCCTGGATAAGCTTGGGCGGCTTCCAGGCAACGCCAGACCATGGCTCCCCAGGAGATGATCGTCAGTTCATCACCCTGACACAGGGTTGCGGCCTGCCCAAAGGGTAGGCAGTAGTCGTCCCCTGGATAGGGACGGCGCCCTTCAGGGGTATCCAGGAGGGCGCGATGTTCGAAGAAGAAGGTGGGGTCATCTCCCCGCAGCGCGGTGCGTAATAGACCTACCGCATCTTCGGCGTTGGATGGGTAAGCCAACTGCCAGCCTATCAGATGGGCGAAAGAGGCTTCGCCGCTGACGCTGTGCCAGGGGTCGCCACTGCGCTTGCCAAAGCCGACCGGAATGCGCACCACTACAGGGGCGGCGAATTTACCCGCGGTGCGCCAGCGCAGTGTGCCCAGATCGTTGATCTGTTCATAGGCGGGATCGGCATATTTGCGGAACTGGATTTCGGGCACGGGAAGCAGTCCCGCCAGAGCCATACCCACGGCGCGCCCGATAATGCCTTCCTCGGAGAGCGAGGTGTCAAATACGCGAGTCTCTCCGAAGTGTTTTTGCATATCCAATGTGGCTCCATGCACACCCCCTTTGACGCCAACATCCTCACCAAAAACCACCAGACGGGGGTTCAGGCGCATCTCGTGCTCCAACGTGCGGCGGATGGCGTCAATCATGTTTATCCGTGGCCCTGAAGGTTGAGGTTGGCTCTTTCCCAAAGGTATCAAAGCCCTTTCGGGGCGCAATCCCCCCTGAAGTGGGGCAACCCCCTGATAGAACCGATGGGGGAGGCTTTCTTCCAGGGTGGGCTCTGGCTGAGCCAGGGCTACCTCCAGGGCGGACGAGATTTCAGCCCATGTCTCTTTTACGAGGCTTTCCCAAGCGGTTGAATCGATGCCAAGCATTTCCTGCAGTCGCGGCAGAGGGTCACGTTCCGCCTCAGCCGCGCGCTCCTGGGGACTCTTATAAGACTGATCGTCAACGTAGGTATGGCCCGTCAGGCGCGGCACGCTCAGGCGCAGTAAACATGCCCCGGCGCCGCTGCGCACATGCTCCACAGCCGTGCGGATTTTCTCCCAGGCTGCGCGCGGCTCGCTTCCATCCCCATCCAGGACGAACAGGTTGGAGTAACAGGCTAAGTTCGTGGCAATGTTTCCGCCGGGCGTTTGTAGGGAAGAAGGCACAGACAGCCCGTAGGCATTATCTTCGATGAAGAATAACATGGGCAGGGAGAGCGTGGTAACAATGTTGAGGGCGGCCCAAAAGCCATTGGAGGCCACACTGCCATCGCCTCCCAGGGCGACGGCTATCGCTCCGTTCCAATCGGATTCTCCCAGCACGGTGTGACGATAACAAATTGCCTGTGCCCAACCGGCTGCAGGCGTATATTGAGCTCCCACATCGCCGGAAGAGGGAAGGACGGTCGGGCCATGGCGACGCGGCAGGTTAAAGACCACGCCCACGTCACGACCTTCGCTGGGGCTGCTTTTGCGCGCCATGCCTGCGGCCAGAGCCTCAGCCACACTCAGACTACATGCCAGCATAAAAGGTCGCGAACGGTAATAAACGCTGGCCGCGTCGTGGGGGTGATCCAATGCCTGGGCTAGAAGCACCTGCGCCAGTTCATGGCCGGCGGCGGAGAATTGATACTTCACGAGACCTTGAGGGGTCAGTCTCTCGATCTCCAGACGGTCGAGTTGGCGCGAGAGCAGACATAGACGGAGGATGTGCGACCAATCGGGTTCGACAGGGCTCATGGGATTGGGGGATCAAAAAAGACCTGATTGATGTAGATGAACCAGACCTAATTTATCAATATTATACTGGAATTTTACAATTATCCCAGGCTGTGTTTGAGCAGCAACGCCCCAAAGACCACCAGGATCACGATGCTGAATAGGGTCAGAGCGCGGATAATCTTTGGCCCCAGGCGCCGCGCCTGATGAAACAGGAGGATGATGCCCAGGAGACTGGTGATCATAGCCAGATAAAAACCCAGCAGAAACATCCCCCCATGCAGCCAGGAGTAGCGCAATGCCGTGAGCAAGAGCGGCCCATTGACCAGGGTCCAGAACGTATATGGGCCGGGGCTGAGGGCGTTGATGAGCACCCCGTGCCACAGCCCTCCGCCGCGTGAAGCGTGGGCCTGGAGCGACGGGTCGCTCTCTCGCCACTGACGCCACAGCCCCCAGGCTAAATAGAGAACATAGACGCCGCCTGTGAGGCTTATCAGGCGTAAGAAGGTTAACGGCAGGCGCATGAGCAGCAACAGCACCAGAGTGATAATCGGCCCATCGCTGAGCAGCGGAGCCAGGGCAAGCGGCGCGGCGCGCTTGCCTCCCCGGTTCAGGCTTTGATGGATGATAAAAGCCTGAAAGGGACCAGGAGAGGCCGCGGCGGCCAGGCCTAAGGCCAGGCCTTGCAGAAGGAAGGCTACCAAGAGGCGTTATCCTCCAGTTACTTTGCAGATTAACAAGGTGACATCATCGGAGGCTGCCAGGCCCTGGGTGTAGGCGGAAAGCGCCTGACGTATGGCGTAGAGCACCTCCTGGGCGGGGGATTGAGCGTTTTGGCCCACGATCTCCTGCAAGCGTTCCTGTCCAAAGGCTTCATGCTGTGGGTTTGTGGCTTCGGTTACGCCATCGGTGTAGAACAACAGGATGTCGCCCGGAGAGAGGCTGAGGGCCGCCTCAGCCGGATGATAGTCCTCAACCAGGCCAATCGCCGCTGCTGTGGATCCTAGCCCGCTAAACCGCTGTTCTTGCCCACACCAGAGCAGAGGAGGGTTATGCCCGGCGTTGACATACGTCAGCCTGCGAGTGGTGGGATCGAACTTTCCCAAAAAGGCGGTGACGAAGGTGGTAAAGTTGACGTTGTGGATGAAAATGCGGTTGACCCGCCGCAGCACCTCCAGAGGGGAAACATGTTCCGGCACCAGGGTGCGCAGAGCAGACTGCAGGGAGGTCATCAGCAGGCTGGCGGAAACGCCATGCCCCATGGCGTCGGCGATCGCTAACCCGTGGGCACCGTCGCTGAAGCGGAAGAAGTCGAAGTAATCGCCGCTGACGATTTGAGCGGGGCGGCTGAAGACCGCCAGATCCATGCCGGGCACACTGGGCACCTCCTGAGGCAAGAGAGCGCGCTGAACGATTTGCAGAAATTCTAACTCGGCCTCTAACTGCCGCCTCTCTGGCTCGGAGAGGTGGTCAAGGCAGACGCTGGCGGTATAGTCCATTTCCAGGAGTTTGCTTTCTATATAATCCTGGCAAATCTGACACAATCCCAGGGTTTGCTCTTGCGCCCGTTTGAGGGCTTCGTCTAACACGTCGAGGTGAGCCTGGAGGGCAGCCTCTTTCTCCTCGCCTAACAGGGTTTGCCTTTTAGCAGGGGGTGTCGTCTGCAGCCACTGGCTTAGATTCTGCCGCTTCTGTAGAAGGTTCTTGTGTATGCGCTGAAAAAAAGCAATTTCCATACCACACCTCTTTCTGAAACATTCCCCCTGCTATTTTCGAACATTTGTTTTGGTAATTCTACTCGATAATTCTCCAGAATGCAAGGTAGAGAAAGCCCAGTGTCATGGCTTTCTCAAAGTCGCGAATTACTGGTGACAAGCAGGGCGAAAGCCTGGT
>JBBILY010000054.1:14760-17399 GCA_037444705.1 Chloroflexota bacterium | reverse complement strand
CGGGCGTCGCCGGGACGTGCGCCGTTTGGGGTCCCGTGCGCTTGTGGCGGCAGCGCGGCTTTTGGGGCGATGGCGGTTTTTGGGGAGATGGTGGCTTCTGGGCGGACGGTGGCTTTTGGGGTGATGGCAATTTCTCAAGTGATCGCGGTTTCTGGGGCGACCGCGGCTTCTGGGGCGATGTCGTGATGCAAATTGGCTATTGGTTGGGGGATCAATAGATCACAATCGGATGTTGTCCGATTAGAGCGCAGAGAATTCAGTCTGAAAGGCGCTGATGTGCCTCTTCAGCGCCTTTTTGATCTAACCGAGCGCCAACGCTGCGGAATAGCAGGGCCGCCTCCCGGTAGCGCAGGCGGGCGGTGCGCGCATCCCCTTGGGCTTCAGCCAGGAGGCCCAATTGATAGGCAGCCCGACCTTGATGCAGACGGCTGCCCAGGCTCTGGAAGATTCTTTCGCTCATTTTCAGGTATTGAGCCGCGGCTTCCCATTCCCCCAGGTGCATAGCGAGCATGCCACGAAATCGCCAGAATTCTCCTCGTTGTATGGAGGAGAGTTCTCGTGTCTCGTCGCTCAAGGAGATGGATAAATCTTGAATTTTATCCAGGCATGTGCGGGCAGCATTTAAATCTCCGGCACTCAAAGCGGCCTGACCGAGGAGGGTATAGGTGTCCACCAATTGATCGCGTGTGCCTAATTCGTTCAGGATTTGGGCGGCTTCGGTCAGCGCTTGCGTGGCCTTATCGTAGGCCTCAGACTTCAGATAGAGTTCGCCCTGGTTCTTGAGCACTTCGGCGATCAATGAGGTGTAGCCGATCTGGCGCGCCAGTTCCAGCGCCTGCTTGAGGCATTGGGCGGCCTCATCCAGTTCACCGCGCTGGATACGCAGCCACCCTAAGTTATTGAGGGTCATGCTGATCCCCTCTGTCTGACCCAGGCGGCTCTTCAGTTCAAAACTGTGGGTCAGGTTTTCCAGGGCGTTGTCGAAGTCTCCCATCTCGATGCCTAAAAGGCCCAGGTTGTTGAAGGAGGTTGCCAGCCCAACCAGGTCGCCAATGGATTCGCGAATGGCGATACTTTTACGTAGATAGTCGGCCGTGCGATTCCAATCGCCCTGATTGTAGGCTACCCCCCCGAGGCGGTTATAAATCGTGGCGATAACATCGTAAGCGCGGCTGTTTTCGACCAGGCTCAAAGCCTGGCTTAGCAACTTTTCGGCCTCTACGAAATTCCCCTGGCGAAAGTGGATCCAGCCAATGTCGCTCAAGATTTGGGCTTTCTCGATTGAAGAAGGCTCAGTCATCGCGTTCAGAGCCTGCAACGCCAGCGAGAGGCGGGATAGTGCTGCTTCATAATCCCCTTGCCGTTCCAGGGTGCGGGCAATCTTGCGTTGCAGAGTGCTCCTGAGGGTGATGGCGCTTGGCCCGGCCTCGGCTGTGGCAGCCGCCAAAGCGGCCTCATAATGCTGAAGGGCAGCGGAATAGTTGCCGATTAAAGATTGCACATCTCCCAGCCCGAGGTTGACATGCAGCGCCTGCAGCGGGGTATGAGGTACCTTGGGTAGGAGATCCAGGGCCTGGTTGAAGTGGAAGAGCGCCTGCTCATTGATGAAACTCGAAGCGGCCTTTTGCCCGGCGGCAATTAAGTAATGCAGGGCACGATCCAGGCGCGGGCTCCAGGAATAGTGGCGGGCAAGCAATTCTACGTGCTCCTCCAGACGGTCGGCATAAAGTTGCTCGATAGCTTCACCCACCTGGCCGTGTAACTGGCTGCGTTGGCGTTTGAGCAGCGTGGCGTAGATGGCTTCTGACATGAGCACGTGACGAAAAGCATAAACCGGGTTAGGCGCTTCAGCGATGGGCAGAATGAATTCTCGCTCCACCAGATGTTTTAGCGCCTGGTCCACATTTGTCCTTTCTTCAGGTGGCAAGAGCGCCGTGAGCAAGCGGAGTTGGAACTGATGGCCGATCACGGCCGCCATCTGCAAAAGGCGGCGGTGAAAAGGCGGAAGGCGATCAAAACGCGCCAGAATCAATTCCTGCAAGGTTTCCGGTACACCCAGTTGGTTGTCATCCAGCGTCTCTACCACGTGCCATCCACCATTGGATTTGTGCAGGATGCCGCCATCAATCAGCATGCGCAGGATTTCTTCAAGATAGAAGGGTACGCCATCAGCGCGCTTAAGGATGTTCTGCCGTAGATGCTCGGGAAAATCGGGGACGCTCAGCAATTGCAGCAAGAGTTGATGGCTTTGCTCTGGGGAAAGGTTGCGCAGGTGGATGGGGATAAAGCGTTCAGCCAGATGTTTAACCGCCCATTGAGTGATACGCTCCAGGGCGCGGTCTTCTGTCTGACGTGAGACAGCCAGGATCAGCAAAGGGGCATGGCGCACGGCCTCTAGCAAAAAGAGCAACAGTTCCAGGGAGGCCTCGTCTGCCCAATGCAAATCCTCCAGGATAAGCAGGAGCGGTTGGCGTTGGGCTTCGGCCAGCAACAGGTCGCGCACAGCCAGGAAGATGTGTTGGCGCAATTGGCTGGCTTCCAGGTAGCGGATGTGCTCAGCGGCTGAGGGGTTGGATGGTTTAAGCGAGAAGAGGAACTCCAGATAAGGCAGCAGTTCAAAGGCACGTTTACCGCATACT
>JBBILY010000054.1:0-14743 GCA_037444705.1 Chloroflexota bacterium | reverse complement strand
AGCCAGGCGCTGGCTGATTTCGGCTTCGGTCATGTCAGGCGTCACACCCAGGTAATTGCGCAGCAGGTCCAGAAAAATCCAATAAGAGACAGAGCGGCGGTAGGTCAGGCTGGAGCCTTCTACCAGACGCAGCGAGGTGGGGAGAAGTTGTTTGAATTCGGCTACCAGGCGGCTTTTACCAATGCCCGCCTCGCCGCTGATCCAGATAAATCCCCCCAGGCCATGAGTGGTGAGAGCCAGGACGCTACGCCTGAGCAGTTCAAGTTCTTGTTGGCGGCCCACCATGGGGGCGCGCAAGCCTTCGATGCCGCGCACCCTGCCCGGGTGGGGTTTGGGGCCGAGCAGGCGATAAGCCTGCATGGGTTGAGGGAATCCCTTCAGGTGTAGTGGGGGCAGGCTCTCAAAGTCAAACAGGGAACAGGTCTGGCGATAAACGGCCTGGCTGACCAGGGTGGTGTCTTGCGCTGCGGCTTCTTCGAGACGATGCGCCAGGTTGACCGTGTCGCCGATGGCGGTATAGTCCATAAGCATGTTAGCGCCCAGGCCACCGACGATCACCTGGCCACTATGCAGCCCTACCCGCAGGTGCAGTTCCACCCCCAGGCGCTGGCAGATGCGCCGGTTTAGATCGGCCAGGCTGGCTTGCATCCCCAGGGCAGCCCGCAAGGCGCGCTCGGCGTTATTTTCATGGGCGATAGGGGCGCCGAAAAGGGCCATCAAGCCATCGCCGATGAGTTTATCTACGATGCCTTCGTATTGATAGACCTCGTTGATCAAGGTCCGCAGGAAGTGTCCCATCAGGTCATACAGGTCTTCGTTGTCCAGCTGGCCGGCGAGTTGCGTATAGCCAGCAAGGTCAGCGAACAAGACGGTGACATGCCGTTGTTGCCCGGCCGCCTCCAGGCCGGCGGCGCGCATGCGTTCCAGCAAGTCGGCTCCCATCATCACCCCCATTTGCTCGGAAGGTGAAATCGCAGGGGCGTTACTTGAATAAGTGGTATGGAGCAGTGGTTCACCGCTGGGCAATGTCAGGGGGCGACCACAATTGCCGCAGAAACGCATGCCCGCAGGGTTACTGAAGCCGCATTGGGCGCAATCAGCCATGCTTTTATCATAACCGCAATGTGTTTAACCTGGCTTGACAGATTTGTTGGGTGGAGATGCTCTGCCCCCAACGCTCACCGCAATTTGAGGTGGCTCGGGTGAAGGCGGTCTGCCTGACAACTTTTAAGTGCACGCCTTTCACCAGCCTCTTGCCACGAACCCTTCATCGCATTGCGGCAGGGGCGGACGTGCTGGCGATGCGAGCAGTGGCCTTTATAGCGGTGATCGGGATTGTAAGCCCTATCAAGCGCAAATGAGACTATGCCTTTAAACCCTGAGCACTCGATATGCAGTTAACTTAAACGATTATTAACCTATCCTTAATGAAAATATAATTGACGGTCCTTTTTTTGCTATATTACATAAAGAAAATATTTGCCTTCACATAAGGAAAGGATAGCGGATGAACGGGTGGTATGTGGTACTTGTCAGGTGTATCCTGGCACTGACGGTTATCACAATGATATTCACCCCAACCCTGATAGCTAATAGCGCTCAAGAAGGGGTAAATTTAGAGAGGCCCACTGACAAAGAAGAAAATTGGCCAATCATATCCCGCTCATATTATCAACGCATAGACCCAAAGAGCGGAATGGTTATGTATGAACACTGGACAATAACGCGCCAAGCACCCCCTGGCTATTTACCTCATTCCGCAGGTTACGATGTGACATGCGATATGGAAAGTGCAACTGCTATCAGCGGTGTAAGTTCGACGTGTGTTTACAACGCTTCTCTCTCACAAGAGGATCGAGAAAGGATCTATTCGAAGAATGAGTATGTAGAACACAAGATCCTTCATCACGTTGACAAATATTGTTCTTCTGGCGGATGTGGGGTAAAAATATATTACAAACCATATAAAGTAAAAGTCTCCTGGACGAGAAGCAATTCAAATTATACCGTTAAGTCAGCAAAAGTTTATTAGGGTTGCAGTGCTTGTATAACTTGTGATAACGATACTTTTACTGATATTTACTCTTATGGTCCATTTAATCCAGCCTGGTATGATTCTACAAGGTCTTGGGTATATGTTTACACCAGAACTTTTCCTGTTCTCGAACCACTTTTAGATTTTGGTGGATATGTTAAGGCTGAATCGCATTCTGACGTTTATAAGTGGAGTTACTATATCGGAAGGACCGCAGTTGGTGCTTACTACCCGTAAAAGATCAATTCAAAACACGGGTGGCATTTGCCAGGTTGTTCTAGAAGGGGGGACGAGGTGGGGTCTCTGGCCAGGGAGAGGAGTATGAACTTTCAGAGCAGGGAGCGAACCAAGTTATTTATGGTATTCATCATCCTGGGTGTTTTGACCGTTTTGGGATACTCTATCTGGTTCGTTGCGGCTCAGATGACTTATGGGGAGCAGGTTAAAGTAGAGACCGCTATGCCAGAACCGACTGCCACGCCTGTAGTTTGTACATCTCTTCCGCCTGGGATGAGTTTAGGTGTAAATCCGGTTTCACCTGAAAAAGTTGAGATCCATGTTGAAGGCCTCCTGGAAGGTGAAGTCCCTATAGTCCTGCTTCGCCTGCTCAATACACCAGGACATTTTTACCAACTTGAGGAAAAGGCGACTCAACCTGTTAGCCAAGAGGGTATTTATGAAACAGTTTTACCGGCATTTACACCTCCATTTAGCCACTCAACCTTATGGGAGGTTGCGGTAATTCATGCCAGAGGTGTGGCCTGTTTAGACTTTGAAATGCCGACGAATGAGCAGGAATAGGTATCAATTAGGTTATTGTAAACAGGAGTATCCAATGAAAACAAAATTTCTTCAAATGCTCTTGGTCTTGATTTTGTAGATAAGCATAGCTTCACCGGCTATTGCTCAGGCACCGCGTCCACCTGTAACGCCTCCAACTTCCTCACCATCAAGAATTGAAATAATTGTTTCGGAAATAAGAGCCAATGGGGAGGCCGGTACGAGCATTGCTCTATGCGAGGCAATGAGATGGATAGCAAGTTCTCAAATTGTGCAAGGGCTTTTGTACAACTATTCCAAACATCAGTCCAAGTCTCGGGATGCTAATGATTCCTCGTGGCCATGCGATATCGATAGAATTGGGGTTAGAGGCAGGTTATGGATTTATGGCAACCCCTATAGCGACACAGGGATGAAGATCAATACAAACAGCGCAGATATTACAGTAAACACGAAAAAGACTGATTTCACATGCCCGGGCATAAGCGCGCGGGAATCATCTTTTCGAGCATAGAAATTATCCGTCATGGTATCCAGTAACAGATACCAGTTGTTGAATTAAAACAGAGGATATTTGGAAACCGTCCCTTTCTCCTATACCTCTGGGTAGCCGGGTTAGGGGTGAGAGGGAATTCCCAAACGCTCTCTTAACGAAGATATCTATAAGGTGATTTGTAAAAGGCTACTCAGGAGGAAAATCTGATGGTCAAGCGACCATTAATGACCTTACTTCTGGTGACAATCCCGATAATGATCGTATTCCTATCCCTAAATATATTCCGTTTATCGGGACGGGCTTTCTCACCCCTACCCATTAAAGCGACGGTGATTTTTGACGGTGAAGGCGTTGCTGTAGGCATAAAGGGAATAAGAGAAGGCGGATTCTGGCGCACCTACAGGGTAAAGGCAAATACTGGGTTTAAAGGTTATTACTGGCTAATGAATCAGAAAGAAAGGGGTACTTTCCTGATAACCTGTTTGATAGACTACGTCCAGCAACCGTGTGTTTACGATGGCAGGAGCGAACTTCTTTATCGGATCGAGATGAGAGAAAATGAGGAGAGATATATATCTTTAGAAACGCCTGAATTAAGCCGTGGATTTCATGATCTTATTGTTCTTGCCTTCGATAAACCCGATGTACATGACCTGAGCGAGAAATTTCGCATTAACACAGACCTGAATTACCTTTATACAACGAGAGCCAGTTTACTGGCGGATAGTGGCGCTCAAGATATTCCTCACGTTGATTACATTACAGGCCAATTTCAACCCAATCAAAACTCCTCTCTTAATGGGATTGTGGTAAATCGAGATAAGACACCCCAAGAGTTGCATGCCTGGACTTATCAGCCAGTGAAGCCGGGGGACATCCTTGAATATTATGTCCATTTAGGGAACGATGAAGGCCCTGATCAGTCCATGGCGGTTGTTAGTTTCTTAGACTTTAAGCAAATTCCGCTTGATAAGGATATCCTGGTACCTTTTGCATCCCTTCCGGCTGGTAGCAGGCTTACGATCCTTGGGCATCTCGTTGCCCCTCAAGAGGTAGGAATCCATGAGTTAATAGTTGTGCTTGTCCGTGGTCCTTATCGCCTGTTGGCGGATCCCGAAACGCAGGAATTGACTTCGGAGTATACCTGGGTTGAACCTTCTATCCGTGTGGCCATAGAAGTTAAATGACCTGATATTGCTCTGTCGCAAAGATGTCTAAAATATACTGGCTCGTCGCTTTTCCCTCGCCTCCCGGGTAGGGTGGGAGCTCTTTGTGACGCGTACCCAAACTCGTACCCGAAGATCAGTAACAAATCGTTGACAGTCCAGGGGGTTATCGGTATAATATGCGCCTGCACTGCCCCGGCAAAGCGATGGCTGGGGCGCTATTCTGTATCCCCAACTTCCCCGCTCCTGGACGCTGCTCCCTGTTACTGGGCTGTGCAGGCGTGTGGTTTGCGGTGAAGTGAAGTCTGGAGGAAGGTTCATGAAATATGCTATTATTGAAGATGGCGGGAAGCAGTATAAAGCCATCGAAGGCACGACCATTGAGGTGGATCGCTTCCCAGCCGATATAGGCGAACAGGTGGATCTGGAGCGGGTGCTCCTCGTGGCTGATGGCGATGAGATCAAAGTCGGGACGCCCTTTGTCAATGGGGCCAGGGTTCAGGCAACGGTGGTTTCTCAATTCAAGGGGCCCAAACTCATCGTCTTCAAATACAAACCGAAGGAACGCTATCGGGTGAAAAAAGGGCACCGCCAGTATTACACCCGTTTAAGGATTGACTCAATTACGGTGGAATAGCGAGGCGATTATGGCTCACAAAAAAGGTGGCGGCTCCAGCCGCAATGGACGAGATAGTCACGCCCAACGACTTGGGATCAAAGTGTTTAGCGGCCAGTTTGTACGTTCGGGCAGCATCCTGGTGCGCCAGCGGGGCACTCAGGTGAAACCCGGGCGCAATGTGGATGTGGGCAAGGACGATACTCTCTTCGCCACTGCCGATGGCTATGTGGTTTATGAGGTCATTCGCGGCGACCGAAAGCGTGTCAGCGTGCTTCCGCTCGGCGAAGCGACCACGAACTAACCTGTAGGCTTGAAAGGAATGCTTTGATGAAGACGGGAATTCACCCTACTTACTACCCGGATGCCCAGGTGATTTGCGCATGTGGCAACACCTGGACGACCGGTTCGACGAAAAAGGTCATTCACACCGACGTGTGCTCTAAGTGTCATCCCTTCTTTACCGGTGAGCAACGCATTGTGGACACTGAAGGGCAGGTAGATCGTTTCTATAAGCGCTTGCAGGCACGCCAGGAATATTTGAGCGAACTGGAGGCGCGCGAGGCGGCGCGCACATCGCCCGAGCGGCCGATAGCCGAACTCGAATTGGGCACACGTGCCACCGAAGCTCTGGCCAGGGCTGGCATCACCAAAGTTGGCCAGGCCCTGGAATTGCTGGCCAAGGGTGAGACTGCCCTGTTGAGCATTGACGGCTTTGGGCGCAAATCCCTGGCCGATCTGAAGAAGCGCCTGCGCCAGTTTGGCTACACCATCCCTGAGCCAGGGGAAGAGATTGTGGTTTGATCGCCAGACTTTGAAGTGACACTCCCATGGGAAAGCCCCCATGGGAGTTTTTATTTAAGCCCGGGAATGTGAAGAATCCCTATAAGGCGCGGATCTCGCCGACCTCCTGCACGTCCACCGGCACGCCTTCGATCTCCGCAGGGATGACGTCTTTAGCGGCCAGTTGGTTCAGGGGGACTTCTTGGAGACCATGACCACCAGGGCTGGGGTATCGGTGCGCACACCGCCGCGGTGGCGAAAACCAACGCCAACCCCCACCACGTTGGCTTTAGCCATCAACTCCCCTTCATAGGCGCGGCGGATGAGGCGAATTCTTTCAACCAAGTCCGCGGAGGCGCTCATCTCATCCTTCCAGAAATTAGATGGTGATGTTCAAACAATCCAACACCGCCTGGATGGGGTTGAGGATGGTGGATTGATCCGAGCCGGCGAAGAGCAACCCCACCGCTTGCAACGAATCGCCCGCCACCACCAGGGAACCCGAGTCGCCGCCATGAGACATGGGGCCGGTGACGATCTGATTCTCAAAGCGAGCCACACGGCCTACACCGTAAGACACATTGACGGTGGCATCCAGCACCAGGACCTCGCTGTTGGTTAAGCCGGTGGTGCGCCCTGACTTGCGCACGGGCATACCCAGCGTGGCCGCCAGCGTGCCGGAAACCTCGCCGATTTCCAGAATTTGATCCAGTATGTCACCATCATTGACCGGGCGGGCTACGGCACAGTCCACCAGGTTCGTGGCAGCCTGGTCGGCGCGGATGGTTTGCAGGCGGTGTTTGGAGCCGAGCAAGCCTGCAATGGCGTTGCCGATCTCGGCATAAGTGTTGGCCAGGCTGCAGGTTCCGGGCTCCAGGCCAAACTGTATGGGGCAAAACCGCTCCAGATGGGCAATTGTGTCTGTGGCGGTTTGTCCGCCATCCACCGGCCCAGGTTGGAGGATGGGGTCACCCGGGCTGGCATCGTTGCTATTGGCAAGCACGTGGTTGTTGGAGAGGATCAGGCGGACACCACTCTGGCGATCGCGCACCACCGCTCCCAATGTGCCGGCAGTGATCTTGTAATGTCCGATGCTCACCCCTCCCGGAGCCGGGCGCCAGCGATCGGTGCGCGCTTGCAAAGCGCGCACATCGCCCACCTGAATGACATCCGTAACAATGCCATCCACCTGGCGGGGTACCAGGGCATCGGGGGGCAAACCTTCCACCGGCATTTTTTGCCGCACCAGGGTCACCAGACACAGTTCTGAGGTTTTCACCCCTTTCCTGATCTTGTAGCCCATGCCAACGCCGATCACGTTGGGCTTGGTGAGCAAGGCTTCCAGGTGGCGCTGCTTTACCTGTTGGATTTCTGCGCGTTCGGCCATTTGTTTTCTCCTTTGACCTTATGATTTCATTGTAGCATGAAATATGAATAACGGCGAGCCATCCAGACTCGCTAAACCTGAGTGGATGGTTATGGCCACAATACCCCAGTGAAAAACTCCGCCTTTAATAGCCCAATTGAGCGCCAATTTTTGATAATCATACTCCAATTTAATCAGGGTCACAATCCCCAAATGAGGCACATGATTTTTGTGGGCACGCTGGTCTTAACCCCCATTTAGAACCATCAGGCAGCGTGTGGTAGAATTCAACCCAAAGCACTAATCCTTTTTCTCCCGAGGGGCAAATGAAACATCATACGGGTTCTGTAGAAGTTATCACGGGTTCAATGTTTTGTGGCAAGACCGATGAATTGATTCGGCGGCTGCGCCGCGCCACAATCGCCCGCCAGAAGGTGCAGGTCTTCAAACCAGCCATAGACAACCGCTACGCGGTGGAGAAGGTCACCTCCCATGCGGGCACTGAGTTTGCCGCCCAGCCGATCCAGCGCGCTGCGGATATCCTGGGCCTGGTGGAAGTAGATACGACCGTGGTCGCCATTGATGAAGCCCAGTTTTTTGATGATGAGATTGTTTCTATCGTTCAAACACTGGCCGATCGAGGTATCCGCGTCATCGTAGCCGGGTTAGATACCGATTTTCGCGGTGAACCCTTTGGGCCTATGCCGGCTTTGATGGCCCAGGCAGAAGAGGTGGACAAACTGCGCGCCATCTGCATGGTATGTGGAGAGCCTGCCAGCCGTACGCAACGGTTGGTCAATGGTCAGCCGGCTCACTATAATGATCCGGTGGTGATTGTCGGCGCCTCGGAACTGTATGAGGCGCGTTGTCGCCAACACCACCAGGTGCGGCGGGATTGAATGGAGAGCGAGTGAAATGATGCGGGACTATAAGGAGTTTCTCGAAGAGATTCTCATCCCCGAAGATGTGTTGCAGAAACGCGTGGCAGAACTGGGGGAACAAATCAGCCGCGATTACCAGGGAGAAGTCCTCCATCTGGTGTGCATCCTGCGGGGTGGGGTGATTTTCCTGGCCGACCTGATCCGTCATTTAACCATCCCCAATACCATTGATTTTATGGCCGTCTCCTCGTATGGTGTGGGAGCACGGCGCACCACCGGCCAGGTGAGGATCACCCTGGATTTGCAAGAGGGGATTCGCGATCGGCATGTGTTATTGGTTGAAGACATCGTGGATAGCGGCTATACCATCGCTACCGTGCTGGATTTTCTCAGGACGCGTCACCCGCGCAGTCTTAAAGTCTGCACCTTGCTGGATAAGGCGGAGCGGCGTGAAATCAACGTGCCCATAGACTATTGTGGCTTCATTATCCCGGATAAATTCGTCTTTGGTTATGGCCTGGACCTGGATGAACTGTATCGTAACCTGCCTTTTATCGGCACGGTAAACCCCAAACGTTACCAGCCACCGCAATAGAAGAGTCGAGGGTGCCCATGCCAGAGATCCAGGGTGATGATTTGTCCCCCTACCAGGGGCGCTGGATTGCTCGCCTGGGTGGGCGCATAATCGGCCAGGGTGGCACCCCTGAACAGGCGCTGCAGGCTGCCAGGGCGGCTTATCATAAACACGTTCCCCAGATTGAATATGTGCCCACCCAGACGCCGTTGACTTTTACTGAGCGTCTGTCTCAAATTAGCGCGGTTCTTCCCGCCAATACAGCGGTCTATCTGGTGGGTGGGGCAGTGCGCGATGCCTTGTTGGAACGCGTAAGTTACGATTTGGATTTTGTCGTGCCCGAGGGAGCCATGCAGGTTGGACGCCGCGTAGCGCAGGCGTTGCATGCCGCCTATTATCCCCTGGATCAGGAGCGTGATACGGCGCGGGTGATCCTGGTGACTGAGGAGGGCAAACGCCAGACGCTCGATTTTGCCCTGCAGCGTGGGCCCGATTTGGAAAGTGATCTCCGTGCGCGTGACTTCACCATCAATGCCATGGCTGTGGACGTTCGCAACCCCACGCGTCTGCTCGACCCATTGGGCGGTGCTGCTGATCTACGCGCCAAGGTCCTGCGCGCTTGTTCCCCCTCGGCTTTCATTGAAGACCCGCTCCGAATTTTGCGCGGTGTGCGTTTGGCTGCGGCTTTAGAATTTCGCATTGAGCCTGGGACATTAAAGTTGATGCGCCAGGCGGTGGATCGCCTCTCTCATGTTTCCGCCGAGCGTATTCGGGATGAACTGTTCCGTATTCTCGATGGGCCTCAACCCTGGAGCGCCTTACGCGCCTTGGAGATGATCGGGGGTCTGGATTACGTATTGCCAGAATTACCTGCATTGAAAGGGTTGTCCCAACCCCCACCTCATATCTTTGATGCTTGGAGCCACACCCTCAATGCGCTGCGCTGGCTGGATGCGCTGCTTAAAGTGTTGGCTGTGCAATATGACCCCGATAGTGCTGCCAGTCTGATGATGGGTCTGGTTTCCCTGCGCTTGGGGCGCTATCGACAGCAGATCAATGCCCATCTGAGTGCATCGCTCTCGAGCGGGCGTTCGTTGCGCTCTCTCTTGCTTTTAGCAGTTCTGTATCACGATGCCGGCAAACCCCAGGCGCAGCAGATGGACGAGCGCGGACGTATTCGCTTTTTTGATCACGATCGTATCGGGGAACGTTTGATTGAAGAACGAGCGGCGGCTTTGCGTTTGAGTAAGGACGAGCAGAAGCGCCTGCGGATGATTGTGCGGCACCACATGCGCCCCATCTTGCTTGCTCAGAGGGGTCAATTACCCAGCCGCCGCGCTGTGTATCGTTTTTTCCGCGATACAGGGGAGGCAGGGGTAGACGTGTGCCTGCTTTCGCTAGCCGACATCCTGGCCACTTATGGACACACTCTACCGCAAGAGGTGTGGAACCATCACCTGGATGTGGTGCGCAGGCTATTGGAAGCCTATTGGGAATATCCTGAGCAAAGCGTCTCTCCACCCGCGCTTTTAAACGGCGATGACCTGATGGCGACCTTTAATCTGCAACCTGGGGAGAAACTGGGAGAGTTATTGGCGACTTTGCGCGAAGCCCAGGCAGCAGGCGAAATCAGCGATCGAGAATCGGCTTTGCGCTTTGCCCAGAACTGGCTGCAGCAACATCAAGGATAAATTTCCATGAGCATTGGCTCATAGAAGCAGCGACAACCCTGGGGGTGGGAACAGCCTTCAACCGGCAGGCTGGGAGCCTGGTCTTTTTCATAAGTGCCCGCCATCTCCATACAGGCAGGACAGCAATCGTGGGCGACCACCAGGCGCACGGTTAACACCCGTGGATTGGAGCGTAAACGCTTGAGGGCCACTGCGGTGGTAGAGAATTCCTTAAGATCCGCCTGACAGTTGACGCAATGAGTAGCTGTGTCAGGCGATTGAGCGTAGCACTTTGAACAGGTCTGCACGTTTCGCCTCCGTGAAAATTTCCACTAATTTTACTCGATTGTCTGGGGGAAATGGCGCCTGAGGTGACAGAACCTGGAGGCCTTTTAATTGTGCGTAGCGGCAGGGCAGTAGAGCATCTCTCTCATAGGTCACTTGGGATTAGGCCTGCGCTCAGCGCGGCTGCGCCAGATCAGGCGTTTGAGGTGGGCAATCAGCACGCTACTGGTCATAGGTTTGAGCAAATAATCGTCAGCCCCTTCGTCCAGAGCGCGGGCAACTGCATCTGGCTTATTGGTGGCTGATAACACCAGGATCGGCACACGGCTAAATGAGCGTATCTCCCGGCAAATTTCCCATCCTTGTGTGCCTGAGATGGATAAATCCAGGATAACCACATCAGGGTTAAGGCTGCGGGCAGCTTCGATTGCCTGAGGGCCAGAGTGCGAGGTCAAAACTTCGAAGGTGTTGGGTTCCAGGATCAACCGCAACATCTCCATTGTATCCGCATCATCATGAACCACCAATACACGTGCAGATGTAATCTTTTTCACTTCCAGGTTGTCTGTGCTCCTCATGGTGAAGATTGCAGGGTAATCTGGCATTTTTGGCATGAGTGGTATCCAGACTCTTGGGCTCTATTATGCACGAAAACCTTGCCGTTGCACCTTACAAACACTTTACAGGTGAGTTCTTAGCGAGCATGGTGGCTTGCCTTCTTGCCAAATCAAAGTTATGATTGTTGTAACATGGTGGAGAAAATCACCTGCCCCAGTTGTGGCTTACCCGTAGACAGCGCTGCGCGGCTCTGTGAACATTGTGGGGCTGACCTTGCCATTGCGGCTGTTCTGGCAGAACGGGATATCTTACCTGCCTATATTACCAAGGGAGTACCGATAACCCCAGAGGTTTTGGTGCCACGCCTGGGAGAATATCTGGTGGAGCAGGGAAAGTTAGCGCCGCAGGACCTCGAACGTGCCTTGGATTATCAGAAACAAAAAGCCTCGGCGGGGCAGCCCATCTTATTAGGGCAGGCATTACGTGAACTGGGTCTAATTGAGCCTGAGGTATTGGATCGGGCCATCACCGTGCAAATCTTACAATTGCAAAATGCCCTGAACCAGGCGAATCGCCAATTGGAGGTCAGGGTACGAGAACGCACTTTAGAACTCGAGCGAGCGATCTCTCGCCTGGGGGAGTTAAATCAACTCAAGGCGAATTTCATCGCAAATATCTCCCATGAATTGCGCACACCAATGACTCCCATCAAGGGTTACCTGGAGTTGTTACTGAACGGCGAGTTGGGGGAATTAAATCAGATGCAGATGGAGGCACTCCGTGTGATGCAACGGGCGGCGGGGCGCTTGGAGAAATTGATCGAAGACCTGATACAATTTGCTCTGGTTTCGCGAGGACAGGTAAAATTATCTCTGGGCGATGTAGATGTCTCAGAGTTATTGAGGGAGGTTGTGCGGCAATCTCTAACCAAGGCGAATGCAGCCGGGATTAAACTGGTGTTACAGGTAGGTACCCTACCGCTTGTGTCTTGTGACGAGGAAAAAATTATCTGGGTAGTGGAACAGTTATTGGACAATGCTATTAAATTCACCCCCCGAGGCGGTTTAGTTAAACTCGAGGCGCGTCTGGTTGAAAATTTTGTTAAAATATTAGTAACGGATACGGGAATAGGCATTCCTGAAGATAAGTTGGAGGAAATCTTCGAACCCTTCCATCAGTTAGATGGATCAACGAAACGTCGCTATAGTGGCACTGGCCTGGGTCTTGCACTCTCACAGCGCATCTTATTGGCTCATGGCAGCAGAATCGAGGTAAGATCTGAGGTGGGTAAGGGTTCACAGTTTGAGTTTTTGTTGCCATTGGTTAAAGACGTCGTTTTACGCTAGGATTAAGAATGTTTGAGGATCTCACCAATACAGGAGCGCTGCGCCCCCAGGAATTGGAGGCGGTCTATGCTATTAGCCGGGCTGTAGCGGGTGCCATTGATATGGATTCTGCCCTGGATGAGATCATCAAACTCGCCCGGCCCGTGTTTATCTTCGACAACATCGTGCTGTATTTGCGGCGGGGGGTAGATATGATTGAGCCTGCCTATGCGCGGGCAATTGGCAGAGGGCGATCTCAAGAAGCCGAATTGGCCTGGGGGGAGGCCACAGCTCAGGAAGTGCTCCAAACCGCTCAGGTAGCCACTCGTACGGAGGAAGTGGGGGATTTGAAGGACCGCAATAGTGTGCGTATGTCGTTAGGTCTCCCCATACGTTCAGGCTCGGAGATTGTAGGCGCTCTGGTCTTCATCCGCTTTGGTGGCCCGCCTTACCAGCCAGATCAAATTCGGTTGGCTGAGTTTATCACCATGCACGTGGCCCAACTGCTGGAGCACGATCAACTGGTGCAGAAGATCGCTAGCCTGGAAGCAGAACGGCGCCTTCAAATGTTGCAGGAAGATTTCATCGCCACTGTATCTCATGAATTGCTTACCCCTTTAGGCTTTATTAAGGGCTATGCGACCACTTTATTACGCGAGGATACGACCTGGGATGACGCTGCGCGACGTGAATTCCTTACCATCATTGACGAAGAGGCGGATCGCCTGCATGAGTTAATTGACAATCTGATGGATTCTTCCCGCTTGCAAGCAGGCACTTTGCGAATGAGTTTCCAACCTGTGCGTTTGGGCACTTTTCTTAAGGATGTCGTGCTACGGGCTAAATCGCGCCATGAAAATCAGGAGATTTTGCTGGAGTTGAATGGCTTAGACCCGATCTTACCCATAGACCCGGCACGTCTGGCTCAGGTGTTTGACAACTTGCTGACCAATGCCGCGAAATATGCTCCAGGGGCGCGCATCACTATCTCTCTTGACCGAAATGATCAAGCAGCCCATATCCGCGTAAAGGATGAGGGACCGGGTATTCCGCCTGAACATCTACCTCACTTATTTAAACGCTTCTACCGTGTGCCTTCCACAAATACGACGGTACGAGGCACGGGTTTGGGCCTGTTTATTTGCCGACAGATTATCCGCGCACATGGCGGTAACATCAGCGTAGAATCGAAATTGGGAGAAGGCACTGCCTTTGATATTTACCTGCCTCTTGAAAGGAAGCAGGCAGAGGAGCAAATTTCTTTACGGGAGAATCCCTGATGAGCACGAAAATTCTAATCGTAGATGATGAACCCCGCTACCTGCGCTTAATGGAAGCCAATCTGGTTTCAGATGGCTATCAAGTGCTAAAGGCTACCAACGGACAGGAAGCCGTGGAAATGGTTGCCACCCAGAAGCCCGATCTGGTGCTGCTGGACATCATGATGCCCATACTGGATGGTTTTGTGGCATGCGAACGCATTCGCGAGTTTTCTAGTGTGCCGATCATCATGGTCACTGCGCGAGGCGAGGAGAACGCGCGAGTGCGGGGGTTGGATTTGGGTGCAGACGATTATATTGTCAAACCATTTTCAGCGACGGAATTGCTGGCCAGGGTGCGGGCCGTGCTTCGCCGCGCCAAGGTCTCTGGAAGTGACTTTAAGCAAGCCACGTTTACCCATGGGAATCTGCGCATTGACTTTGCTCGGGCTGAGGTCTTTCGTAATGATCGCATTGTCTTTCTCTCGGCGACGGAATATCGTTTACTCTTGCAGTTCGCTCATAACCTGGGACAGGTGCTCACCTCGGAACAGTTGTTGACCAATGTCTGGGGACCGGAGTATCGAGACGACAAGGAAATCCTCTGGGTGAGCATTTCTCGCCTACGGCAGAAATTGGAAGATGACCCCAAAAATCCTATCCATATTGTCACCCGTTCTGGCTTGGGATATACCATGCCCCCCTTATCGGAGAGTTGATAGGTGCTAAAATGAGTCTCAACCCTTTAGCCATGACCTTGCGAGCCAAGATTCTGGGCGTGTTGATTCGAGATGCGCGCCTGGCCTCGCGTAGATCCCTTGAAGAGTGCGCTGAGTTGATTGAAGTGACGCCGGTGGAGTTTGAGGCTTTTGAGTTGGGGGAGAAATCTCCCACTTTACCCCAGTTGGAACTCCTGGCATACACCTTAAATGTGCCCATAGAGCATTTC
>JBBILY010000053.1:0-17488 GCA_037444705.1 Chloroflexota bacterium | reverse complement strand
CACCAGGGGAGCCGTATAGGCCTTGGTCGAAGCCACGCCGATCTCGGGACCCGTCTGCATGGAGATATACCCATCGGCTATGCGCATCGCCTGCGAACCAATCACATTGACGATCGCCCACAGCACCGCCCCTTTGCGTCGCCCTTCTTCCATCGCCGCTAGGGTGTCGGCCGTCTCGCCCGATTGGCTGATCGCCAGCACCACGCTGTCTTCATCCACCAAGGGATCGCGATAACGAAATTCCGAGGCGATATCCACCTCGACCGGGACCCGGGCGATGCGTTCCAGCAGTATTTTCCCTACCAGGCCGGCGTGCGCTGCAGTGCCACAGGCGGTGATGAAGATCTTACGCAGGCGCCGCGCCAGATCTGCGCTCAGATTCAGTTCGGGTAAGCGCACCCGCCCCGCCTCAAAATCAACCCGCCCGGCGATGGTATCGGTCAGCGAGCGCACCTGCTCGTGAATCTCCTTTTGCATGAAATGGCGATATTCCCCTTTCTCGGCTGAAACCGCATCCCAAGCCACATGGTGCACCTGATAGGCTACGGGGTTTCCTTCAAGGGTGTGTACCTGTAACCCCTGGCGCGTCACCACCGCCATCTGGCGGGATTCCAGAAAGACCATGTGCCGGGTGTGTTCCAGGATGGCCGGGATATCTGAGGCGATAAACATTTCCCCCTCGCCCAAGCCAACCACCACACCCCCGGCGTTGCCTATGCGGGCTGCCACGATCTTATCCGCCTCGCGCGAAGAGAGTACGACGATACCATGGGCGCCTTTCAGGTGATTGAAAGCCCGACGGCAGGCCTCCACCAGGTCATAACCCGCGCCCAGATAGCGTTCTATCAGATGGACGATCACTTCTGTGTCCGTATCCGAATTGAAGACCACCCCCTCCTCACTCAGTTCCTGACGCAACTCCAGGAAATTCTCCACAATGCCATTGTGTACCACCACAACCTCGCCCGTGCTGCCCAGATGGGGGTGGGCATTGCGGGCGCTCGGCTCACCGTGGGTGGCCCAACGGGTATGGCCGATCCCTACATGGCCGTTGAGTGGGGCTTCATCCACCAGCGCCAGCAGACGTGATAGTTTACCGGCGTCGCGACGCACCTCAATGTGCCCGTCTTGCAACACCGCCAGGCCAGCCGAATCATAGCCGCGATATTCCAGGCGCTTCAAGCCATTCAGGATGATAGGCGTGGCGTCGCGCTGGCCGATATATCCAACAATCCCACACATGGGCTTCCCTCCTGAAAAGTATTCATGGCGCAGGTGCCCAACGACACGTGAGCATGGGATCCTATGCTACGCCTCGCGGGACAACCGCAGCCTGAGTATTTCTACATGCCACTCTTGGCGCTTTTGTCCGTCCAGTCACCTGGGCGGCGTTGGGCGCAAAGTTTTACGTTGGAGGGAAAGACGGCGGGCCGTGGCCGGCCCGGAGGGCTTCCGCTGATCTCTCGATTTTCCCGGCGCTCAGGCTGGCAACCTGTAGCCGCTCCGGTTAACCCATCCTCGCGGATGGGAACCCTCATCCTCGTCAGCCTCTTGGGAGTGGAATACTCCATCTCACCTCTCACCCCTATGCAAGAGGCCCTTGCGCTATCTTCCCCTATCTCAGATGTTTTTTCTCGAGCCGCGCACCTCCAGGTATGTCGAAGTGGGTGCAATTATATCCCGACTTGCCCTGCTGTCAAAGGGCAAAACTATCTTCACCTGGGCTGATACTCAGCTCAGGCAGAACAAAACCTCACTTTCATAGTGGGCTTCTTCAATCTATCTGTTCCACCAGGTAGTTCTGAAGCCCCATATGCTGGATCTGCTCCAGTTGAGCCTCCAACCAATCCAAATGCTCTTCTTCGTCGGCGAGGATTGATTCGAGCAGATCGCGCGTGCCATTATCGCCCATTTCCACCGCCAGGCGAATGCCCTCATTATACGCCTGCACCGCCATCTCCTCGGCCGCCCGATCGTTTCGGTGCTGCTCTTCCACCGTAGCCCCAATGTTGATCTGGTTTAACTGGCTCACAATGGGACGCCCCTCAAGGAAAAGGATGCGGGCGATCAGTTTTTCGGCGTGCTTCATCTCAGTGATGGCGCGCTTTTCGGCGGCTTCGTGCAGGCGTTCATAGCGCCAGTTGGCGCACATCTCCGAATGTACCATATACTGATTGATGGCGCTCAATTCATCGGCCAAGAGCGCATTAAGCGTTTGGATGACTCTGTCGTTGCCTTTCATGGATGCTTCTCCTTATCTTGTGCTGACGATGTTAAGGACCTGCGTAATTCCAATCCCTTTTTGTATATTTTATCACGATGAGATTTTTTAATCTTAAATTAGTCCTTTCGGGTCTTGCATTTCAGGCACGATTGTGCTAAAATTTGCCACACGAACATGCCATATATACGGGGAAATTTATAATGATACCCTATCTATGGCGATTACATTTGTTCTATTTTTGAGGAGATATGCGCTGCCCATACTGTAAACACGAGAGTTCACGGGTGATTGATACCACCCACGACACACGCGGCGGTGTGCGCCGCCGCCGCGAGTGCGAAAACTGCGGCCAGCGCTTCAGCACTTATGAGCGCCCTATCCTGGCAACGCCCCTTATTATCAAGCAGGATGGCAGTCGCGAAGAATTCGACCGCGAGAAGTTGATCCGCGGCATTCGCATCGCCTGCGCCAAACGCCCGGTTTCGGCAGCGGATATTGAACGCCTGGTGGGCGAAATCGAATCCACCTTGCAATCCATGGGGCGAGCTGAGGTCTCTTCCCGCGTAGTGGGGGACATGGTGATCGCCGGCCTGAAAGAACTGGATCAAATTGCCTACATCCGCTACGCCATCGTCTATTTAGGCCTGGATGATCTGCACGCCATACGCAAGGAAATTGATCGCCTGCTGGAAGGCGCCTAAATCCACCTTCGACGGCTTGTCTAATCTGTTCTGGTCGCATCATCGTTATTCATAAAATTTTATCCTGCCTCAGGTTCCTGCCTTAATCACCACCTCCAAAACCATTTACAGTTGCTCAGGAGAGGTTTTATGGCCCAAAATGCATCCGCAATTCAGAGTGGTCTGTTGCCCACCCCACCCCTTCCCCAGGATTTGGAAGCGGTGGAGTTAACCGAAAACGCCCGCCAGGTGTTGGTTCGGCGCTACGTGCGCCGCGACGGAGAAGGCAAGCCGGTTGAAACGGTAGAAGAGATGTTCTGGCGGGTGGCTTATCACGTTGCCAAAGTTGAAGAACTCTGGGGTGGAGACGTGCTTCAACGGGCGCGCCAGTTTTACCGTTTGCTCACCACCAAGTGCTTTTTCCCCAACTCTCCCACCTTTACCGGGGCCGGCACCCCCTTAGGACAACTGGCTGCCTGCTTTGTGCTCCCCATCAGCGATGATATGGGGCGCGACCCGGCCGGCATCTTTCAAACCCTGCGCGATGCCGCCCTCATCCAACAAACCGGTGGGGGCAACGGCTTTGCCTTCTCTCGCCTGCGCCCCAAGGGCACTCTGGTGAAATCTTCAGCCGGGCGCGCCACCGGGCCGGTGGGTTTTTTGCGCGTCTATGACAAAGCCTTTGGAGAAATCGCTCAGGGAGGCACCAGGCGGGGCGCTAATATGGCCGTCCTGCGCATTGACCATCCGGATATTGAAGAGTTTATCACCTGCAAAACCGACGAAAACGCCATCACCAACTTCAACATCTCGGTGGGGGTGACTGACGCTTTCATGGAGGCGGTGCGTAACGATGACCTGTGGGAATTGCGCTTTCCTGATGTCAGCGCGCCCCAATACCGCCAATTTAATGGCACCCTGGAGCAAGCCGAGGCAGCCGGCATCCCGATCAAGGTGTACAAAACCGTGCGCGCCCGCGAACTCTTCGAGAAGATCGTGCGCCAGGCGCACCATAACGGTGAGCCGGGTGTGCTCTTCCTAGATGCGGCTAACCGCTCAAACCCGGTACCCCACCTCTACCCACTGGAAGCCACCAATCCCTGTGGCGAACAATGGTTAGGGCCTTACGAGAATTGCTGCCTGGGTTCCATCAACCTGGCACAACACTTTAGCCCTGAAGGCAGCGTGGATTGGGAAAAATTGCGCCAGAGCGTGGTGCTCGCCACCATCTTCCTGGACGATGTGGTCGAAGCCAACGCTTATGTGCCGGCCGTGCCCCAACTCAAGGAGGCGGCGCTGCGTGCCCGCCGCATCGGGTTGGGCATTATGGGCCTGGCAGATCTGATGTATCACGCCGGCATCCGTTACGGCTCCGAAGAAGGACAGGAGTTCGGCGCCCAGGTCATGGAGTTCATCCGCTATCATGCCATGCTCACCAGCATCGAACTTGCCAAAGGGCGCGGGCCTTTCCCAGCCATCCAGGGCAGTATTTATGACCCTCAGCATCTCAAATGGCAACCACCGCAACCCCTTAACCCTTACAGCCGCGATTGGGGCCGCCCACCCATTGACTGGCAACAGGTCGTGGATGGCATCCGCCAGCATGGCATCCGCAACGCTGCCCAAACCACCGTCGCCCCCACCGGCACCATCGCCACCGTGGCCGGCTGTGAGGGCTATGGCTGTGAACCCGTTTTCGCTTTGGCTTATATCCGTCATGTCAATGATAATGGCAAAGATCTGCAACTGACCTATACCAGCCCACTCTTCGAGAAAGCCCTGATCGCCGCCGGGGTAGACCAGGAGACCCGTCAGGCCATCGTGGAAAAGGTGATGGAATATGGCACCTGCCAGGGCATCCCAGAGGTGCCTGAGCCTATTCGCCGTGTCTTCGTGGTTTCCTCAGATATCACCGCCGAGGAACATGTGCGCATGCAGGCGGCATTGCAAGCCTTTGTGGACAACAGCATGAGCAAGACCATCAACTTCCCCCCGGAGGCCACCGAAGAAGATGTGGCAACGGCTTACCAACTGGCCTGGGAGCTGGGCTGCAAAGGCATCACCGTGTATGTGACCGGCTCGCGCCAGAAAGTGGTGCTGGAGACCAAAGCTACCGCTTCGCAGAAACAAGCCACCAGCCCCGTTCAGCCTCGCCCGGCGCAAATCCCAATGTGGCACGATCCAAAGAAGCCTCGCCCCCGCAGTTTGCGCGGTATTACCTATAACATCAACACCCCTCTGGGTAAAGCCTTCATCACCATCAACGAAAATGGCGAAAAACAGCCATTCGAGGTGTTCATCAACACCGCCAAGGCAGGTTCAGACACGGCAGCCGTCTCAGAAGCCATTGGAAGGCTGATCTCCTACATCCTGCGCCTGGCATCGCCTGTGGCCCCTCGTGAGCGCCTCAGGGAGGTTGTGCGTCAACTGGCAGGCATCGGCGGTGGGCGTTCTCTGGGATTTGGCCCTAACCGCGTGCGTTCCCTGCCGGATGGCGTGGCCCAAGTGCTGGCTGAGTATCTGGAGCAAACCTCAGAGAGCCCCGCTGAAACAGCGTTGCGCCTGGACGAAGGTGATAATGGCAACGGCTTCCATGTCCCCGAAATACCGCCGCAGCAACCGCCCCTGTTCACCGTCGGCGATCTCTGCCCGGAATGTGGCCAGGCAGCTCTGGTGAACGAAGAGGGGTGTAAGAAGTGCTATAGTTGTGGCTATAGCGAGTGTTGAAAGATCCAGGGGTAAAGGCTGCCCTGCGCCTGCCCAAGGCCGCGGTAGCCTTTGCCCCGTAACCCTTCCATAAGATGGATCAGCGCACAGGCTTTCTCGATCAAATCATCCAGGGGGATTGTATTCAAGCCATGGCAGAGTTGCCAGAGAAATCGGTGGATTTGATCTTTGCCGATCCCCCATACAATTTACAACTCCACAACACCTTGTGGCGCCCCAACCTGACCAGGGTGGACGGCGTTGATGATGAATGGGATCAATTCGCCAGTTCTGAGGCCTACGACGCCTTCACCCGCCAGTGGCTACAGGCTTGCCGGCGGGTCTTAAAAGATACAGGTACGATCTGGGTCATCGGCACCTACCACAATATCCACCGCGTGGGCAGCATTCTGCAGGATTTGGGATATTGGATCCTGAACGAAATCATCTGGATCAAAGCCAACCCCATGCCCAATTTTCGCGGTGTGCGTTTCACCAACGCTCATGAGACTCTGATTTGGGCGCAAAAGATCAGGGGGGCGCGCTATACATTCAACCACCACGCCATGAAAGCCCTCAACGACGACCTGCAAATGCGCTCCGATTGGCTTTTGCCCATCTGCAGTGGCACAGAACGCTTACGCCTCAACGGTCAAAAAGTGCACCCCACCCAAAAACCAGAGGCGCTGCTTTACCGCGTGATCCTGGCCTCCACGAACCGCGGTGATGTGGTGCTGGACCCTTTCCTGGGCAGCGGCACAACCGCCGTGGTCGCCAAAAGACTGGGCCGCCACTGGATTGGCATCGAGCGCGATCCCCATTATATCGAGGCTGCCCAAAAACGCATCGCCGCCGTGCAGCCGATCCCCTCCACCGCCCTGGAGTTCAGCCAGCCGCGCAAGGCGCCCCGAATTCCATTTGGGGCACTAATAGAAAACGGCGTGCTTCAACCAGGGCAAACACTCTATTTCGGGCCCAAGAAAGGGATCACGGCCACGATCCTGGCCAACGGCCATATCCGTTGCGGCGACCTGGAAGGCTCCATCCATCAGGTAGCCCGCGCCATCCTGAATGCCCCCTGTAATGGCTGGATGCACTGGTTTTACATTGATCCTGAAAGCGGCCATCAACAGCCGCTGGATATGCTCCGCAGGGAATTTGTGTCGCGTTTGTCGCGCCCCATCTGATCTAAAGCCCGTCGCCACCAGCGGTCAACTGTTGTCAATCATAGGCAGAACCCCAATGAGTTGCTCAATATAAATCGAGCCATGCTTGTGGCATGGCTCGGATATTTTTTGACAACCAAGGCGGGAATTCACTGAGGATAAACCTCAAAGAACCCCTTTTAATTTCAATGCCCCTCGACCTCGATCTTGACCGCCGTCATGGTGGCGGGGTCATAGCGGGCCTCCACCTTGTCGCCCACCTGCAGGTCGGCCAGGGTGGCCGGCATGTGCTCGCGCTCGATGCGCGTGCTGGCGTCCACGTTCAGGGTCACCTCTGCCCCGCCCTTCTCGGGGGCAATGGTCACCGAGGCAGCGCCCACCGCGGTCAGCCTGCCCTCAATTTCGGGTAAAGCAAAGGGAATAGCCGATTTGGCGTCAATCTTGCTGGCGAGCATCGTGTAGGGATTGTACTTGGCTTTTACCCGATCCCCTACCTGCGGGTCAGCCAGCGTAGCCGGCAAGCCATCGCGTTTGATCCAGGTGGTGGCGTCCACGCTAAGGGTAATGGCTGCTCCGCCTTGCTTAGGCGTGATGGACAGCGTGCCCGCAGCGGGGTCTACCGCAGCGATGACGCCCTTGAGGTTGGTTTGCTTAGCAGATTTGGCATCAATCCTGCTGGCGAGCATGGTAGCCGGGTCGTATCTGGCTTTAACTCGATCTCCCACCTGCAGATCGGCCAGCGTGGCTGGCATGCCCCCGCGGCGGATCAGGGTCGAGGCATCCACACTAAGCGTTATATCTGGCCCGCCGTTCTTGGGGGTGATGGTCAGCGTAGCCGCGGTGGTATCCACAGCAACAATGCTGCCCTTGACCTTGCCCTGGAGGCCATTGGCTAATGCGGGCGTAGCCACAGCCAACATGCCGATCAGGAGCAGCAGGAGCGTTAATAAGGAAGCACGTCTTACCATAATCTTCTCTCCTTTCTGGGTGATAGAGAAATTATCTGTCTATTCTGTCGCTCTCAGGCTGAGAAAGTTACGGTTTACACGTCGCTGTGGCAAAACCTTAATTGCCTCTTAACCCCCGCTTAAACCACATTATATTCGCAGATAAGCCTGCCCTCCTCAAAGCGCGCCAGGTCTAACATGGACACGTCCGCTGTGTGCGCATGGCCATCTAAAATGATCTCTGCCATCAATTTGCCGGAGATAGGCCCATGCATAAAGCCATGCCCCGAAAAACCGGCGCAAACGTAGAAGCCCTCCACGGGTGTCCGGCCATAGATGGGGTGAGCATCCGGGGTCACCTCGTACAACCCCGCCCAGTGCGAGGCCAGGCCGGCCTTCTCTAAAATAGGCATGCGGGCGATGGCTGCCTCGAGGTTTATCAATTCCCATTCAGGGTCAACATTTTGATCGAATCCGGGCTTCTCGTCAGGGTTAGACATGCCAATCAGCAAACCCGCCCCCTCGCGGTGGAAATACAGCGATTGGGCGAAGTCAATCACGAAGGGAAAATCAGAGGGAATCTCAGGCAAGGGGCTGGTTGTGAACCACTGGCGGCGCAGAGGGGTAATGGGGATGTCCACCCCTGCCATTTTACCAACTAACCCGGCCCAGGGGCCGGCCGCATTGATCACCAGCGGCGAAGATATGGTGCCCTCAGAGGTCTGCGCCCCTTGTATGCGCCCGCCCTTGACCTCCAGAGCAATCACCTCCACCCCGCTGATGGCTTTTGCCCCCAGGCGCTGGGCGGCGGCGATATAACCCATGACGACGCTGTTGGGGTCCACCAACCCATCTTTGGCGTTGAAGGTCCCGCCTAAGGCATCCTCCAGGCGCATCATCGGCAGCCAACGGCGAATTTCGTCGCCTTCCACCCAGATCGTCCCTACTCCCAGGCGATTTTGCATCGCCATATTGTGACGGAATACCTGCACATCCTGGGCACGGGTGAGCACAAACAAATAACCGCACTGGCGGTAATCAATCGCCTGTCCGATCTCCTGCTCAAAGCGTTCCAGCATGGGCAGGCTCTCCAGGGAAAGGCGCACGTTCACCTCGGTGGCAAATTGATAGCGCACACCGCCCGCACAGCGTCCGGTGGCTCCCTGGCCAAAAAATGGCTCACGTTCGAGCAGGACAATGTTTTTTACCTGGCGCGCGGCCAGGTGATAGGCGATGCTGGCACCCATCACCCCGCCGCCAATGATGACGACCTCGGCTGTCTTAGGTAGCTCCATCTCTACTCCACATGCGCTATCACCAGGCAACCTCTTGCCCAAGCCCCAACTTTTGCGCCTTGGCTAAGGCCAGGCGGGCTGCCACGGCATCCTGAACGGCAATTCCAACCGATTTGAAAAACGTAATTTCACCGGGTGATTGGCGAGCAGCCTTTCGCCCCAGCACAATTTCACCCAATTCAGCATATATGTGTCCCTCTGAGATCAACCCCTTCTGGATGGGCTGGATCAGGTCTCCCGCTTCAGCCAGGCAAGCGGCGCGTGAATCCACCACCACACGAGCGCGCTGCACCGTTTCAGCGGGGATTTCCTGCATCTGCGGCGTATAGGAACCAACCCCGTTGATGTGCACCCCGGGTCTCAGGTGCGCATCCTCAAACACCGGGGTGAGAGAGGTGGTGGCGGTGCAGATCACATCGGCCTCAGACAGGGCCTGACGCGGCTGGTGGGCTGGGCGCAAATCCTGGGGGATTGGAGCCTGGCCAGCCATCTCGGCGATGAAGGTTTGCACCCGCTGTGGGTTGGGATCATAAACCCAAACGCGCTCAATCGGGCGGACGGTGCACACAGCTTCCAACTGGGTGCGCCCCTGCACGCCGGCGCCAAAAATGGCCGCCACGCGACTGTCTTTTCGCGCCAGCAAATCGCTGGCTGCGCCTGAGGCGGCGCCGGTGCGAATGGCGGTCAGCGTGCTGCCCTCCAACAAAGCCAGCGGCCGACCCGTATCCCCCTCCAACACCAGCACCGCAGCCTGAATCAGAGCCAGGCCACGTTGGGGGTTGTGCGGAAAAAGGGAGACAATTTTCACCGCCAGGGCTTCTTCGCCATCTCCCTGAACATAGGCCGGCATAAAAAGGCTGACCGCCTCATGGGGTGGGATCGAAAGGCGCGCCCTTAAAGGCACCTCCGCCCGCCCATCTGAGAGGGCCGCGTATGCGCGCTTCATAGCCTCGATCGCCTCCGCCATCGGCAGAGCCTGGCGCACCTCGGCAGCATTAAGGATCAGCATCTTCGCCTCCAACTTCAGCCCAGGATACTATAGGAATACTGACCTCGCACCCATTCCCCCCGCTCAAAGCGATCCCAAGCAAAAAGGGAAATATCGTCTTCGGGCTTCTTCCCTTCTAAAATCAACTTCGCCATCATGCGGCCCGTGGCCGGCGCCAGTTTAAAACTATGACCGCTGCCGCCAGCGCATACGTACAGGCCGCGATAGCCAGGCACCTCATCCAGGATCGGATGCCAATCGGGGGTAATATCATACAGCGCGGCGTAACTGTTGACCAGATAGCCCTTCTCCATCAAGGGAAACCGTCGCGCCGCCCGCTCTGCAAAATCCGAGAGGATTTCCCATTCGACCTGGGGGTTGAAATGGTCCGGGTCTTGCACCTGATCATTCGCCTCGTCTGGGGATATGGAGCCAACCAGCATCAGATCTCCACTTTCAGGGCGCAGGTAAATCTGGGTGGTGAAATCCCCCCAGATGGCGTGGCGCTCCAGTTCGGGTGGGCGGCGATAAAATGCAACCTTCACCCTCGCCACCGTGATGGGCAATTCCAGCCCCAGCAGCTTGAGCAGGAGATGCGTCCAGGGCCCAGCGGCAAGCACCACCTTCTCAGCAGAAAATGCCCCTTGATCGGTCTCCACCCCGCTCACCCGATCCCCCTGGACCTGAAAGCCGTTCACCCTGACTCCACTATAGATTTTAGCCCCCAGGCGCTGGGCTGCTTGTGCGAACCCGTTGGCCGCTGAAGCCGGGTCGCAATAGCCCCCTTCGGGTTCATAGGCAGCTCCGCCCAGGCCATCCACTCGAACATGCTGCTCAAGGCTGTTGATCTCGTCAATCGCTACGAAGCGGGTGTTGATGCCCAGCGATTGCTGCAAGGCGATATTAGCCTTCAACCCCTCGACCTCAGCCTCGCCGACCCCAATAAAGAATCCCACCTGGGTAAAGCCGGCATCGCCGCCGGTGATCTCGCCAAAGTTCTGCCAGAAATGCAGCGACTCAAGAGCCATGCGCGCCGTAACCGCGTTCGAATAATGCTGCCGCACGATGGCGCTGGAATAGCCCGTCGGCCCCCCGGCAATGAAGGATTTCTCCAGCAGGGCAACCCTGACCCCTTTTTGGGCTAAGTGAAAAGCCAGGCTGACTCCATTGATGCCGCCACCCACAATGAGCACATCGCTGCCCGCGTTCACCGCCGCCTCCTTTTCAAAGAGAAATGCAGTGGGGGTAGGCTGCCACCACTGCATTTGACTCAAAGCAAACCCTGGCTTCCCTACTCCATCCCCAGATAAGCCTTTTGTACCATCTCATTCTTCTGCAGGTTGGCCGCGGTGTCGTGCAAGACGATCTCTCCCGTTTGCAACACATAGCCGCGGCTGGCCACCGAAAGCGCCATCAGGGCGTTTTGTTCCACCAGCAGGATGGTCGTGCCTTCTTGATTGATCTGGCGGATAGTGTCGAAGATGGCCTCGACCAGCACCGGAGCCAACCCCATCGAGGGCTCATCCATGAGCAAAATGCGCGGGCGGGTCATCAACGCCCGGGCGATGGCTAACATTTGCTGTTCACCACCGGAGAGGGTGCCGGCCACCTGGTGGCGACGCTCTTTAAGCCGAGGGAACAGGTTAAAGACGCGTTCCAGGTCTGCCGCGATCTCAGCCTTGCTGCGGCGAGTATAAGCCCCCATATCCAGGTTCTCGGCTACGGTCAAGCGGGCAAAGATGCGCCGCCCTTCCGGAACCATGGAGACGCCCTTATAGACGATCTCATGCGGCTTATAGGGAGCCAGGTCTTCGCCTCGCAGGCGCACATGCCCCTGGTGGGGTTTCAGGATACCCGTGATCGTGCGCAAAGTGGTGGATTTTCCGGCCCCATTAGCCCCAATCAAGGTGACAATTTCGCCTTCTTCTACCGTTAATGAGATACCCTTCAGGGCATGAATATTGCCATAATAGGTGTGCAGGTTTTCAACTTCAAGCAAGGGCATGGCGTTCCTCCTAGGCGGCGGCCACGGCGCGGCCCAAGCCACTGGCAGCGCCCCGTCCAAGATAAGCCTCGATCACGCGCGGGTTGCGTTGAATCTCCGCCGGAGTGCCCTCGGCGATCTTCTGCCCAAAGTCGAGTACGGTGATGATTTCGGAAATGCTCATCACCACTCGCATCTGGTGTTCAATCAGCACAATCGTAATTCCCAATTCATCGCGCAGGTGGCGGATGAAGCGCACCATCTCTTGCGTCTCGCTGGGGTTCATGCCCGCCGTAGGTTCATCCAGCAACAGGATTTTAGGTTTACTGGCCAGGGCGCGGGCGATCTCCAAGCGTCGCTGATCGCCATAGGGCAGATTCTTGGCCAGCATATCGCCCTTGCCTTGCAAGCCAACAAAGCGCAACAAACGCCGTGCCTCTTCTAATGCCTCGCGCTCCTCGTAAATGGTATGAGGCGTATGCAAAACGCTTCCAATAAAACTTGACTTCAAATGGGGATGCATGCCCACCAAAATATTCTCCACCGCGGTCATATTCTTGAACAGGCGAATATTCTGGTAGGTGCGCGAGACGCCCAAATGCGTCACTCGATCTGGTGAAAGGCCGGTGATATTGCGCCCATCCAGCAGAATTTCCCCTTCTTCGGGTGTGTAGAAGCCGGTCACACAGTTGAAGAAAGTCGTCTTGCCTGCCCCATTGGGGCCGATGATGCTGTGAATTGAATGCTCTTTGACTTCCAGATCAATCTTGCTCAGCGCTTCCAGACCACCAAAACGCTTGGTGACTTTTCTAGCAACCAGGACAGCCATCAGATTATCTCCCATCCCCAGAAGATTCCACACTCATCACGGGCTGGGGCACCACTGCGGGCACCAATTCTTCGGCCTCGTGCAACTCCAATCGGCGGCGCGCCTCTGGCCACAAGCCTTCTGGCCGGGTTAGCATCATGGTCACCAGAAGAGCGCCGTAAGCCAGATAGCGAAACTCGGCGAATTCCCGCAACAACTCTGGGGCGCCGATTAGAACCAGTGCCCCCACGAAGACCCCCGGAATAGAGCCCATTCCACCCAGGATGATGAGCGAAAGCACATTGATAGAGACCAGGAAGTTCATACTGTGAGGATAGACCGAGGTCAATTTTGCGGCAAAAATTGTGCCTGCCAGCCCCGAGAACAGCGCCCCTGTGGCAAACGCCAGCAGTTTGGTGATCACATGGTTGATCCCCATCGCCATCGCCACATCTTCATCCTCACGCAAAGCCATCCAGGCGCGGCCAAGGCGCGAATCCTTCAAGCGCCAGGCGATGAAGAGGATGATGCCCACACCCACCAGGAAGAGGTAATATAACTCCTGCTGGGTGTTCAGCACCAAACTGCCAATGCGGGGTTGAGCGATGAGTTGGATACCCTGCGTACCCCCTAACCAGGGACGCAGCCAGTCCGAGAGGGCTAATAAGCGCACGATCTCACCAAAGCCCAGGGTAACGATAGCCAGGTAGTCACCGCGCATCTTGAGCACTGGCAAGCCAAGGATCACACCCGAGATGATGGAGACGATCAGGGCAAAGGGTAGGGCTTCCCAGTAAGTCAACGGATGGGCTCTCAATTCTGGCGAGGTCAAGACGCCCATGGTGTATGCCCCAATGGCGAAGAAAGCCACATAGCCCAGGTCCAGCAAGCCAGCGAAACCAACCACGATGTTCAGCCCCAATCCCATCAAGATGTACATCATGACGTTATCCAAAATCTCGCTGAAGAAGATGCCCAAAATTTGGGGCAGGGTGAGAAATACAACGGCGACGACGGCGATGATGATCCAGCGGACGGTAGGCACTTGACTGCGCAGCGAAAATCGCTGCACATTGCTCTGGCTGCTGCGCCAATAAGTGAGACCTCCAACAAGGGCAAAGACAACCACCGCGCTCAGGGGTGTTAATCCACTCGCCGCGAAAAGTCCCTTGACTACCCCCGCCAGAACGCCCCAGCGCGAACTGACGGTGATGATCAAATCCCGCAGCAAGCCAATCAACAACACCCAAAGTGCTGCCCGCGAGATGGCGCGGCGGGCTGTTTGAGGCATCAGGTAAAGAGCACCAGCCAGGCTTCCAACCAACGCACTGACAAGCAAAAGGATTGGCAACCCCACATTCAGTTCTTGGCCAAACGTGAGCATCTTATAAAGTTGGGGTGAGGCATTGGCAAACATCGCCCGCAAGTTAATGGTATTGCCAATAAGCACAAGGATGGCAAGCACAGCCCCACCCACCAGGCCAGCCAGCAAACTGTAAAGCAATTTCTGAGGCGTTTGCCAACCTTCACGTCGGGCAGCAGATCCAACCGTGAGTAGCAGGGGAGCCAGGAATAACACCTGACCCATGGTGAACCAGCCGCTCACGATATAACGCTGGCCAAAAGTAGCCACCATGCCTACCAGAGAAAGCAAAACGGCAATGGCCCCTCCCAGTAAACCGGCTCTGATTGCCACTTTCCAAGATGAAGATACACGTGATTGCATAACCATTCTCCTAAGCCTTAGCTTGAGCCATACGCTCACCCAGGATACCCGTTGGGCGGAAGATCAGGATGAAGACCAGGATGGTGAAGGCAATCGCGTCTTTCAACTGATAGGGCGCGGGGATACCTAAGCCATCCAGGAAGAGACTCGGCCCAACGGATTCGAGCAGACCCAAAACCATACCTCCCAAGAAAGCCCCTGGCACGTTGCCAATACCGCCTAACACCGCGGCAGTGAAGGCCTTCAAGCCAGGGATAAACCCCATGAAGAAGTGCGCCACCGGGAACATAATGAGGTACAGGATACCAGCCACCCCTGCCGAAGCCCCCCCGAGCACAAAGGTGGTGGAGATGATCCAATCTACATCAATGCCCATCAGCGCCGCGGTTTCCTTGTCTTCCGAGACCGAGCGCATGGCTTTGCCCATTTTCGTATATTGGACAATGGCATACAGGATGAGCATCATTAAAACCGCGCCCACGATGGCGACGATCTGGGTCTTGAGGATGCGAAATCCGCCCAGGGTGACGACGCCCTTGAAAATCTCCATATCTGGGTAGCCTTTTTGACCAGAGCCATACAGCCCACGAAAGGTGTATTGCAGGAAGAACGAGGCCCCGATGGCAGTGATCAGTGGCACCAGGCGTGGCGCCTGACGCAGAGGGCGATAGGCAATGCGCTCCAAGAGAAATGCTACCGTGGCTGAAACGCTGGCTGATACAATCAGGACAATCAGCAGGCTGGGAATAGGATAAGCATTCCACCAACCTATTTTCAGCAAGCCTTCAGCAGCAAAGGTGGCTGTAAATGCCCCGCTCATGAAGACTTCGCTGTGAGCGAAGTTGATCATGCGCAAAATGCCATAAACCAGTGTATAACCCAAGGCTATCAGTGCATAGACACCGCCCAAAGCAACACCGGTGACGATCATGTCGTTCCAGGTGGCTAGTGTGTATTTTCCTAAGCGGAGCGTGGCGACACTGCCCCAAATCACACCTACCAGAATCAAGATGCCCAAAGCCCAAATAACGATATCGGTAAACGTGACCCGTTGCAACCAGGTGCGCAACATATGATAGATTCTCCCAATTAGAATAATAAAAATAATTGCATTAGAAATTGATATATATTATATATATTAAGGGGCGAGGTCCCCCTCGCCCCCGGTCAAGTTTATCTTATGGCCAGACGCGTTCCGGTGGATAGGTGCCTTTGTGGTACTGATAGACAGCAATCTTCGGATCCGCGCAGTCACCCGTGGGGGTGCAGGTCAGGTTGCCGGTTAGGCCCTTGAAGTCTTTAGTGGCATACATGGCATCGCGCAGAGCTTGGCGTGGGATGTGCAGCGTGCCATCAGGATCCTGAACTGCTACCTGCTCGATGGCGGCGAAAACCATCATAGCCGCATCATGAGCGTGGGCGTGGAAGATGCTGATGGGATCCGTGCCGAAGAGTTCCTTGTACTTGGGCAGGAAGACGGTCTCATACTCAGCAGCAAAGGCTTTCAGGTCTGGGCTGGAAACGTACAGGCCCTCAACGGCATCGCCAGCACCCTCAACGACATCGGGCGAGAACATGCCATCGGCGCCCATCAGGTAGACGTTCTCCAGGCCGGGCACTTCCTTGGCCTGACGAGTGATCAGACTGCCGGCTTTGACGAAGATGGGGTAGTAGATGATCTCCGGAGCGCCAGCCGCGATGCTGGTCAGCACTGACTTGAAGTCGGTGGCATTGGGATCAACCGCTTCCTGAGAGGTGACGGTGCCGCCCATCTTCTGGAACTCCTGGGCAAAGACCTCCGCTAGTTTCTGAGCATACAGGCTGCCATCATGGATGGTGGCGGCTTTCTTGACGCCCAGTTTCTCCCAGGCAAATTTGGCCGCAGCCGCACCCTGAACTTTGTCGTTATGGGCAGTGCGCAGATAACCTGGATGGTTGTTGGGGTTGCCGGCCTCGGTTAGATCAGGGGCGGTGTTGGAAGGCGAGATAATCATAAAGCCCGCCTGCGAGAGCAGGGGTACAGCAACGCGCGCCGCGCTGGAGCAGGAGGTACCGATGACGGCCACAATCGTAGGATCCGCAGCCAGTTTCGTACCCGCCGCCTGCCCACCTTCCGCTGAGCAGCCGTCGTCTTCGCCGGTCAGTTGCACATCATGGCCGAGTACCTTGCCCTTGAGAGCGATGGCAACTTCGATACCATTGCGCGAATCCACGCCTAAGGTCTCATCTGGACCGGAAATGACCAGAGCATAAGCAATATGGATGGGCTCGCCAGGAGCAATATCCACGCACCCCAGTGGGTCTGTGCATTCAAACTTAGCTGGGGCTTCGGTGGCTGCCGGGGCTTCGGTCGCAGCAGGGGCTTCGGTGGCTGCCGGGGCTTCGGTCGCAGCAGGGGCTTCGGTCGCAGTAGGCGTTGGGGTTGCCTTAGGCGCGCACGCCGCCAAAACCATGCTGGCGATCACCAACAACGAAAGCAGAACAAACACACGCTTACTCATCTTCTTCTCTCCTTAATGGGAAAAACGGGATTGGATTCTCATGACATGAGATAAGGGTATTGTTCATTTTTTCGCTGCGATTGCACCTCCTTCCTGATGCTCAAAATTGAGTTTCCTGAGCAGAGATATAAAAATATTACCTCTACTTAGTTGTGTGATTTTACCGACAAGAGGCCCAATGGTCAAGGACTAGATGATATTTTTTCCGCATTTTTTACCCGATTGGAGAAACATGGCTTTAAGTGTCAAGAGTAGGGGAGGAACTGACGCAGGTTGAAGCCTGTATTACGCATCTTCAAGGCCAGATCAGCCGCCAGGTTGCGCATCACTTGGTATCCTAACGCAGGTTCAGACTCGCACAGGGCGATCAAGCCCTCTTTGGGGATCATTAACAGGCGGGTTGGGCTTTGAGCGGCACGCGCCGTGGCCGAGCGCAGGCCCTGATCCACCAGCGCCATCTCAC
>JBBILY010000052.1:0-17524 GCA_037444705.1 Chloroflexota bacterium | reverse complement strand
GGGGGTGAGAGGTGAGCAAGAACTCCAGGATGTCTTCACGCCCCGCTTTGACCTTGTCCGACATGCCCACCACCACTATGCCTTCCGAGACCGGCGTGGTGCAGGCGGTCTCCAGTTTGGGGCCAAATTGGATCTTGGGTGAGCCATCTGCCTCGCGCACTACCTGGCCGGTGGCCCGGTCTATCAGCGGGCGGCCAATCTCCACCAGGCACATGCGGCACATGCCCACGGGTTCCATCTTGGGATGGTAGCAAAATACCGGTATATCAACGCCAATTTTCCTGGCAGCATCTACCACCAGCGTGCCTTCAGGCACGGTGACCTGTCGTCCATCTATGGTCAGTGTAATTTGCTTGGTCATGGGTTCACTCCGCACAGGAAGCAGTCGTGGATCAGTCCGCAGCCATGGCAGGCTGGGCGCTGACAGCTGGTTGTCCTGCGCTTGTCAGGATTTCAAAATCGCTCTTGAAGCGCTCGATGCCGGACAGCACCGCCTCGATTGAAAACTCGCCCAAAGCGCACAGGCACTTGCCTTTAATCTGGCTGGCCACATCTTGCAGCAAGGCCACATCCTCCCAGGTGGCTTTCCTATGAGCGATGCGATCCGTGAGGCGCATCATCCAGTAAGTGCCCTCACGACAGGGCGTGCACTTGCCACAGGACTCGTGCCTGAAGAAGTGCACAGTCTTATTGATCAGCCAGCCAATATTGACGGTGTCGTCAATCACGATGATCGAGGCCGAACCCAGGGCAGCGCCTACATTGGGTACGCTCTCGTAGTCCATGGGCGTATCCAAGGTTTCTTCGGTGGCGACAATCAGCGAAGAAGAAGCCCCAGCAGGCATAATGGCTTTGATTTTCCCACCATCGGGGATGCCCCCACCATGCTCGAAGATCAACTGTCGGAAGGTGGTACCCAGGGGCAGTTCGTAGTTGCCAGGCCGTTTAACCCGCCCGGAGAGGGAGAAAATCTTAACCCCCGGGCTTTTCTCGGTGCCATAGGTTCGATACCATTCAGCGCCTCGATCCACAATCAGGGGTACATTGGTCAGGGTTTCAACGTTATTGACCACGGTCGGCTTGCCATACAGGCCGTAAGAAGGTGGAAAAGGTGGACGCAAGCGCGGCTGCCCCAGTTTGCCCTCCAGCGATTCCAGCAACGCGGTCTCTTCCCCACAGATATAAGCCCCGGCGCCAAGATGGGTGTAGATACGTAGCGAATAATCGCTGCCAAAAAGGTGATCTCCTAAGAGACCTGCGTCATGCATCTCCTGGATGCACTGGTCCAGGAAGTGGGCGATCTGCCAGAATTCGCCCCGCAGGTAGATGTAAGCCAGATTGGCTCCCACTGCATAAGAAGCCAGCGCCACCCCCTCTAAAAATTGATAGGGGTTACGCTCCATAATCTCGCGGTCTTTGAAGGTGCCCGGTTCGGACTCGTCAGCATTAGCCACCACATAATGCGGCCAGTTCTTCTTGTCCATAAAAGACCACTTTAAGCCCGTAGGGAAGCCAGCACCCCCACGCCCACGCAGACCCGAGGCTTTCACCACCTCGGTCACCTCATCCGGTTGCATAGAGGTGACCGCTTCGTGGAACGCTTGAAAGCCGCCGTGTTGGCGGTAGACCTCTAATTTGTGAATTTCGGGAATTTCGCGATGCCGCAGGAGAAGATACTTGCTCATGATCGCCCATCCTGCTTGCGCCAGGATTCGATCAATGCCATGGCGCTTTCTACGCTCTGGTTTTCGTAATAGGTTAAGCCATCTCCGCTTTGTAGCTGGAACAAGGGGGCTTTATCACAGCCTGCCAGGCACATCACTTCTTCCACGGTGACCAGGCCATCGGGGGTGGTTTCCCCCAGGCGGATACCCAGGTTCTCGCATAGTTTCCTGGCGAATTCTTCGGCCCCACGCAAGGCACAGGGTAAGTCGGTGCAGACCTGAATGCGGTATTTGCCGCCCGGCTGATCGTAATACAGCGTGTAAAAGCCCACAAGGGACGCCACCTCTGTGGTCGAGATGTCCAGGATTTCGGCAATTTCCTGCATGGCCTGTCTGGTTACGTAACCCTGCTCGCGCTGCGCCAGATAGAGCAGAGGCATCACCGCCGAACGTTTGTGTTCGGGCGGATATTTCGCCAGGATGGTTTGGATTTCTTGTGCGTATTTTTCTGCCAGGGTGTTCACCGGTCCACGTCTCCCAAAACGATGTCAATGGTACCAATCAGAGCCACCAGGTCAGCCACCAGATGACCCTTAGCCAGCAGGGGTAAAATCTGCAGATTTACAAAAGAGGGGGTGCGCCAATACACTCGCCGCGGTTTAGGGCCGCCGTCGCCTTCCAGATATACCCCCAGTTCGCCGCGCGGCGATTCTACCGCCACGTACACCCCTCCATCCGGAGCATTGAAACCCTCCGTCCACAGTTTAAAGTGATGGATGAGCGCCTCCATGCTGACTCCAATCTCAGCTCGTGGCGGTGGGACAAACTTGCGGTTGTTGCTGCGCACCGGGCCATAAGCCAGTTTGTCCAGAGCCTGCTGCACGATGCGTAATGCCTGACGCATCTCTTCAATCCGCACCAGGTAGCGGGCATAGGTATCACCTTCGCTGCGGGTGGGGATATCGAACTCATATTGCTCATAACCCGAATAGGGCTGAGCCTTACGTAGATCATGCGCCACCCCCGAAGCGCGCAGGCTCGGCCCGGTCACGCCCCAACGCACCGCGTCTTCGGCGGAGAGCACGCCAATGCCCTTGGTACGCTCCAGGAAGAGGGGATTTTTAGTCAACAGCGCTTCATATTCATCAATGCGGGCAGGGAAGATGCGCAGGAACTGACGCACGGCATCCTCGAATTCCACCGGGACATCCCGCCACAAGCCACCCGGGCGGAAGAAAGTGGTCATCATGCGCTGACCACCACACATTTCGAGGATGTCCAGAATCATCTCGCGCTCACGGAAGCAATACAGGAAGACCGACATGGCGGCCAGATCAAGGGCATGAGTTCCCAACCAGACCAGATGCGAAGCGATGCGTTGCAACTCGGTCAGGATCACGCGCACGGCTTGGGCGCGGGGTGGCACATCCAGGTCCACCAATTTCTCCACCGCCAGGCAATAAACCAGGTTGTTGCCCACCGTGTTGAGGTAATCCAGGCGGTCGGTCATCACCTCCGCCTTCTCATAGGTCTTGGCTTCCATGTTCTTCTCGATGCCGGTGTGTAAGAAGCCGATGTCGGGAATGCAGTTGACCACCACCTCACCGTCCAACTCCAACAGCAAGCGCAATACACCATGGGTACTGGGGTGTTGCGGTCCCATGTTGAGTAACACCGTTTCCCCTGTCAGCGCTCGATCGCTGACCAGATGGCGCAGTTCATCCAGAGTGACTTCAACCTTTTCGAACATAGGCACCTTTACTCTTTGGCGTAGTGCTTGCGGTCGTCCACCTCCTTGAAATTGAAGGTGAACTGCACCTCTTCATAGCCCAAGGGGTAATCTTTGCGCAGGGGGTGACCTACCCAATCGTATGGCATGAGAATACGGCGCAGATCAGAATGGCCCTCAAAGCGAATGCCAAACATGTCCCAGATCTCGCGCTCGTGCCAGTTGGCGTTTGGGTAGATGCCCTCGATGGTGGGCAAACTGGGGGCATTGCCGTTCAAGGGTACCCGCAGGCCAAGACGCACATTGTGTTTTAACGAATACACCTGATAAATCACATGAAAGCGCGGCTCTTCCTGGGGCCAATAATCCACCGCCGTTTCGGCTGAGAGCATGGCAAAGTCAAACTCATCGCGCAGGGTGCGGCAAACCTCAACAATGTGTTGAGGTTGGACGATCAGGCTGACCTGGCCGCGAAAATCAATGCGTTGGGCAGCATAGCGTTCTTGAATGGCTTTGACTGCAGACTGAAGGTGTTCAGCGTTCATACTAGGCCCAATCCTGAATTTTTTCGCCGCGCACTTTCTCGTGCAAGGTCATGATGCCGTGAATCAGGGCTTCTGGACGCGGCGGGCAACCAGCCACATACACGTCCACCGGCACAACCTCATCCACACCTTGAACGATGGCGTAATTATTGAAAACGCCGCCGCAAGAGGCGCAATCGCCCATGGCGATGACCCACTTGGGGTCGGGCATCTGGTCATAGAGGCGGCGCAACACCGGCGCCATCTTGCGCGAGACCCGCCCGGCCACGATCATTAAATCCGACTGGCGCGGGCTGGCGCGCATGAGTTCCATACCAAAACGGCTCATATCATAGTTGGAAGCCTGAGCCGCCATCATCTCAATCGCACAACATGCCAGGCCAAAAAGCATCGGCCACATAGCGTAGGTGCGCGCCCAATTCACCGCTTGTTCTAACTTGAGCGTCACCACGCCCATATTACCTAACTTCTGCTCTATTCCCATTCCAATGCTCCTTTCTTCCAGGCGTAGAAGAAGCCTACCAATAAGATGCCGATAAATATGAACATCTCAATCAAGCCGAATAGACCCAGGCGCCGTAGGACGATTGCCCAGGGCAAGAAGAAGATGACCTCAATATCGAACAGAATGAAAAGGACCGCCACCATGTAAAAACGCACCGGCATGCGACGCGTGCCGGGTCCAATGGGAACCATGCCAGATTCATAAGGTAGGGCTTTGCGCAGGGTGGGGCGGTGGGGGCCAAACAGATGACCGATAGCGATGACCAGGAAGGCAACTACCGTCGAAAGCACCAGTAAGATAGCGATGGGGATGTATTGAGTCAGCATGGAAAGCCTCGTTTCGTCGTTTAGTAGTATGTTGACCCAAGCGGTAAGTTTATCATATGCTGAACCAGGTGTCAAATTTCACAAACTAACTCAGGTAATCTCTCAAATGACGGCTACGCGTGGGATGGCGCAATTTGCGCAGCGCTTTCGATTCAATTTGACGGATGCGTTCGCGGGTTACATTAAAAAACTGCCCGACCTCCTCCAGAGTGTGGTCTTTGCCATCCACCAGGCCATAACGCAGTTCAAGCACCTGGCGCTCACGATCTGAAAGCACCGCCAGAGCGTTCTTCACCGATTCGCGCAGCATTTCGCGGGCGGCGGCATCCATCGGCTCCACGGCTTCTTCGTCTTCGATAAAATCTCCCAGTTGACTGCTCTCTTCGCTGCCTATGGGGGTTTCCAGCGACATGGGCTCTTCGGCAGCCTTTAAAATGCGGTTAACTTTGGCTACGGCGCGCGCCAGACGCTGACGCACATCTTTTGGCAGAGGTGCTCCTTCCGCCTGAGCGCGGGCAATGGCTTGCTGGTCGCTTTCATTCAGATAGCCGGCCTCGAGGGCTAATTCTTCGCTGGAGGGTTCGCGCCCCAATTGCTGCATCAAACGGCGTTGGACGCGCAATAAGCGATTGATTGATTCAAAGATATGCACCGGAATGCGGATGGTGCGCGCCTGATCGGCGATAGAGCGGCTGATAGATTGGCGAATCCACCAAGTGGCATACGTGCTGAACTTATAACCCCGAGACGGGTCAAATTTAGATACTGCCCGCAACAGGCCAACGTTCCCCTCCTGAATCAGATCCAGAAAGGAATTGCCACGGCCAATATAACGCTTGGCGACGCTGACCACCAGGCGCAGATTGGAGCGAATGAGCACGTGCTGAGCTTCATCGGCTCGCAGGCGAATCTCATCTAACTCAGAGCGCAATCTCTCCTCAGGGGGGAGATAATGCTGTAAAACATCTACCCGAGGCAGGTCGTTCTTTTCCAAGAGATACTGACGCAGTTCCGTGATCGTCTCCTCGGGCAACATATAAAGGCAGAGAAACACCGTCAGGGTATTGCGCGCCACCCCATCCCAGAGAGGGTCCTTGCCCCACAGCCCATTGTTAAGATAAGAGTGGAGATAAGAAGGCCCATCCAGGTTCCAGGTGCGCCGCAGGGCCTGAGCCTCAGATAGCATCTGAGCCAGGTCTGGTGTGGGGCGCTTCAGGCGTTTGGTGTCTTCTTGCACTCGCTTCCAGGCTATCAGCAGTTCGTCCAGCAAGGCGTGGTAAATGTTGCGTGACGGAGAGTTGCCCCGGCGGGCCAGAGGATGGCCACGCGTGAGCGCATCCAGGCGACGGGCTGCCTCCAGGCGCGAAGCGAGCCAAAATTCCTGGTCAGCGTTCAATAACTCAATGCTGCCAATTTCTTTAAGGTAAAGACGCACAGGGTCTTCACCCAATTCCCGCAGGAGTTCCGGGTCTTCAAGCAAGTCCAGGGGTGTTTCTCTAACCAGAGACTCTAGGTCTTCGGCTTCCAGGGAGATGGCGCTATCATCTGGCTCCTCGAAGAGCGAGATGTCTTCGTACTCGTCCAGGAAATCGGCCACCTCGTCCATGGATAACATCTCCGGCCGCTTGAGGTCAGACCCCTGCCTCGGGTCAGGAGAAGAAGGCTCATTGGTGTGGGATTGTTTACGTTGTTTGCTCATCGCTTAACGACCGCTCCAGGCGCGATCGGTGTACTTGCCCATGGCTTTATCTACCAGACGTAAGATGCGATTATTATAGCCCACGATCTTGCCATATTCCAGTGCCAGCAGATCGCCTTGCTGTTGGGCATCTTCCTGCAGGAAGCGTAACTGCTCATTATATTGAAGCAAGTGGCGGCGGCGCAACAGGAGCACCATGCGCAGGAGATCGGCCAGCACATGTTCATCGCTGGATTCCAGGTTAGGTGTCTGCGCCAACAGCCCATCGGCGACCTCCATCATGGGCAAGGAGAGATGGCTCAGCACATAATTGAGAGGTTCGGTTTCATCCTGATCGAGCGATTCCTGAACCACTTTCAACAATGTCTGGTGGTCGGCGTGTTGAAAGTCGTCTAAACCAAGGCGGTTCAGGCCTTCTTCTTGCAGTTTGCGATCCACCTGATACAGCAGGTCGGGATGGCGCAATAGACTGCCGAGGATGCGGGCTTCGAGGCTGTGGCGCAATGAGGCGGATGTAAGCCTGGCTTGGGTTTGGGGTGCCTCTCCTCCAGCCGCCGTAAGCGAGGCCGCAGAGGTTTGGCCAACCTGGCGGGCTGCCGCTCGCCTGGCGGTAGAACGCCCTCGAGCGCGGGCAGGGGGTTGTTCCAATGTGCGTTCGTTCACCCGCAATAAACGCGCCAGGCGCTGGCGATAGGTATCGCGCTCGATAGGGTCGGCTACATCGTTAATCAGTGGCAACACCTGAGCTGCGATCTCGCTTTTGGCTTTGGGATCATCCAGGTTGCGTCCGCTGACCAGGGTTTCCATCACATGCACGACCACTGGTCGGGCGTTTTCCAGAATGCGCGCCCACTCTTGCGGGTTACGGCGCACGATATCATCCGGGTCCAGGTCTTCGGGCAGGGTGGAGACGCGCACATCGGCCTGTAGACGGGCCTCATAGCGCAGCAGGCCGCGCGCATCAAAGTACGGCACTTGCTCACGATCAAGTGCCTGACGGGCGATCTGCAGGCCGCGCAAAGTGGCCTGATGGCCGGCAGCGTCAGCGTCCAGAGCCAGAATGATGCGGCGCGAGTAGCGCTTGAGCAGGTATAACTGCTGTTCAGTGAGGGCAGTGCCCATCGGAGAAACGGTGTTCGTGAAGCCCGCCTGGTGCAAAGCGATGACATCCAGATACCCCTCAACAATGACTGCCTGATCCCGCTCGCGAATAGCCTTGCGGGCGCGCTCCAGGCCATAGAGCAAACGCCCTTTGTCAAAGATCGGGGTTTGGGGGGTATTGATGAACTTGGGTTGGTCATTGGGATCCAGGATGCGCGCCCCAAAGCCGGCCATGCGCCCGCGCTCATCGCGAATGGGGAACATCAGCCGATGGCGAAAGCGATCGTAAAGGCGAGCAGGCTGTCCTGGCTCGTCGCCCGCGTGTTGCACAACCAAACCCACCTCCAACAGGTCTTTCTCCGTGTACCCCTTGGCTTTAAAGTAATTCAGAGTGGCGTCCCAAGCCGGGGGTGCGTAGCCCAGGCTAAAGGCCTCAATGGTTTCGTCATTAAGACCGCGCTGATGCAGATACTCCAGTGCCTGCCGCCCTGGCGAGGTGTTAAGTAATTGGTGGCGATAGAAGGTCGCCGCCTCTTCCAGCAGCATGCGCAAAGATTCATGCTCTTCGGCGACGGCTTGTTCTTCTGGGGTCGGGGGTTTGAGTTGTACTCCGGCTTTTTCGGCCAGATAGCGCAACGCCTCGGCAAAATCCCATCCCTCCTTCTTCATCACAAAACTGAAGATGTCCCCACCCTCATTGCACTGGCCAAAGCAGCGCCAGGTGCCCGACTCGGGAAAGACCACGAAAGCCGGCGTGCGCGTGTTGCTGTGGAAGGGACAAAAACCGGTGTAGTTCTTCCCTGAGCGGCGCAATTGCACTGTTTCTGAAACCAGGTCTACAATATCAATTCGCGCCTTGATTTCATCAATTGAGGTCATGGGTGTTTCGATAGATATTCACCAATATATGTTGTCAACAACTCCAGGCCATCTGGGTTGCTCATCCGATGGCCTACCCTCCGCAAGCACAGCGCAATCCACATTTGAAAATGGAGGGGCTATGTCGTACTCATGAACTGAAGAGATAAGCCAGGATGACCTCTGCCCTAGAGGCAAAGAAACGTCCTGGATGATGACGGTGAGGAGGGATGCCAAATATCATCATAACTTGTCTAACCAACTTGTCCTTGTCTTTGAATTATACCAGCAGGTGAATTCTACAAAATGAACCCCAGGGCAAGCGGAGGAATACAGAGGATTCAGATGATCTCGCTGCGCTCCTCGGCCTCTTTTCCAGTTGATAACCGATATAATGGGAAATCATAGCCAAGAAAACGGGTCGGGAAGTTCTACCTCGATGGCAGTAAAGAATTTAACCCATAAAATCGTGAAGGTGCGCGGCATGCTTCATAAAGATATGCTTATCAACACAATAATGGGTAGGATCACCATCGCTGTCATCGTCCTGAGCCTGCTCCTGGCCGCTTGCGCCAGGACCTCTCAACCCAATCCTGCATTGATGACATCTGCCCCTACCGAAAATGCTCCGATGGTGGCCGAGATCATCCTCGCCACCACCACCAGCACCCAAGATAGCGGCCTCCTGGATGTGCTGATCCCCCTGTTCGAGCGCCAAAGCCCCTATCGGGTGAAAACCATCGCTGTCGGCAGCGGCCAGGCGCTCCAGATGGGCAGGGATGGCAACGCCGATATGTTGCTGGTGCATTCTCCTGCCGCAGAAAAAGCCTTTATGGAGGCCGGCTATGGTCTGGATCGGCGGCCGGTGATGCACAATGACTTCATCTTGCTCGGGCCGGCTAGCGACCCGGCAGGCGCCGCTCAGGCAGACAACGTAGCCGAAGCCCTGCGCAGGATCGCCAGCACAGGCTCTCTTTTTTACTCGCGCGGCGATGATTCGGGCACGCACAAGATGGAATTAAATCTATGGCAAAAGGCGGCCATTCAGCCGGCGGGGGATTGGTACCAGGAAACAGGTCAAGGTATGGGAGCAACGCTGAAGATTGCCTCAGAGAGGCAGGCTTATACCCTCAGTGACCGCGGCACCTATTTGGCCAACCGCCAGCAACTGGAATTGATCATCGTGTTTGAGGGCGACCCAGCTTTGTTAAATGTTTATCACGTCATCACCGTCAACCCGGCCGGGCACCCCGCGGTCAACCTTGAGGGCGCTCGGGCCTTTGCTGAATTTCTCGTATCGGCGGAAACGCAGGCAATCATTGGCCAATTTGGCGTAGAGCGCTTTGGTCAACCCCTCTTTTTCCCCGACGCCAATAAGAAAGAAGAGGAATTGGGAGTACCATAAACCTATGGAACTGATCTGGCAGGGAATTAAACATGCTTTTTCGCTGCTCCTGGGAGGAGACGCGGAAGTGTTCGAGATCACCTGGCTCTCCTTGCAGGTCTCGGGATTGGCAACCCTGATCAGCCTGGTGATAGGGCTACCCCTGGGCACCTGGTTGGCTCTGGGGCGCTTCCGCGGGCGGGACTTTTTGCTCAGCCTGGTGAACACCGGGATGGCATTGCCGCCAGTTGTGGTGGGGCTGGGGGTGTCCATTGTCCTCTGGCGCAGTGGCCCATTAGGCAGCCTGCGCCTGATCTACACCCCCGCCGCCATTGTCATCGCTCAGACAATCATCGCCGCGCCAGTGGTGACCGGCCTGACGGTGGCCGCCTTGCAGCAGATCAACCCCCGCTTGCGGTTGCAACTCCTGGGGTTGGGCGCATCTCAAATCCAGATGATTCTGGCCCTCTGGCGCGAAGCGCGCTTGCCCCTGCTGGCGGCGCTGATGGCCGGCTTTGGCAGCGTGATCTCCGAGGTCGGAGCATCTATGATGGTGGGAGGCAACATCCGCCATCAAACCCGCGTCCTGACCACAGCCATCGTCATGGAAACCGGCAAGGGCGAGTTCGCCCCGGCCATTGCTCTGAGTTTGATCCTGCTGGCGTTGGCTTTCCTGGTAAACCTGGCTTTGACCTGGCTGCAGCAACGCGGGGCAGTTACCCGCCATTAAAATATTACATGTGCCCGGGATCACTCACTTCCAATTTAACTTTAATATTCGCGGCACAAAGGAGGATAGCCGGCGACGAAGATGCAGCCCAAACTGAAACCGTTGGTGTAGCGTGCCAGAATAGCCACCTGGTTGACGCCATAAGGCAGGGATGGCCGTGGTACAGGCAGTAGATCAGGGTTTTCCAGCACCTGTAAGGTATAGTCACCCTGCGCCCGTTGTAGGAAGCCATCCACGGCTTGCAATTCTGGTGGCAGCGTCTCGGGGCTCGAAGCCGCCATGCCTCTCTGCAGCAAACCCTGCATGGCGATCAGAGCTTGGCGTGTATCCCGCGGATACAACGACAGGCCGCCCGCTGCCAGAGATAGCCCCAACAAGATCAACAGGGTGAATCCCAACCTGAAGATGGAGTAATCCAGGCGGCGCAATTCGTCTGTCCAACGGCCGATAGACCAGCGGATCAGGCCTGTGAAGGGCAGAAACAAGACGCTGCGGGGGAACAGGGTGAAGATCAATGCCAATAGGCCTACCACCCGTTCGAGGCCGGTGGTGGCGCTCCACAGGTAGAAAAGCGAGTAGAGGCCGGCTCCCACCAGCGAACCAAGCAGGATGCCCGGCAAAGCCTCTTCAGGCCAGGCGGCCAGCAGCCCCACAAGCCCGCCCCCCAGCATGCTCCAGAGAGACAAAGCCAGCCTCCCCAGCGCAGGCTCGGCCAGCGGTACCCCCGCCAGGGCCAGCACATTGATAAATTGAGAGGCCAGGCCATAGAGCAGTCCCATAACTGCCCCTATGAGCAGGCCAAACAAGCGTCGGGATTTGTCACTCACAGAGATAATCTCTTATCTAAATAACCAAAAAAGAACGGCCATCTAATGACCTAGAGATGTCGGTCCGCGATCATAGGACATTCGAAAGACCCGGCGGAACTGAGCCTTGGATTTGCAAATACTCAGCCTGGCTATCCCCTACAAACCCAATGATAAAGTGGTACAGCGCATGTAATTCCAGGGCAAAGGGCAGGTAGCCCAGGTAACCTAACACAGGCATCTCAAAGATGTGCCAAAATTGCCCCCAGGGGACGTGATAGACCCATTTTGGATAGGAGAGATAGTTCCACATCTCCCAGAAAAAGGCTGCCATCAGCACCCCCAGCCAGAGGGAGAGCACGGGGCGCCAGTCGCCTTCTTGCGTCCAGCGCGCCAGGTGACGGTGGCCCAGCCAGATGTTGAGCGGCTCAGTGATGAAATAGATCGAAATCCAGGCAAAAGGGAAGAAGAGGCGCGGCCAAAGCCACATGGCAATGAACATCCCCAAACCCAGGCAGAAGAAGAGCAAAGGCTCCCTGCCCCGATAGCCCACCTTCGGGCCAGGCCGCAAGCGCTGGACAAATTTGAAACTGGCAAAGAGTTCTGCCCCGCCAAAAACAGCCGGGATGACGGTGGTGAAGTTAAGCGTGGCCCAAAACCAGAATTCGAAGGGGGTGAAGCTCTCGGCACCCTGATAGTGCCAGTTTTTCAGCCGCCAGTTGAGCGCCTCAAAGATCCACCAGACCGGGGCGGAGATCAGAAACAGGGTAAGGTATTGACGCCAGTTGCGGGTGAGCAGGGAGGTGCCGCGCCGCAGCAGGGTTAGGGCATCCACGCTGAGGCAATAGCCCAGCCATAAAGGGAAGAAAGCCCAGTGGGTGCGCAGCCCTGGCAGGCTCCAATTGAGCAGCCAGAAGGTCGTCATCAGCCCCAATCCCAGCCAGCCGTGCCAGGCCAGACTGCGGCGGGCTTTTGGGAGTGGCGCAGTCTGCTCGCTCAAGAGTTCATCTCCGCCGGGGGAATTTGCTCTTCCAGGGTCGTCACCTTTTCTTTATCCGTGGCTCTTCTCTTGCCTCCATTGCTGCGCAGGGCGCGGAGAAAAGCCAGGGCGGCAGCAGCCATCACCTGCCCCTCAGCCAGGACGCGGTCGGCCAGAGTTTGCGCCCGCGCCAGGCGAATTTGGGGTTCGTGAGGGCTCAACTGGTACATCTCGACCAACACGCCATGGGTGCTTTCAGGGTGGATAAAGGCGATCTTCTTGCCGCCGGTGCCAATGGTGGGCGTTTCATTGATCAAGCGCACACCTCTGGCTTTCAATTGCATCAGATAGGCCTCGATGTCGTCCACCTCGAAACAAATGTGGTGCATCCCCGGGCCGCGCTTCTTGAGGAAGCGCGCCACGCCGCTATCCTCAGAAGTGGGTTTGACCAATTCCACCTCGCTCTCTCCGGTGGGCAGGAAGGCTACCACCGATTTTTGATCCGGCACATCCTCGACATAGAGTAATTCCAGCCCCAGGGCATCGCGCCAAAACCCCAGAGCGGCTTCGATGTCATCCACCACGATAGCGATATGGTCAATACGTTTGATCGCAGGCATTTTCGCTCCTCATGATGACCAGGTTGGGGGTTGGTATTCGCCCCACACGGAACGCAGCACCCCACAAATCTCTCCCAGGGTAATGCTGTTTTCCACACAGGTAATGAACAAGGGCATCAGGTTCTCCCTACCGCGCGCCGCGGTCTCCAGGTGTGAGAGCAATTCGCTCACCCTGGCGGCATCCCGGCGATGGCGCAGATCGGCCAGGCGGCGCCGCTGGCTTTCTTCGATACTTGGATCTACCTTCAGGCGCTCCAGGTCGAGGCGTTCATCCACCTGGAAGGCATTTACCCCGACGACAATCTCCTCCCCGCTTTCGACCGCTTTTTGATAACGATAGGCGGCTTCTTGAATTTCGTTTTGGATGTATCCATTTTCAATGGCCGCCAGCGCCCCGCCCATCTGGTCAATTTTCTGGATGTAGTCCTGGGCGCGGGCTTCGATTTCGTCGGTCAAATATTCGATCAGGTATGAGCCGGCCAGGGGATCAATGCTATCAGCGACGCCCGATTCATAGGCGATGATCTGCTGGGTGCGCAAAGCCACACGCACCGACTTCTCGGTGGGCAGCCATAGGGCTTCATCCATGCTGTTGGTATGCAGCGATTGGGTGCCGCCCAGGACTGCGGCCAGCGCTTGAAGGGTAACGCGCACCACGTTGTTTTCGGGCTGTTGAGCGGTGAGGGTAGAGCCGCCAGTCTGGGCATGGAAGCGCAACATCCAGGAACTCGGCTTTTGAGCAGTAAAGCGCTGGCGCATGATGCGCGCCCACAGGCGCCGCGCGGCGCGAAACTTGGCTATCTCTTCCAAAAAGTTATTGTGGGCGTTGAAAAAGAAGGAGATTTGCCCGGCAAAGTCGTCTACATCTAGCCCAGCCTGGATGGCTGCCTGCACATAGGCAATGGCGTTGGCCAGAGTGAAAGCTACCTCTTGCACAGCAGTAGCGCCAGCCTCGCGAATATGGTAACCGGAAATGCTGATGGTGTTCCAATGCGGCACCTCAACCTGGCAGAAGCGAAACACGTCAGTGATCAAACGCATGGATGGCTGAGGTGGGAAGATATAGGTGCCGCGAGCAATATATTCCTTCAAGATGTCGTTCTGGATGGTGCCGCGCAACTGACGAATATCCACCCCCTGGCGTTTAGCCACAGCGATATACATGGCTAACAGGATCGCGGCCGGGGCATTGATGGTCATGGAGGTGGATACTTTGTCCAGGGGTATCTCACGAAAGAGGGTCTCCATGCCTTCCAGCGAGGAGACGGACACGCCCACCTTGCCCACCTCGCCCTGCGCCAGCGGGTGGTCGGCGTCATAGCCAATCTGGGTGGGCAGGTCAAAGGCCACCGAAAGGCCGGTCTGACCCTGTTGCAACAGGTAACGATAGCGGCGGTTGGATTCTTCGGCAGTGGCATAACCGGCGTATTGACGCATGGTCCACAAACGGCCGCGATACATGGTGGGCTGGACGCCGCGGGTGAAAGGATACTCCCCAGGAAAGCCCAGTTTTTCCAGGTAGTCTGGGTCAGGGTCGGGGGGTATGAGCACCCTGGGCAGGGGTATGCCGGACAGGGTGCAGAACTGGCTCTTTCGCTCGGGGAAGCGCTTAAGCGCAGGGTTAAGAGTCTGTTCTTCCCAGCGTTTATGTTCGGATTCTAGAGTCATGGCTACCTCTGACCCCTGCTCAGGCAGCAGGGAGATTCTCGGCCCAAATTGAGGGCGGAAAGGAAATTTAGTCGAGAAAAGTATACCCTAAGCGCCCAGGGAAGGTAAGAGCGCATCCAGCGCAGGTGCTGATCGGAACTCGAATCTTGAAGGGGCGCAACATACTGCGCCCCTTCAAGGTCATCCTCTTGCGATCTCCTATCCTATAGACGTGGACTTCTCCCTTGACTCATTACTCTCGGAAATGAGGTCATCGGCTGATCATAGGCAAAGAGAGGCGATAGCCAACGAATACGCTCAGTGAAGTCTGAGTGGTGTTTCCATCGTTATCGGTCGCCGATAGGGTGATCGTATGCCAGCCGGGATCCAAAGGCACCAGCAGATTGCGCCCTGCGCCAAGCGCGTCTGAACCCTCCATCCACACCAGACTCTCGTCGGGGAGCAGGCCGTCTTCTTGGTCTATGGCCTCTCCTGTCAGCGCCAATGGGGTGCCTGGGGTAACCAGCGGTGGAGCGGAGGCAGTCACCACCGGAGCATGGTCGCCGACAATGAAGGTGCCATCCGAGTCGTCCTGACTGGTGTTGACGCCATCAGAGACGATCACGCGGATGAGAGCGGAGGCGCCGCCGGGGATAAGGTTCAAATCCAGATCGTAACTGTTGCCCTGAATGTTCGAGATAATCGGGTACCAGTTCGTTCCATTGTCAGGGGAATAGAGTAAGGTGAAGTACAATGTCCCGCCATCTGGGTCGGAGGCGCTCCAGGCAATATGCAAGATATCGGTAGGCTGGTAGACCTCCTCCACCTGCGCAGCTTTAGAGACGCTGAAATTCTGCCCGCCTTTGGGTTCAATCAGCGTTACCGTAGGCACATTGGCTGAGAAGGGGATATTGGCTATGTCTTGTCTGTTATAGCGCAGGACAATGCTTTTTGCCTCACGGAAGTATGGAAGTTGGAAATTGAAGTAAGTGGTATTGACCGGCTCTTCTGGATCATCCAGAAATTCGGCATTAAAAATGTGGCTGTATAGCACACCACCCTGGGCAGTCAAGATGCGCAATTCAGCATTGCCCTCCTTAAGGGAATCAGAGGGAATGCCAGGTTGCACAAAAGCCGGGTTGAGTAGGCCACTGCCATCCCTGTGGATTTCGCCAGAAATGTAATAAACATCCTGGATTTGGGCGGCGCGCTCCAACATAGCCGCATTCAGCGGCACCGCAAAGTTATTAAAAATGTTATTCCAGCGGTAGGGCGAAATCCATTTAGTGGGCAAAAAGCCGGACTGACAATAAGACATGAAGTCGGGCACGTTGCCTGGAACGACGGTTTTCTGCCCGGCGGTGCTCACCCACGGTTGGCGTGTATCAAAACCTACCTCCTGGATGTCATCGTTGCTGTATGGCCAGTTGGGATCAGGGCCTTGTGCCCCGCAGCCATTCACATGCCGCCCCCAGGTGCCATTGGACGAGCGGTCCAGGTTGTGGTTAATTTCGTGCGCCATTGTGCCTTCGAGGGATGTGCCCCTGAAGCCGCGAGCGACCCGCCCGGCCGCTCCTATCCACACCGGGTCAGATATGCCACCGCCGCTGGGGGTGAAGCCGTAGATCTGATCGGGCAATGCGTAGGGCGCCTGACCGCTGAAGAGCACAGTCAAGATCCAGGCCAGGACCACTGAGTTGTAGTACTGATTTAGCCTGGCGATGGTATTATCCACTGTAGTCGCTCCAATGACCGTCCAGGGTTTATACACCCAGGAGACGCCAGGCACAGGGTAAACTGTTTGCAGATAACTGCGCTGACTGTCCATCTCGCTGGTGCTGATGAGAGTAGGCGATGAGGCGCTGCCGGTGTTGATAGGAATGTACCAGTAGGTGGGTGTTTGCCGCGCCTGGAAAGTGATATTCATGTTCGCCGTGTTGATCTCGCTACCTGACAGGTGGCGCGCCTTGCCGCTCAAGGTCACCGTGCCCTGATCCCAGGAGGATGGCAGAGCAAAGTTGGCTGTGTGGCTGAGTTGAGCCCGGTCAATGCTGGTTGGTACCTGATAAAGCACAGCCAGGGGTGAACCAGGTAAGTCTACACCTCCAACGCTGCCATATAGATAGCCAATTACTGGTTGAGAGGTAGCCACGCCATTCACATCCACATACAGGCGTGCCACGGTAGCCTTATCCTGCACCAGGGGCAGGGTGTTGCTACGGTTCTGAATGGCCTGGGTGACCTCGATGGGGTTGGTATCAAACTGGATAGTAGCCGCTGGATTGGCAGAGGGCAACGCCACGCTACTTAGGCTGACAGCAATTAGATTGGAAAAACTCGAATAGAAATTAGCAGGCACGTCATTCACAAAAGCAGGCGTTCCTGAGGCCGCCCGGAAACCCATGTGGATGGTCTCACCAGGTGAAGCCCCGATTTCAGCCAGATCGAAGCCAAATTCCCAAACGCGATGGCGGTTGCACCTTGACGAGAAGGGGAAGAAGGTCAGCCAAAAGGTGCCATCTCCAAAGAAGCAGCCAAATCCTTTTGCCTTGCTGGATCGCGTGCTCGGCTGTACGCCTGTCCATTGGCCAGGGCCGAGGTAGTACTGAAAGCGCATGTTGCCATTGGCTAGGGGGCCATAGTTCAAATCTTGATTGGCATCAATTTGACCATCATCATCTACGTCGAAGGTGATCCAAAAGTAGTCCCCGCTGCCAGGATCATCAACGTTATCATAAAGTAAGTCGAGCAACACATAGAGACGAATACCATCATTGGCTGCGACCATGAAACCGTTCTCAAAGTTCACCTTGCTGCTTTGGTTCCACTCTCCGAAACCTACCACACCGTCAATCTGGGGTGGGGTGGAGGCCAGGGGCGAGATGATGGCCAGGCTAGACGGGCTGGCGGCTAACACCATAAAGCCGGACG
>JBBILY010000051.1:6611-17556 GCA_037444705.1 Chloroflexota bacterium | reverse complement strand
CCGCCGCGAATACACCCTGGACGATTGTTTCCCACCTGAGCACATCCGTGAATACGCCTACAAGAGCCTGGAAAACGCCAAACTGGAGTATTTCGACCTGATCCAGTTTCACACCTGGGAAGACTCCTGGCTGGGAGATGAGCGCTGGGTGAAAGCCATAGACGATTTGCGCCGTGAAGGGGTGATCAAGGCTGTAGGCATCAGCATTAACCGCTGGGAGCCCTGGAACGGGGTGCAGGCAGTGCGCAGCGGGCTGATTGACGCCGTGCAAGTGATCTATAATATCTTCGACCAGAACCCAGAAGACGAGCTCTTCCCCGCCTGCCAGGAAATGGATGGGGGAGTGATCGCTCGCGTGCCCTTCGATGAGGGCACTCTCACCGGCACCCTCACCCTGGATAGCAAATGGCCCGAAGGCGACTGGCGTAACACCTATTTTGTGCCCGAAAACCTGAAAAACAGCGTGGAACGCGCCGAACGCCTCAAGCCCCTGGTGCCGCCGGGCATGAGCATGGCCGAGATGGCTTTGCGTTTCATCCTGAACAATCCCGTGGTGAGCACGGTCATCCCTGGCATGCGCAAGGTGCGCCACGTCGAGGCGAATATGGCTTGCAGCGACGCTGGCCCTTTGCCTGAGAGCCTGCACCAAGAATTGCGCAAGCATCGCTGGGTGCGCACTCCCACGGAGTGGTCTCAGTAGGAAGGGAGTTCCGTGATCCCGCTGCGTGATACTGTCCGCTCTCGTTCTTTCCCCATCGTCAATCTGGGGATCATCGCTTTAAACACCCTGGTGTTTCTGTTCGAACTCAGCCTGTCGCCGCGGCTGCTGGAGCGCTTTATCACTGTCTTTGGGTTAGTGCCGGCGCGCCTGCACCTGGGCAACCCCTGGCTGCTCCTGGATAATCCCCTGCCACTGATGACCCTGTTCACCCACATGTTCCTGCATGGGGGATGGGTGCATTTCATCAGCAATATGTGGATTTTGTACATCTTTGGCGATAACGTCGAAGATCGCATGGGCTCGGTGCGTTATCTGCTCTTTTATATTCTGGGTGGCCTGACATCTGGCCTACTGCAGGCTGGGGTATCGCCGGCCAGCCGTATCCCCGCCATAGGCGCCAGCGGCGCCATTGCCGCGGTGCTGGGGGCTTATTTTGTCCTCTACCCCAACGGCCGCGTGATCACCCTGGTGCCGGCCTTCTTTTTCCCCTGGTTCGTGGAAATCCCGTCTGTGGTTTATCTGGGCTTCTGGTTCATCTCGCAACTCTTCTCGGGCCTGGCTGCGCTCGGCGTGTCCAGTGGCAATGTGGGAGGTGTAGCTTGGTGGGCACACATCGGCGGTTTCCTATTCGGCGTTTTTCTCCACCGCTTTTTTGTGCGTCGTAGACGGCCGATTTACTATGATCGTTTCCCGCGCTATCCAGATGACTTTCTGTAAAATAAAATAACTCACGCTAACGAATTTCAAGTGAAGGAGATCCACCATGACCGAAGAGCAAAAAGCAACCACCGAGGCCGTAACCCCCAATCAGGCAAAGGCTGCTGAAAAGCGGCCCGAAAGCCGACTGAAGCGTTTTCTGCGGGGCGCCCTGCGCCGCCTGTTGGCCTTCCTCATCATCTTCGGACTGGGCATGCTGCTGGCACTTTATGCTTTTTATATGCCCACCCAGCGCGCCCTGGGCCAGACCAGACAGAAACTCGCCGCACTGGAAGGCCAGGCCGGTGAGGCCAACACCTTGCTGCGGCAAAACCAGGAACTGCAAGAGGCCCTGGATAAAGCCAACCTGCATATCATCATTTTGAGCGCCCGCGCCGATGTGGCCGCCGCCCAACTCGCCCTGGCGCAAGGTGATGCAGCCAAAGCCCGCCTGGCGTTGAGCCAGACCTCCGATACCCTGAAGAAACTGGCTGATCTGCTCGAACCCCAGCAGAAAAAACTGGCCGGCGATCTGCAGGAACGTCTCTCGCTGGCGGTGAAGGGCATTGGGTCAAATAACTATGCCGCCGCTTCGGACCTGGATGTGTTAATGGCCGGTCTGGTAGAACTGGAAAACGCCTATTTCACCAAACCCTGAAACAGGGGTCGGGAGAGTAACGATCAAGGCGACCTCTTGGGTCGCCCTCATGCCTGTGCCGTATCCGAGGTAGGTGATTGATGCCAGGGATAGGGTAATAATTCCCGCAGGGTCACGCTTTTTGCCATTTGGTAGAGATGCTCAAAAGTCGGCGTGTGCTCCATATTGTCTTATGTAAAAGCACCCTTTGAGTGACGATCAGAGACACGTACCAGGGGTGCCCGCCGTCAATCTTAAACATTCCCGTACTCGTCAAGCCATTTCTGTGCCGTCAACTGGCGCACTTCAGAAAAAAGACGATTGACATCCAGGCTTTCCGAGGCGGGGTTGGTCAGCCACTTCCAAATGTGACCTGCCAGCACACTGCCCACGGCGTGGATGGCCTCGTGGCGATCCAGGCCTTCTTGCATCAGGCGTTGCAGCGTCTCCGCAACGGGGGTTTTCGCGCCCAGGGCAGCCTGGTTCTCAACCACAGTATGCACGGCGGCATGAAGGCGCTGATTGGGGATGTCCAGCCGCGCTCGGCGGTGATAGTCGAGCACCATTTGCAGCCTGCGGTTCTCATCCATCGCCAGCCACTGGCGCGGATCGGGTTCAATCAAGGGATCGTAATTCATTGCTTATAGTATAAAGACTTTTATCGCTTCTGGCAACCTGCGCCTGAGGCGGCGGGTTCGCCTATACATGCAGCCCATCGGCCATACCTGTGCGCATGGCTACACCTTAAGGAACAAGATCGTTTCCTAACGCTCATCCTTACGGCCCTTATTGGCCAGCGATCACTGACTTGGCCACCACTTATGGCTTCTTTGCGCGCACATAAATATAAAAAATGGCCTCACCCAATTTGTATCTCGGCTCATCCAGAAGATAGGTAAATCCTCTGCGGGCGGTGGAAACGCTTGTGCGCCTCTGCTGCCAAACCCGGCGCACAACGGGGGTTACATCCCACACCTCAATATCTGTCAGATGCGCTTCTTTCATCCAGCGGTAAAAATCATCTGGCGTGCCTTCACACAGGTAATCCAAACCTATCGCCTGAAATTCTGCGCGCACCTCCTGCGGAATAGGTTTGGTCGCAATCACATCCGTGAGTATCATCACCCCGCCCGATTTGATCACCCGCGCCATTTCCGCCTGTCCTATTTCCGTGGGGGTTGAGGTGGGATAAACGATGAACTCGCTCACCAAAGCGTCGAATGTATGCTCAGGAAATGGTATGCGCCGCCTCTCAGCGCGGCGGAAGTCTACTACATCGCTTAGCCCTTGTTCGCAGGCGCGTTGGCGGGCGCTCTCCAATAGTTGTTGGTCAAGTTCCAGGCCAGTGATTTTTCCCGGCTTCAGCGTTTTTGCCAACCACAAGGCAACATCGCCGCCGGCACTGCACAAGACAAGGACGTTTTTATTGCCCTCTGTTCCCACATCTTTTCGCACCTGCTCCAGTATGGGGGATAGCATCTCAATCTCGTTATCTGCCCATTTCATCCTGAGCTCCCAGAGAAGACGGTAGACGCGTTGCGCTGCAGCGGCTAAGAGTATATTATACTGCCGCAGGACCATCCCCTATTAGCCACTGGCGTAGAGACCAGGATAGGGTTTTGTAGCGGTCTTATGCCCATAAAACCCATTGCCAGGCCCAAATGGGAACCCGGCGGTTAGGTTATTATCATGGCCCAGATAAAATGTTGACGTCCATCCCAGAGCATGATAGAATGCACAGCGCTAATAAACGGGCGCGTAGCTCAATGGTAGAGCAGTGGCCTTTTAAGCCATTGGCTGAGGGTTCGAGCCCCTCCGCGCTCACCTGACAGGGATTCCATCCCTGTAGCGAGCCGCGCACCCGATGCATCCCCGGGTGCGTTTTGGGTTTAAAGGCAAAGCAGGGGGATAATGGCGAAGTGAGGCGCGCCATCAAGGATAAGGTGCGCTCACGGTGCGCCAAGCCAGCCGACCGCCCACCCCTTTGGACTGCTGAAGCATGGCTTCAGCCGTCCAAAGCCACTACCCCTTGCTCCGTCAACGCGGGTTGAGGAGGTTGGTATAGAGCTCGGCGCTAGCACGGGCATCCCTGGCCGCGCCACTGACCTGCGCACCCTGGCTCAGCCGGCCAAAGCGGGGGATTTGCGCCACTTCTGGCTGGAGAGATGGTGATATTACAAAATAACATATTGACAATATGTATAAAACGGAAGTCATGGAGGCGGTCCATGATCTTCTTAACCGCATGATTTCTAAAGTTCATAAATTACGTTCAAACACTTGATGGTCAAGAAACACCTGTTCGTTGTTATCGGGCGGGACATCTTTTACATTGGGCGATATAAACACTCGCTTGGGAGGATGACCTAAGCGGCTCAACTCGGCAGCTGTTTCAGCGACCAGCGACATGGCAATAGCCACGCTCGTCAGCGTTGAACTAGCTGCCACTTTGCCGTTCACACCCTCAATGTTCACTAGAGCGTCTTCGGCTGGAGCGCAATTGTCAATGACAATGTCAGCAATGTCATGTAACGATTTACCGCTGGGGTGAGTGGGCTGATTGACCCTTCGGTTCTCGAGAGAGGTAACCGCCACCACAGTGAGCCCTTGGGCTTTGGCTTCGAGTGCCATTTCTACACCAGCGGCATTAAGCCCACCGTGCGAGAAAATCAGCATCGAATCGCGCGAGTCGAGGTGATGCGAGAGCAATACGTTTTTAACGTAACCTGGCTCGCGCTCCAGCCAGAGCAACTCTCGCGCGCCACCAGGCCCGATCACATTGAACCACATCAGGCGTGGGTCAAGTATCGGGTGGAAACCGACGTACGCGCCATAACGAGGAAACATATCCAACACTGGCAACACCGAATGTCCCGAACCGAATAGGTGCACTGCCCGACCAGCGATAATGGACTTGGCAAAAGCCCGCGCTGCTGCCTGGATGTTCCCCATCTGTGTGGTGCGAATTTTAACTAGCAATTTGATTGCTTCTAGAAGATAGTAGTATGCGCTCATAGCAAGTTTCTTTATAAAGATTCCTTTCGATAATGTATTCTTATTTTATTGCGACGATCTTCACGACCCATATTTCGCGAGGTGCCAATGTTTTTTGCAAAATGATTTGCCCGTTCTCAAATTGATGCTCGATAGTCTGACCTGAAAGAACATCTAAGGTGACATAGCCTCCCTGAGGGAAAGGGATTTCAAAAAAGCAAGACTCGAAGGAGCGATCAGTCTGGTTGAAAACAAACAGTATGCCATAGGGTAACCCATGCGCATCAATGCCTTGCAGTAAGCGTGGTTCAATATCTTCGGTGTCTGAAACGCCTTTGATTCCTACCGCAGGTTTAATCCCTGCCAGCTGGGTTAAACCCCTTAGGAATTTCCCCGTGATCGGGTCGTTGCTTTTATAGAACCCAAGGCTTAGCATGGTACCCGCGAAAATCGCCCAGCCTTTTCCATACGGATGAGCGATAATCGCGGGTGAGCCATCATCAAATACACCGATCACCTGGGCCTTCTCCGTAAGTGGTTCTAGGGCTTCTCGGAAACGCGCTCCTGTGAGAATCTGTCCTGGCTTTAGCAAAGGTGTCATAATATGGCCTTGTGTTATGTGGATTGGTACTGGAACATCTTCTTCCACTCCTTGGGTACCTTTCTCGCGACAGCCAAATACCTGCTCGAGCCCAAATCCTGGCACGGCAAGGCCACAATTGCCATACTCATCATTCCATGCAGTCCGTGCTTCCGCCAGGACGATACCCCCTTGTTCAATAAAGGAGGCAATCTGAGCTGCCATGGAGCGCGGCATCATGGAAGAAAATGGCAGAAAAAGGACGCGATAGTTGTTCAACTTCCCTTGTGAGATTTCATCAGCATGGATGAAGTCTACCGCGAGATGTGCCTGATACAAGGCACGATAAGCACCTATATAGCAGCGGCTGGGGATATAATGCCAAGTCTCACGCATACACTGCCACATGATATTGGCATAGACGTTCCAACAGATAGCCACCTCCGCCTTAGGTGGTTTGCCATTGTAGAGCAGTTGCATATCCTGGCTCAAAATGCGAGCCAAAGAGCCAGCCGCCAAAGCCCGTTCGCTGGGTGTTCCATCGAGGTTTGCCATGCCGAATCCCGCTGATTCGTAGCCACTGCTCATGGGGTACCAAGCATAAAAACACAATCCTTTAGCACCATGGGCTAGAGGATGCAGAGTGTATTGACGCGCATCTTCTTTGGTCATGGGTGAGGCGAACATACCGACGTAGCCGTGCCCAGCTTGCAACTCGCCCAACCAGTAGGGTGCGTTGTGGGCATCGCACGCCGAGCGGGTGGCATCCAACATGGCAGACCTAAAAGAGGGGTCGCTGGTTTCCTTAGCTCCCAAGTGCTTCGGGTAGTGAGAGGTCCCCCAAATTTCCACGTTGGCCGCCATCTTCCAATCGTCAGGCGATCCTTGTTCATCGAGAGGCAGGGTGAGTACGGAGGGCACCGCAGAGTGGCTGGTGGTGATGTGGGTGTCAAAGCGCTTGATGGTTCGTTGTCGCCAATTGAGATCCTCGCCTAGTTTGTCCTGGATGAATTGAATCCAGTCTTTATATTCAGCATAGGTCATCAAGGAGATGAATCTAGGTGCTGGGATGACATCCCAACTTGAGAAACGGCGATACCATACTTTGTTAAGTTCGTCTAAGTCTTGATACTTGCGCTTCAACCAATCGCGGAAACGTTGGACGGTATAGTGACAATAGCAGAATACGGCTGGCTGGGGTAGGAAGTCAAAATACCCCCATTGCACAATATGAGGTTCACTCCAGAGGTCCCAAGCGTAAAAATTGGGGCGTTGGGCTACGTGTGAGGCCAACGTGCCCATGAAACGCTCGGCTGCGCTTTTAACACCTGGGTGATCATAACAATAACCAGGAGCACCTTGGGATTCGATCGGCACGCCATCCGCGGAAATGTAATGACAATCAGGGTAGTATTGTACCAGCCAATCAGGAGCCGAATCTAGGTAAATCTGGATAATCACTTTTAGCCCCACCTCTTCAGCAAGATCCATCAACAGATCAAGGCTCTCAAAGTGGTAATCCCCAGGTTGAGGCTCGCCAGACGCCCAATCTATCCAGCAACGTACACTGTTAAAACCACAGGCATGAATGGTTTCTAGATCTTTTTTCCAGGTAGTTCGTGCCTCAGGCTCTGGTGGGCGCACCATGGTTGCCCGTGTCCGCACTCCAGTATACCAAACAGCAAAGGGGATAAACGCTTCTTGTCCCATGACATGTCCTCCTTGTACTTCTCATCGCGATATGGATGGGTTAAGGAGTTCGAGTTTGGAGCAAATTTTAGCAGCCGTGAACACCAATCTGCAAAAGTATTCTGATCATTGCAGATCTCTGCCATCCATGACTTCGGATTGGAAAAGTACCAGGAAAGAATGATTTGATCAGCAGAATTTATGGCGTGAGTTGGTGTTCCATTAACCATTTCAGGAGTGCTTTGCGCAATGGATTCCAGACGTTCGTAAAAAGAAAACTTCCATGCCCTTTCCCAGGCAGGATAACAACTTGGGTTGGTCCTTTGATTTGCTGTGCCATGGTTTTAGCCTGTTCAAGGACATAACCGTTTCGATCCCCCTGGCTAGCGAGGAATAGGACCAGTCGCGCCCTCAGTTGCTCTACATTATCCACGATTATTGCGGACAGCAGAATCACCCCCCGAATAGATGGGTCTTGGATGGCTGCACCTACGACTGCAGGCGCCGCCTGATCCACACCAAATAGAAGGATCTTTTGCGGATCCACTTCGGGCTGAGAGCGCAGATACTCCACCCCTGCCAAAACGCCGCTCGATTTCTGGATCGGCAATGCGAGAGCCAAAGATACATAACCCTGTCGGGCGAAATCATCAGCCAGATCAAACCAAGGCTCTTTTTCGGCAAAACCATGAGAACCTGTCGCAACCAGCACCATTCCAGGTAGGTTCTTCCTCGCGGCGGGATGGATCAGGGTAGCCTCTGCCTCGCCATCCTCAGTCGCAAAAGTGATATCTTTGTGAAGCACTTGTGTTACCGTACGGACTTCTAAGGGACCAATGCGAGGCGGTCCAGCCTCGGTAAACTCAAGATAACCGTCGTTCAGGGTCGTTATAGCGAGTGTATTGCTTTGCCCATATAGGACAATTTCGCTGATATCAGCATACGGGGCAAAGGGCTTTCTTTCGGGCTCAACCCGAACTCCATTGACAAATACCAGTGAGGCATAGGGATTGAACCAAGCGCTGATACCAATTTTGCCTGACTTCCAGGTGTCTGGAATTTCTATGCGACGACGATAGACGACCACTGTTTCCGTGCCAATCCATTCTTGCATCCCCTGGTCTACCCAGTCAGCCGGCGCCTTAACCTCTCCCCACTGGCTGTCATCGAAATCAGGCAAAGCCATATCGGGATTAAAAATATCTACTTTACTGAATCGCCATTGACCCGTAAGCGCGAGAGAGTCATCCAGACTTACATCAAGTATAGCCTCTTGACCAGGGGCGAGGCTTGGCACAGGCAATACGCTCGGGGTGGATGGCTTATTGCGGACGGAGTTTCTCTTTTTGAACCGCCCGTGCTCGCCCTCAGAAGAAGAACAATTTGCGACTTATCAGGCGATTCTGGAGATCATGGAGCAGCGACCGGTGGTCATTCGCACCCTGGATATTGGGGGAGACAAGGAAGTCCCCTACTACCAGTTCGGTGTAGAGGCCAATCCCTACCTGGGCTATCGGGCTATCCGCCTTATGTTGGACCACCCGCAGGATTTTAAAGCCCAGTTGCGCGCCTTATTGCGCGCCGGGGTTGGCCATGATCTGCGGATTATGTTTCCCATGATCGCTACGCTGGATGAATTACGGCGGGCGCGCGCTCTGGTCGAGGATGCCCGCCAGGAAATCGCAACCCGAGGGCAGGAGGCAGCCACGAAGGTTCAGATAGGAATCATGGTGGAAGTCCCAGCTACGGCGATCCTGGCAGACCGTTTTGCCCCAGAGGTGGATTTTTTCAGCATTGGTACGAACGATCTAACCCAGTACACCCTGGCGGCTGAGAGGGGAAATAAGCGCGTAGCCTACCTCAACGATGCCTGCCATCCGGCCATCTTGCGCCTGATCCAGGGGGTGATCCAGGCAGCCCATTCACACGGGCGATGGGTGGGTGTATGTGGCGAACTGGCAGGAGACCCGGAAGCAGTGCCTGTTCTGCTGGGCCTGGGGTTAGATGAGTTTAGCGTAGCGCCAGCCCTGATCCCCAGGACCAAAGCCATCCTTCGCAGGTGGCGACTTGTAGAGGCTCAGGAACTGGCAAAGGCGGCTTTGAATCTGGATTCCGCGGCAGAGGTACGTGCCCTGGTTCAGCGCTTCGAGACGGGAAAGCACGATTAATAACTTTCTCGTGAGCCTATGCCTCCAGGAGGCCTGCGCCGAGCGGGGGCACGTCGACCCAGGTCGTCGCCCGGCGCGATAGCGCCCAATCAGGCCGATTTCCAATCGGCGTAACGCTCGACCTGCGCTGAAGGAGGGTGGCTGGCTCCGCCGCTGCTAGGGGTGGTCGCCGTGGTCCGTGGGCAGGCCGGAGAAGGGATGAAGTCCCTGCGCAGCGAGCCGCGCTTCTGGCAACTGGTCGGCATGTAGGACAACTGATGGCAGTTGTCCTACAAGGAGATGGGCGCAGGTGCCGGCATCCCTGGCTTCATTACTGCCCTCTTCCTGCTCCCTGCTTGTGCGCCCCAGGTGACCCAGTGGAAAACTCTTATCCATCCTCCAGTCCCCCTTGCTCTCCCTGAGGCTGGACGGGGAACCTAATCGGCGGCAGATTTATGCACGGCTGCCTGCCTGGCCATGTTGCGTTTACTCACCAGCCATAACCCCAACCCCAAAAGCGCCAGAAAAAGGAGCAGGTACAGGGCAATCAGGCTCAGCCTGGCGCCGTCCACCCATGCCCCGTAGATCAGCCCTGCCACAGCGCTAAAGAGCGCTACCCAGGCCACATAAGTCCAGGCTCTGAGCCGCCCAATGATGGCCGAGATCATCAGGATGCTTTGCAGGCTCAATTCCGGATCCGCCATCAGATAGGCCAGCAACGGGCCACGGTGCATCCCCAGGCTGAGAAACATGTTGGCAATGGGCACTTCTACCAAGGTGGGGAAGTACATGAAAACACCAAAGATAACCCCAGCCAGATTGCCTACGAACGTATTGCGCCCGGCCAGGGATTGAATCCATTCGGGTTTGATGAGCACCCGCACCACTCCCACGGCAAAAACGCCCACGATCAGCAAGGGGAAGATTTGCTTGACGAAGCGCCAGGATTCCCACAGCCAGTCGCGCAGTTCGTCTTCGCTCAAGCCTCGGAACATAAGCCAGACAAGGGCTAACACAGCCAGCAAAACGGCGAAGAAACGGCCGCTAAAGCGAATATCCAGCCCGGTGGCGTGGGGTTGCATGCCAACGGCTGCGGTGAGCAGAGTCAGGCCAACCAACCCCAAGGCGCTCCAGGTCCAGGCGTTGAAACCCTCGTGGATATTTTCCAGCCCTTTCCAGGAAGCCAGGCCGATCAGGAGTAGCAGCCCAATCAAAATGGCGCCTTGAGCGGTGACCCCCTCCTGGCCTTTGTTGGGGTCGAAGGGAACAAGGCGGAAAAGAAGGTCCTGAAAGCGATCCAGACCGGCCACAGGTAGGGTGATCTGGGCGTAGGCATGGGTCAAAAAGCCAACCTTGAAGGTTCCTGCCAGGAGCAAGACCACCAGCACAAGCAAGAAGGCCAAGGCGGCGCGGCGCATCTTGCCCTGCCCGGCGAACAAAAGATCCGCTTCTTTATCGTGGGCAAGATCCTCGCGGCTGAA
>JBBILY010000051.1:0-6601 GCA_037444705.1 Chloroflexota bacterium | reverse complement strand
CATAATCATCCCAATGCCAATGCCAAAAGCCAGCGAAAGGATCAGGCGCGCCACAGCCAGGTCCAGGCCGATGACCCCGCCGGTATAGACCAGCGCCAGGACGTTGGCCGCGGGAGCGAAAAAGAGGAAGGTGATGGCAGGGCCAAGGCCAGCGCCTTTCTTGTAGATGCCGGCGAAAAGCGGCACAATGGTGCACGAGCACACCGCCAGCACCGAGCCAGCCAAGGCTGCCCCTGGATAGGCGAGCCATTTGGGAGCGTTACGCCCCAGGAAACGCGTGACCGATTCTTTGGGTATGAGGGCGCTCATCGCTCCCGCGATGTAGAAAGCCGGCACCAGGCACAGCAAGACATGGGCGGCCAGGTAGGCAGCCAGGTTGCCCAGGCCTCCCTGGAGCAACTTGATCAGGAACGCAGCGATTTCCATGTGAAAGGTTACCTCCGTTTGAAGTGCGTAGGGATTGGGTTGATAAGGCCTAGGTCGAGATCGCCTTTTTACAGTCCCTGCTTATCTTTCCTTGGATAATATATTCAAATCATTGAATATATTATAAGCAAAGCCCTCACTTGACATAGTGCAATAAATCACATATTTAAGGTGACATTCTTTGAGGGATATGAGGCCCGGCGGCGCTGAGCCCCAGGGTGATTCGAGCCCCTTGTTCAGGCCGCGAGCCAGGGGTGTGGCTTAGCCAGGCGTTTTGCCACCCCCGAAGCAGGAACACGGCCTAAGGGAGCAAGCCTATTTATGTGTGGCGATTTGCCCAACCACTTGGATCACACAGGGTTAATCCTGGGCGACAGAGCCTGGCGGCGTCGGCGAGCAGCTAGGGCAAAACCCAGGCTACAAAAATCACCCGCCAGGCGGCCTGAATTATGGCGCCGCCTGGCTGAGGAGCGACTCCACAACTGTCAACACATGCGTCAGCCCTTTTGCCAGGGGCTGGGTGTAGATAAATTCGTTGAGGGTATGCGCCCCACCGCCCAGCGTCAGCCCCAGGCAGATGGCCGGCAACCCCAGGCTAAGGGGCAGGTTGGCATCGGTGGAGCCGATGTTCGCCCGCGGCGGGATGCCCAAAGCCTCTAAACTTGCCAGGGCCAGGCGCACCAGGGGGTGATCGGCCGGGATCTGCCCTGCCGGCCGCTCACCGATCACCGCCTGGGTAAAGCGCACCTCTGGGCGGTTGGCCCCCTGCACCAATCGCTCCACCTGGGTTGCCAGTTCCTCCAGCGCCTGAACGTCTTCAGAGCGCAGGTCCAGCAGGAGATAGGCGTCTGAGGCGATGCTGTTATTCGAGGTGCCCCCACCGATGAGGCCAACATTGAGGGAGGTGCGCGGCTGGGTTGGGATGGGCAACTGGCACAACCGATAGACGAACTTCGCCAATTCGTGAATGGCTGAGGGTCGGCCGAAATCCACCCAGGAGTGCCCGCCAGGGGTGTGGACGGCGATGCGATAGCGCTTGACCCCCAAGCCACGATGATAGACATGCCCCAGAGCCATGCCCTCCAGGACAATGTAGGCCTTCACCCCTGCCCCAAAGCGCTGCACCACGGCCTGCATGCCGCGCAGGTTGCCCAGCCCCTCCTCGCCCACATTTGCCACAAACCACACATCGCGGCTGAAGGGGCTGGTCAGAGCGCCTTCACCCAGGTTCTTTTCCAGGGCTTTCTCTCGCAGCGCCCACAGCAACCCAAACAAGCCCGCCACCCCTAAGGCGTTGTCGCCAATGCCAGGGCCAATGATTTTATCCTCTTCGCGGCGCAGGCTGAGATCGGTGCCCTGCGGAAAAACCGTATCCAGATGAGCCGTAATCACCAGCGGCTGAGCCGAGCCGCTGCCCGGCAAGCGCCCATAGACATTGCCCAGAGCGTCCTGGGTCACGTCGTACAGCGCCTCACTTTGGAACAACTCATAGACGAAAGCCGCGCGGCGCCCCTCGGCAAAACTTGGAGCAGGGATTTGCTGAATGGCAACGGCCAGTTCCAGGAGGCGCTCCAGCAGTTGGGGTTTCATGCTCTAAACCTTCCTAGCGGCCGGTTGTAAGGCTTCCAGGCGCGCCCGCACCAGGGCGGGGAGGGCATCCAGGGCATAGAAGGGGCCAATGCCCTCTACCACCAGCGAAGCAGTGATATTGCCATGCAAGACTGCCTGGAGGGGGTCAAAGGTGTTCAGGTAGCCAGCCAAAAAGCTCCCGCAAAAGGCGTCTCCGGCACCGATGGGGTTCACAACCCGGGCCGGATAGGCCGGCACTTCCCAACGCGTGCGCGTGGTTGAGTCGTAGAGGTATTGTCCACCCTCGCCGCGTTTGATGACCACCAGTTCGCAGCCATAACTGGCCAGGGCCTCCGCCATCTCCCATAAATCCTGGCTGCGGCCTTTGAAGAGGGAACACAACTCTTCCTCCGAGGGCAGAAAGGCGGTCAATCCACTCACCAGGGCAGGGATGTCATCCCAAAAGGTTGGGTTCATATACCCTGGCGAGGGTTCCAGGGTGACCGTGCTCAGCCCGGCACGGTGAAAGACAGCCGGGAGAAGCATGTGGGTGAGATAATCAAGCGGACAAAGATGGGCTGCCCTGGCATCCAGATACTCGTTGGGGACGTCGCTCTCCCTTATGGAGGTGATTTGCAGGTGAGTGCGGCTATCCAGGGCGTTTTGCGGTGGGGAATAACCCAGAAGGGCTTTAGGGAAGGGTATGCCCTGGCGGGCAAAGTGCGCCACCATATTATCTGTGGCGTAATCCGTGAGGCTGTTATAGGCAGCAAAATAGCGCACATCCACCGCCTGAGGCAAGATGCGCACCCCGCGCACGTCTAAACCGCGCTTGTCAAACTCGTCCAGCCAGGCTTGAGGATAATCTTCCCCCACACGCGCCAGGATAGCCGGCGGCGGATCGGCGGCCCAGGTTGCCACGCCTACCGCTGCGTACAGGCAATTCCCCCCGGGCACATCCAGCAAAGCCTGCCCCGAGGGCAGAAGGATAAATTGACGCTGCAGTTTACCGGCGATTATAAATCGTGGCGTGCGAAATTCCATCTCAAAAATTATACCCTGGAGAACGGGCTCAGTTCATCAGAGCAGAGGTTGATCAAGGTTCATCAGCAATGCCATGCCCACCAGCGCATCCACGCCCGACGAATGCCCCCAACTGAGCAGATACTCGGCACAGGTGGTTAACTCTGGCTCGCCGCACACCAGGCCATCCAGCGCCAGGATCAAGCGTTCATCCGCCTGACCATCCAGGGCGCACTCGATAAGATTGGCGGCCAGGGTGGTGGTTTTACGGAAATCCAGGCGGCGCAAAGCCTGGCTCAGGATGTCTATCCCCAGTTCTGGCCTGAACACCCGACCCCAACGATGGATCGCCAGAAGCAGTCCCAGGGTCAAATCATCGGCGGAAGGGGTCAAACCGCGGCCCATGCCCAGCACAGGCTGGATAGCCGTGGCAATGGCAGACGGGTCACCCAGAAGAAGCGCATGCCTGAGCTGTGCTATAAAAGGAAGAAATTCGTTCTGCGAGGGAGGGTGGCTGTCTAGCAGGCCAAGCACCCAGGGAATCAAGCCGGCCAGTTGGCCAGGCGAGCGCATTTCCAGCACCAAGTGGCTGAGGTTTATCAGGTTGGTGTGGCACACTGAGGGTGGCAAGGCGGCTTTACGAGGCGGTGTAGCCTCCCATATGGCAGCCTCGCCCCTGTTGATCGTCAAACCGATTGAGGGGAAGTAAAGGCGATTTGGATAGACCTTGACCAGAGCTCCGACCGGCATCTGGTCAATCGCCTGGGCGTTTTCAGTTAGATTTAGCGTCAGCGGGCCACGAAACTTACCGAAGGAGAGCAGGACGACCCGCTCAATGGGCAACAATAAGTAGGCGCCTGCCGCGACGTGACCCAAGAGGCTTGCCTCATCCACCTGCGCTAACCACTGATGAGCGTAGCGGCCAATATCAGAGACCATCATGGGATATACCCATATTGTACATGGAAAACCCATCATAGGGCACGATCGGGTGCATGTGTCAGAGAAAGGGTTGGGGTGAGAGGGGATAAACCCCTGATATAATTCGTACAGGAATTCAGCCCGGCATTATCCCTGCGAGGTGAGCCATATGAGCGCGCTGCCCATCACCTTGAGGCCAACCCTGATCGCCAGCGCCCGCCTGAAGGCAGGCGCAGGGGGTGACCTGGATGAAAGACAGCCCACCTCATTGGATAAAACCCGGCAATATTGACCCAGGTGTGAGGTGCCATGAACCCAATCAGACGAGCCTACGGATTATGGGATAGCCCGATTACCCCGCTCAGCCTGGCGGGGCGGGTGCGCTTTAGCGATGTGCTCTGGGATCAGAGCGGCGCCCTGGTGTGGCGCGAGGAGCGCGCCGAACGTGGCGCCCTGGTGGTGCAACCACCCGGGGATGAAGCTCAGCGCGATCTGAATGTTGAACTCTCGGTACAGGCCAAAGTAGGCTACGGCGGGGGCGATTTCAGCCTGGGGGACGGCGTGGTTTATTTCGTCGAAGCCACCTCGGGGCGCATCTACCGCCAATCCCTGCAACCTGACCAGCCGCGCCCCATCACCCCACCTTTTGGCTGCGCCGCCTCACCCAAAGCCTCACCTGATGGGCGCTGGTTGGTGTTTGTCCATACGAATGAAGGGGAGGATTGCCTGGGGATTGTGGATGCGGAGGGCAAATATTGGCCACAAAAACTGGTCAGCGGCGATGATTTTTACATGCAGCCCGCCTGGCATCCCAACGGGCGACTTCTGGCGTGGATCGCCTGGAACCATCCCAACATGCCCTGGGACGGCACCTATTTGCGCCTGGGGCAGTTAACCTTCGGAGAAGGCTCTTTGCCCAGCCTGAGCCAGGTGAACACCATCGCTGGGGGAGAAGAGATTTCGCTGATGCAGCCCGAGTTTTCACCTGATGGGCGCTACCTGGCATATATTTCGGACGCCAGCGGCTGGTGGCATATCTACCTCTACGACCTGGAGAACGGAGAACACCGCCCCCTGACCCACGGCGAGGCGGAGGACGCGCGGCCCGCCTGGATCCAGGGGTTGCGCTCCTACGGCTTCGCTCCCGATGGCAAAAGCCTGTTCTTCATCCGCAATGAGCAGGGCTTCGCCAGCCTGTGGCAGGTGGAAGTGGTTAGCGGCAAAACCCAACGCCTACCCCTGGATTCGGCCTACACCTGGCTGGAGCAGATTGCGGTGGCCCCAGATGGCAAGCGCCTGGCTTTGCTGGCTTCCGCAGCTCAAACCCCACCACGCGTGATCGTTTACAGCCTCTCTGGCGAGGTGCGAGTGTTGCGGCGTTCCAGCGCCGAGAACCTGCCCGCCTCAACTTACTCCACGCCCCAAGCTATCTCCTGGAAAGGTATGGATGGCGAGGCGGTTTATGGCCTGTTTGACCCGCCCCACAATCCGGCCTTTAGCGGGATTGGCCTGCCGCCGTTGATTGTGCTGGTGCATGGCGGGCCGACCAGCCAACGCCCGGCCACCTTCGATCCGCAAACCCACTTTTTCACCAGCCGTGGCTATGCCGTCCTTGAGGTGAACTATCGCGGCAGCACAGGCTATGGGCGGGAATATCGCAATAGATTGCGCGGGAATTGGGGCATCTACGATGTGGAAGACTCGGTCAGTGGAGCGCGCTATCTGGCCGAACAAGGGCTGGTGGACGGGAAAAAACTGGTCATCATGGGCGGCAGTGCCGGGGGATTCACCGTCTTGAAAGCCCTGGAGGATTACCCGGGCTTCTTCAAAGCAGGGATTGACCTGTTTGGCGTCTCCAACCAGTTTGCCCTGGCTATGGAAACGCATAAGTTCGAGGCTCATTACACCGACCGCCTGCTGGGTCCACTGCCCGAGGCGGGAGAAGTGTATCGCCAACGTTCACCGCTGTTCTTCGTCGAGCGCATCCAGGACCCGATCGCCATTTTCCAGGGTGAAGACGACCGCGTGGTGCCGCGCAATCAGTCCGACGAAGTGGTGGAATCGCTGCGCCGCCGAGGTGTGCCCCATATCTACCACGTTTACGCGGGCGAGGGCCATGGCTTCCGCAAAGCAAAGACCCTCGAGCACTTCTACCGAGAAGTGGAAAAGTTCCTGCAGCAATATGTCATCCTCACCTGAGTGCAAGCACCGTTCTCGGGAAATTTAGCCAGGTGAGATATGGGTTGAGGGGCGGGTCAGGGCGGGTAGCTCCGCACCCGCCCTGGGGTAGGATAACTGTTTGCAGTTATCCTACCCCTTTGAACACGAATGATGCCCTATGAAAGCGCGGAATGTTAGCCCAACACGCATCCGGCCTGCCTTTTTGGCAGCCGCCAGCCTGCTGCTGATCGGGGTTGCCTGCTCTCAGCTCAAGACCCCTGCGCCGACAGCCCAGGCAACCCCGAGCACCACCCCCACCCAAAGCGCTACGCCTGAGCCAAGCAAAACCCCTACCCTCACCGCCTCCTTAAGCCCCACCCCCCTGGCAATCCCCCCCCCTACCGGAAAGGGACCCCCGGCCAACCACCAGGGGCCCCCGTATGGGATCCTGGCGGGGCAGGGGGCGGTGGCGATTCAAAATGCTCAGTACGTCAAGGAAATC
>JBBILY010000050.1:1069-17566 GCA_037444705.1 Chloroflexota bacterium | reverse complement strand
ACTGCCCTACGTCGCCGGCGCTATCCACCACCTGAGGCGCGCTCCAGGCGCTGCCTGTCCAGAATACATATTTCAAATCTTTATTGGTGGCGTCGTAGTAGGCAATATGCGGGTAACCAGCACTATCCACAGCCAGCGAACTATAGCGCCCTACGTCGCCGCCGCTATCCACCACCTGAGGCGCGCTCCAGGCGCTGCCGGTCCAGAATACATATCTCAAATCTTTATTGGTGGCATCATAATAAGCGATGTGGGGGTTACCAGCAGCGTCAAGGCGCAACGAGGCATAAAGACCAACGTGGTTGCCGGCATCCACGGTCTGGATTCCCCAGGCGCTGCCACTCCTGGCAGCGTATCTCAGGTCGCCATTCGTAGCATCATAATAAGCGATGTAAGGATTGCCAACAGCGTCAAGGTGCAACGAGGCATAAAGGCCAACGTTGTTGCTGGCATCCACGCTCTGGATTCCCCAGGCGCTGCCACTTTTGGCAGCGTATCTCAGATCACCATTCGAAGCATCATAGAAGGCGATGTGCGCCAAACCCGCCCCATCCAGGGCTATGGACGTGTAGATGCCTACGCTACCGTTATCGGCCACCACCTCCACCGCCCACGAGCCTCCTACCCGCATGGCATACTTCAGGTCATCAGTCGAGTCGTTCAGGTAACTGATATGAGGCTGGTCGGCGCTGTCCAGGGCCAGCGAGGTAGAGAGGCCCACATCACGCAGCGTATCCACCTGGCGAAAGCCCCAGGAACTACCCTTCCAATAGGCTTCGCGCAACAGACCCTGGTCGGAATCGAGAAAACTGAGGCGAGCATAACCGCTCTTATCCAGAGCCAGGGAGGCGTAGCGCCCCACATCGCCGCTCTCGGCCACAGCCTGGATTGACCACCCACCGCTGCTACTCTGGCGGGCATATTTCAGGTTGCCATTGGTGGCGTCGTAGTAACTGATGTGCGTCAGGCCGCTTGCGTCTATCACCAGCGAAGTGTACAGGCCGACATTTGCGCTGGCACCGTCCACGCGCGTCGCGCTCCAGACGCCACTGCTCTTAACAGCATAGCGCAAATCTCCATTGCCAGCATCGTAATAACTGATGCGGGGATTGCCACTTTTATCGAGAGCGATAGAGGTGTAGCCTCCCACATTATCCTCTTCGTCGCCCTCCACAGTCTCACTTTCCCAGCCGATGCCAACCCCTGTGGAATGGGCGTATTTCAGGTTGTCATGGGTCTCATCGAAATAACTGATATGCGCGCGGTTGTTGGCGTCCAGGGCCAGCGAGGTATAACTGCCCACCTTGTCTTTGCTATCTGGGGTCTTCTTGATCCATTGCGCACCGTCATAGTAGACGTATTTCAGGTCACCCTTGATGGCATCATAGTAACTGATATGGGGATAACCCTTGCTGTCTATGGCTATAGAGGTGTAGAGACCCACCCCCAAGCCGGTAGCGCTCACGTCTGCAGGGGATAGATTGGCCTCTTCAGTGAGAGAGGGCTCCTGCCAGGGGCGCTGTTTGTCCTGCAGATAGAGGTCCTCGCTCAGAGATGGGCCATTGGATCCTTCGGCCAAGGTCAGCCAGGCAGCCTCATCCAGCACCTGGATACTCCAGGCGCTGCCGTCAAAGGTGGCATATTTAAGCCGCCCGTTGAGGCTATCGTAATAGCTGATATGAGGATGGTTGCTCTTATCCAGAGCCAGAGAAGCATATTGCCCCACCCCAAAATCAGGGTCAACCATGACGCTGATCCAACTGGCGCCATCGAAACGGGCGTAATAGAGATGATCGCCACCATAAGCCACGTGGGGGTAGCCGCTGGAATCGACCCGCAGGCTGCGATTGCCCATGTTGTAAAAGAAGCGCGGCGCATCAGCCCGCTCCAGGCTCCACACAAAGGCTTTGCTCGTGGTCAGGGGCGTTTGAAACGGCTCAGAAGCCCTGTTGGCCGAGGCGGCCTCGCTGGCACGAGGCGCAGCCGAAAACAGCAAAGCCACGCCAAGCACGAGCGTTAACCAGCCGAAAGCCAGGGGGCGCGGCTTGCGCTTGCGAGGTGGCCTTTCCGCCTTAAGAAGGATTTGTGTGTTCACGTAATTCGCTCCTTTCGTGCCAATTGCCCCGTCAACGAGGCTGATGGCATTGGTCTATTCCCGAGTATAGCATGGTCAGGGGGTCTAAGGGCTCCCCAAATGCGGCCAGGGGATGGGAAGTGCAGGCAGGTCATTCTCCACAGGCTCGAGGCGGAAAAGCCTCGACAAGCAAAGATTAAAAGGCGGAGCGCGGCTAAACCGCTTATTTATAGACGTTACTCCGCTCTAAACGGTTCCTGCCGAGCGTGAGGCTTTGATGTAAAATACCCCTGTCATGACCTTCTTTCAAGATTTGGGCAATCTATGGAATAATATTAAGGAAATTGACCTGCACCCATTAGCCGAGGCAGCCCAATACCCGCTCAAAATCGCCCTGGTGGGCAGAGACACGTTGGCATTGCACTCCCTGGCTTCAAACATGGGGCGCGATCCTCTGCGGCCAGACCAGACTGCCGATACACCCCTGGCGCTCCTGGATTTGAACCATGCCCACGAGGCCCAGCAGGCCGATCTGATCGTGCTGCTCTTGCCAGCCACGCTGGCCGATGACGCCTGGGAGCGCGCCCTGGCGCAAGCCTGGTCTAAGGCGAGAAAGGCGCTGCTGGTGCTCCTCTATGCGCAGGATGATTCGCCTCCTCCTGCCCTCCTCAGCCGCTGGACAGATCGGGAAAAGCGCCGCGTGGTGTTCGGTGGATTGGATGACCTCCATTTTCTCCTGAACGCTTTCGTACCTGCCGTGCTCAAATTGCTGCCCGAGCACCATCTGGCGCTGGGAAGGCAGTTTCCCCTGTTCCGCAGCGGCGTGGCCCAACGCCTGATCAGTGACACCTGCTTATCCAACGCCGCCTATGCCCTGAGTTCTGGCCTGGCGGAAGTGGTGCCCCTCTTCAACCTGCCCCTTAACCTGGCCGACATGGTGGTGCTGAGCAAAGCCCAGGCCTTTCTGGTGTATAAACTCGGCCTGGCTTTGGGGCTTTCCACCCACTGGCAAGATTATCTCTCTGAATTTGGCGGCGTCTTGGGAGGAGGCTTCTTCTGGCGGCAAATCGCCCGCCAACTGGTGGGTCTGATACCCGCCTGGGGATTGATCCCTAAAGTGGCTGTCGCCTATGCCGGCACTTATGTCGTGGGCCAAATCGTGCTGCGCTGGTATCTCAACGGACGACATATCTCTGCCCAGCAAGTGCGTCAATTGTATGGACAGGCTCTTTCCCAGGGAAAGAGGCTGGCACGCAGCCTGATCTCTCGTCTGCCCGCGCCTCGCAGCAGGCACATCCACGCGCCAACGCCCCAACCATTGGCATTGCCGGCGGCGGAGGGGCAGACCTGCCCGCAATGCGGCAAAGTCAGCGCCGCCGACGCCAATTTCTGCCAGTACTGCAGCCAGGCTTTGGGCCAGGATTGAAACACCGGCCTATTTCAGGTTGTTTACCTCTTCTGGATCGAAGACCACCTCTTCCTTGCCCATCAGTTTTTCCTGAATCTTATGTACGATCAGGTCCAGATGGCGCGAGTGGGCCACGAAATCCAAGTCATCAGCCGGCACAGTCAGCACCGGACACAGGCTGAAGTGGCTGATCCAGGATTCGTATAACTGGTTGAGTTGCGCCAGATAATCAGGGGTGATATGGCGCTCGTAATCGCGGCCGCGCAAAGAAATGCGTTTCAGCAGGGTGGGAACGGAAGCGCGCAGATAGACCACCAGGTCTGGCGGCGGCAAGAACTCGCATAACACCTGATACAGTTCGCGGTAAGCGCCATAATCGCGCTCGCAGATCAACCCCTGTTGATACAGGTTGCGGGCAAACACCTCGGCATCCTCATAGACGCTGCGATCCTGGATGACCGAGGTGGGATGGTCAATCAGGCGGCGGTGGGTGCGCAGGCGATGGGTGAGGAAGAAGATTTGTGAATGGAAAGCCCAGGCGCGCATATCGCGGTAGAAATCTTCCAGATAGGGATTTTCAGCCACCGGCTCATAAAACGGCTGCCAGCCCAGGCGCTGACACAGCAGAGCCACCAGGGTGGATTTGCCCACCCCAATATTTCCAGCGACGGCTACAAATTTTTTCATGCTTTATCCACACTCAGATAGGCAATGGCGAGGCCTTCTTCATCGTCCATGACCAGGTCCATCACGTGACCCGGCCGATAGGAAGCCACTTCAATCAGCCGAATGCAGGTATTGCTGGTCTTGGCTGGCAAAAATCTCTCCACCTGATTGGGAGTGTTATAGAAGAAATCGCGATTGAAGATGACCCCGCGGTCGTCAATGTAGATGGCCAGGGGGTAGATGTTCGATTCCACCAGGTCCTGGAAGAAATGGGTGCCGAAGGAGGCCTCCGGCGCCTGACCCAGGCCCCTGCCCGCCAGTTCCACCAAAGCGCGGGTGTTATAAATGTCCCCATAGGCGATGCGGATGCCCAAATCCGGGTTTGAGGTGCCCCAGCGACCCGGCCCAACCAGGATAAAGACCTCGTCCTTCAGGGCGGCGTTGAGCAGGCGGATTATCTGGCTTATTTCCGCCCGCGCCGCCGCAGTGGGCAGGTTGTAATAACATTCGGGCGGCACGAAGACCACATAGCGGATTCCCGCGACAAACCCTTTGGGCACCAAACGATTTGTGGTGAAAATGATTTCCTCTGGCCGCAGGTGTTGCGGCAGGCGCACCTGGCTTTCCTTCAAATGGCTTTGCGGGCGGCATTGGAGCAGGCTGATCTGCACCTGGGGCTGGAGGGCATAGGGGTTAACGATGCGCGCCGCGAATTCGGTGTCCACCGGCGAGCGGTAATGTTGTTCGAGCAAGCGCAACATTTTACTCAGGAGTTCTGCCAGAGATGTGCGCCGGAATAACTCATTGAAGGTCAGCACCAGATCGGCAATATTGGCATCCATGAAGCGGCTGCGCAAAGGCGCCAGATAGCCGCCTTGATCCACCTGAGCCAGATAGCGCAGCACAGGATAGCGAGGGCTGAGCACCTCCTTGACCGGCAGCGTCTTGAAAGCGTTTTCCTCCAGGTCAATCACGTCCACCAGTTGTTGGGAATAGCGCCGAATTTCCTTCACCGCGTCCTGAGGCTGCAGCAATGGATGGCTGAGCGCCACCATGCGAGGGTAGTCGTTATCCAGGCGTTCCACGGCGCGTGTGCCCAGGCCCCACACCAGGCGCACAAAGCCATCATCGCGGCGAATTTGAGGCGACCAGCGGTACAGGTTGCGGCTGAAAGCCACACCGGAGAGATGGGGCAGATAATAACGCCCAAAGCGCTCACCTTCCACCACCTGGATCAGGAGCGCCATACGCTCATCATAATCCTGCAAGCCCTTGGCGCGGCGATAGAGCAAGGCATCGGGGTTGAAGATGCTGGCATAGATGCGCTTCATGGCGCGCACCAAAGCGCGCAGGTTTTCATCCGGCGTACCCTGATTGGGGCAAAAGTGGCTCTCATATTTCCCGGCAAAGGAGGTGCCAAAATTATCCTCCAGCAAACTGGAGGAGCGCACAATGATCGGCTTGCGCCCCACCTCATCCAGCAACCCGCGCAGACGCTCGATAACCTCGGCCGGGAATTCGCCGGCCAGAAAATCCTGTTGCAACTGGGGATATTCGGCGCGGATTTGCTCTTCGGGCTTGTATTTCTGATCCAACCAGTGCATCAGGTTATTCATGCGCATAAACTCGTAGGTCAGATCAGCCCCGATGAAGTACGATTCGGGGATGCTCAGGCAGGAGCGAATCTCGTCATCGCCGGCCTCGGTGAGGATGCGCGCCGCCAGGAGCATGCCGGCTGACTTGCCTCCGATCTTCCCCTGGCCGATCTTGCGCTCGCAGATGCGGCTCAAATCGGAGATGGTGAACCAATCCTTGGCGATGTTTACATAAGCCAGATGATCGCTGATCAGGGTGCGGATGAGCACCACTTTGATCTCTTGCAGGCGGGCTTCGGCATGCTGGCGCTCTTCAGGCGGCAGTTTCTCGATGGCATAAGCCTGCTCAAAGAGCATGCTCTGCGGCGCCAGTTCCGGGTTAAAGGTCACCAGAATATCCTTGCCACCCGCGCCGCGCTCAGCCAGAACCTCGCGCACCAGTTGCTCGAACAACTCGTAAGGCAGGTTATAGGCGAAGTAGAAATCGGTTAGATGGTCGCGCACGCGCATCAGGCGCAGTTCCCACACCTCCGCCGGCTCTTCACGCATGGGATCATGCACACCCTCCATGGCCTGAGAGCGGATGGCCTTCTCGCGCACTTCGGCTTCAAAGGCCTGGGGGGAGATGATGCCGCGCTGGAACAATTCTCGGCGCATGCGGGCGCGAATGATGGAACTCAGGATGGGATACTGAGCCAGGGAGAGATAGATACTCAGGGTACGATCGGCAGAAGGTGTGGGCAGGGTCATAGCGCGGTTTTTAAAATGCGGGTTGGCTCAACTTGCCCAGCCAACCCGCAACGCGGCAACTGGCAACGCCCTAACTGGCTAAATGCATGGGCATAATCACGTGCAAAAAGTTATCCTCACCCACCGGGCGGATGACACCGGGGCTGGTGTCGGAGATGGTCTCCAGCGCCACATTGGGGGTCTTAATCACATCCAGCACCTCGCGCAGGAAGCGCACGTTGAAAGCGATCAATTGGGGTTTGCCCTCCACCGTGGCGTCAATTTTCGCCTGATGCGAGCCGGTTTCCTCGGATTGGCCGGAGATCTCCACCTGGCCTGGCTGGAGTTCACCGCCGCTGGTGATGTTCAGGCGGGCGATGTGCGAGCCTTCGCGGGCAAAAATTTCGGCTTGCTTGCAGGCTTTGAGGAATTCAGCCGTGGAGAGCACGGCGCGCGTGTTGTAATTGCGCGGCACCAGTTGTTCCAGTTCAGGATAAGAGCCCTCGATCAACTGAGAAACCAGTTCAACGTTCTTCATGTGGAAAATCACCTGCCCCCGGCCGGGAGGCAAAATCATGGTCAGCGATTGCTCGCCTTCCCCGGCGATGCGCGCCAGTTCCACCAGGGCGCGGGCAGGGATCACCGCCTGCAGCGGGCGCGGCACCGGCGATGAGAGTTCGCCTTTGCGGATGGAGAGGCGAAAACCATCGGCGGCCGAAAGGGTGATCTTGTTGTCGTGCACGTTAACCAACACCCCGGTAAGAATGGGGCGCGCCTCATCGGTTGAGGCGGCAAAGGCCACCTGATGGATCATCTCCTTGAGATCCGTTACGTTGAGAGGGATGCCGCTGGAGAGATCCACGGCCGGCATCGGGGGGAATTCCTGGGCGTCAATGCACTTGAGATCGGTCACCGAAGGGCCACAGCGCACGTTGAGGGTTTGGGTGCGCACGTTCAGGCTCATCTCTACCTGAGTGTCGGAGAGGGTGTTCACCAACTCGGTGAAGGTGCGGGCGGGCACGGTGGTCGAACCTTCCTCGTGGATCTTGGCGCCGATCCAGCAGGTGATGCCCAGTTCCAGGTTGGTGGCAGACAGGCGCAGGCGGCCGTCGTCGGTGGCAATCAAAACGTTGGAGAGCACTGGCAGCGTGCTGCGAGTGGAAACCGCCCGCGAGACGATGCTCAAACCTTGGGCTAAATTCTCGCGTAATACAGAAACTTTCATAAGGGCCTCACTCCTTGACAGGGGTTAGTATGAGTATACAACGTTGAAGAAGTTTTGTGAAGCGGAGAATAAACATTCCGTTATAATTCCCCTGTATGAACTATGCCTCATTATGATTGGATTGACGATGGCTACTTTGCCACCGAGCGGCGCGACCTGAGCCAGATTCGCTCGGTATTGATCATAACCCTGTTGCTCAACTTTCTGGCCATGGGCATCAAAGTGGTCACGGGCATCCTCAGCGGCGCGCTGAGCGTGGTGGCCGATGGCCTGGATAGTTTGTTCGATGGCCTTTCCAATGTGGTCGGCCTGGCGGGCTTGTTCGCCGCTTCCAAACCGCCAGATGCCGAACATCCCTATGGCCACCGCAAATTTGAGACCGTGGCGGCCCTGAGCATTTCTTTCCTGCTCTTCCTGACCTGCTGGCAGTTGCTGCAATCTGCCTGGAAACGCCTGGGGCATCCCCCAACCCCAGAGGTGAACCTGTGGGTGGTTGGCGCCATGCTGGCCTCCATGCTGGTGCAGGCCCTCACCAGCGGTTACGAAGTGCACCAGGGACGACGCCTGCAAAGCGAATTGCTGGTGGCAGATGCCTATCACACCCGCGCCAGTATCCTGGTCTCCCTTTCGGTGCTGGCGGGGTTAGGCCTGGTGCGCCTGGGCTACACCTGGGCTGATCCCCTGCTGGCAGCTTTCGTGGCGCTGATGATCGCCAAAATCGGCGTGGACATCCTACGCCAGACCCTGCCGGTGCTGGTAGACCAGGCCGCCATTGACCCACGCCGCATCGCCGAGGTGGTGCAATCGGTGGAAGGGGTGGAATCCTTCCATCGGGTCCGCAGCCGGGGGGCAGAAGGCGGGGCGGCGGTGGACCTCCACGTGCGCGTCTCGCCCCACAAGACAGTGCAGGAAGCGGACGCCATCGCCAGCGAAGTGCGGCGGCGCCTGCTGCAACTGGAGCAGATCAATGATGTCACCGTCCACCTGGAAGCTCAACGCCAGGCCGAGGCTGAGGCCGCCGACATTTTCGCCACCCTCAAGCACATCGCCGCCGGCCTGGGGCTGACCGTGTATGAATCCTGGGCTTATCGCCTGGAGGGCGAACTGTATGTGGAGGTGCATGTGGGGGTGCCGCCTGACCTGAGCCTGGGGGAGGCGCACCGTTGGGTGGATCGCCTGGAGAACGAACTGCGCCAGCGCCTGCCTGAGGTGCGCCAGGTGCACACCCATATTGAGATGGCAGATCTGCGAGTTGAGAAGAGCGACCGCGCCCCACAGGAATTGGAGCAGCAGGTGCTCCAGCAGGCACAGGAGATCGTCGCCAGCCTGCCCGCCTTAAGCTATCCTCATAATATCCTGGTGCGCCGTCGCCCTGGGGATGGGGAGCACTACTTCGTCTCTTTGAACTGCCTGATCGCCGCAGAGGTGCCTGTGGCCGAGGCGCATCACCTGTCATCGCTGATGGAAGAAGAATTACGTCGCCGCCTGCACGGGGTGGTGGATGTGGCAGTGCACCTGGAACCTAAGGCCTGACCCGCCCTCATCTTTGGTGATATACTGATTTATGATGAGCGAAAAGCGCTTCACAAACCAGCAACTGTCTGAGATCTTCCGCACCATGGCCGACCTGCTGGAGATCAAAGGCGAGGTCATCTACAAGGTGCTGGCTTACCGCAAGGTGGCCGACAGCCTGGAGGCCCTGGGGCGGGATATTTACGAAGTCTGGCAAGAGGGCAACCTGAGCCAGATCCCCGGCGTGGGGAAAGCCATCGCCGCCAAGATCGAGGAATTGCTCACCACGGGCAAACTGGGCGTTTTCGAACGCTTAAAAGAAGAGGTGCCCGTGACCCTGGTGGAACTGCTGCAGGTGCCCGACCTGGGGCCGAAGAAGGTGGCGCTCTTCTGGCAGCAACTGGGCATCACCAACCTGGCGGAGTTAAACGCCGCTGCCCGCGCCGGTCGCCTGCGCCATCTGCCGGGCATGGGCGAAAAATCGGAGGCGCGGATCATCGCCGGTCTGGAATCGCTGGCGCGGCGCAGCAGCCGCATCCCTTTGGGGCAGGCCTGGCCCTTTGCCCAGCAGTTGCTCGAACTACTGCGCGCCGTGCCGGGCGTGGTGGCGGTGGAGGCCGCCGGCAGCCTGCGCCGCATGCGGGCTACCATCGGCGATATTGACCTGCTGGCGGCAGCCAGCGATACGCGGGCGGCGATGCAGGCCTTCGTCAACCACCCCCAGGTGGCGCGCTTGCTCAGCCAGGGCGAGACCAAATCCAGCGTGGAGTTCGAAAACAGCCTGCGTGCCCAACTCTGGGTGCATCCACCCCAGCGCTTCGGCACCGCCTTGCAATATGCCACCGGCTCCAAAGATCACAATGTGCGCCTGCGCGAACTGGCGCTGAAGCAGGGGCTTTCCCTCTCCGAACATGCGCTCACCCGTCCCGATGGGAGTGAAATTCTATGCGCTGCCGAAGAGCAGGTCTACGCCACTCTGGGACTGCCCTGGATTCCGCCTGAACTGCGCGAAGATCGGGGCGAGGTGCAGGCGGCCAAAGCGGGCACCTTGCCGCACCTGGTGGAAGTGGGGGATGTGGTCGCCGAATTGCACAGCCATTCCACCTGGAGCGATGGCAAACTCAGCATCGAGCAAATGGCTGAGGCGGCGCGGCAGCGCGGCTTGAAAGTGCTGGCCATCACCGACCACTCGCACAGCCTGGGCGTCGCCGGCGGGCTTTCGCTGGAGGAAATCCGTCAGCAGCGGGCGGAGATTCAAGCCGTGCAGGCCAAACTGGGCGATTCGATCCGCCTGCTGCAAGGGGTGGAGGTGGAAATTCGCGCCGACGGCTCGCTGGATTATCCCGATGAGGCCCTGGCAGAACTGGACATCGTCATTGCCTCCATTCACTCCGGGCTGCGCCAGCCGCGGGAAAAGATCACTCAGCGCCTGCTCAATGCCGTCCGCAACCCGCATGTGGACGTGATAGGCCATCCCACCGGGCGCATGATCCCCGATCGCGAAGGGGCCGACCTGGACATGGAGGCGCTGTTTGCGGCGGCGGCCGAGCACGGGGTGGCCCTGGAGATCAATGCCCACCCCTCCCGCCTGGACCTGGACGACATCTATGCCCGCCGCGCTGTGGAGATGGGGGCGCTCCTGAGCATCAACACCGACGCCCACTCCGCCGCCGACCTGGATATGCTCCATTACGGGGTGGCCACTGCCCGTCGCGGCTGGGTGGAGGCGCCTCAGGTGCTCAACTGTTGGCCCCCCGAAAAACTGCTGGCCTGGCTGCAAGCCAGAGGCAAGGGCTAAAAGTCCAAAACGTGGGGCCAGGGGGCAATATTGTCAGAAATTTGTCAGCGATTAACATTAATAAGTTCCCGCTTTTTTCGTTATTTTATATGCAGAAGAATTGCGCTGGCGAGGAAATCGCTGCCAGCCATGGGGCTCTCTCAACACGCGGGGGCGCGCTCATCCTGACCGTTGGGCGGGAGTGACAGCCTAACCACTGCCAGCGAGGCAGGAACCCAATCTCCTGGGGGCGCAAACCCGCCAGGGTGGGCTCCTCGTCTGACTGATTGAAAGGAGGTGTACGGTAGAGACAAACTGAGCCTTAATCGAATGGGGCTGATCTCAATGCGCCATGAGTTTGGTAAAAAGGAGGTGAAAAAATGAAAAAAAACTGATCGTTCTATCTCTTACTTTAATCATCGTGCTGCTTGTTGCGGCCGTACCTGCCTTCGCCTACGCCAATAGCGTCACCTATAAAGGCCAGGGTCTCATCCCAGATGGGTTCGGGGGCTATGACCTGCGCAAAGAATTGTGCGGCGTCGAGAACGGCGCCGAGGTTGACGGCCCATATTTGCTGTGGGTGCTGACTGCCACCAAATCCCAACACGCTGACATCACTGGGCCGTGGGGAACGGCCGCAATGACCAAGTTTGGCAACGGCACCTTCAAGTACGTCAGCGGCTGGTACAATCCCAGCACGCTGCCCGGGCATGTGTTCGCCACCTATGATGGCAAGCCCCAGAATGCCCAGCTCGTCATCAGCCACGGCTGCCGGCCGTTCAAGAAGGGGGCATGGTGCTCGCCCGGATTCTGGAAGAACGCAGAAGCCGGCGCCTGGGCCTTGGTTGGAAAATCGCCTAGCGACCTGTTCGATGGCTTCGTCTATCCTTATTGGTTCGGCAATTCGCTCCCCGGTGTAACGCTTGGAACTGTGCTCAACAACCCGCAGACATACAGTGGTCCTCCCGTTCCCGGAAGCAGTGGCTATGCGTTGAACGCCTACAACGCCACGGGCGCAGCTCTCACCGACCGGATCCCCGGCTACCAGTTCGACTGGGATGTGATGGTGTCTGGCCACAGCGACGCCTGCCCGATTGACCACTTCGGGCACTTTAAGTAGGGCACTGTCAGATCAAATGTGGGGGGCGCAGGGGGCCCCTCAGCCCCCCAGGGATTACAAAGGCTGCGGGATCATGGAACCTTTCATCCAGGCGAAATGCCGTGCGATGGGGCCAGGGGACAATATTTGTCAGATATTTGTCAGCGATTAACATTAATAAATTCCCGCTTTTTTCGTTATATTGTATGTAGAAGAATCGCGCTCACGATGACATCGTTGCCAGCCGCGCCGCAGGGTAATTAACTTGACCAGGATTTAATGTAGATACACAGGAGGTGAACAAGAGGGATGAGATCTAAACCTGGTGTTCGCATTGATTAAGGCGCGCTTTTGAGGCAATGTCCTGTTTATGAAGATTATAGAATGGGAGGATTTTATTATGAACCGGTTTTTCACCCGTAAAATGACCCTGAGCCTGGCCCTGGCGCTTTCGCTGACCCTGGTTGCCGCCTCGTTAGCCCTGGCGGCGGTGTGGACCGATAAGGCCGACTATTCGCCCGGCGAAACCGTGACCATCTACGGCGATAACAGCGATGGTGCCGCTTTCCTGCCCGGCGAGAGCGTGCTTGTGAGTGTGATTGGCCCCAACGACTACACCGCCTCCTGCGAGGCCGTGGCAGATGAAAACGGGGCCTGGTCCTGCCAGGTGACCCTGTGGAGCGACGAGCGCGCCGTGGGCGAATATGCCTACACCGCCATCGGGCAGACCTCTGGCGTCTCGCAAAGCGGGACGTTTACAGATGCGATTAATATTAGTGCAACAGATGGCAGTACTTGCTCCAGTAATATTGAGAGTGTTATATCAGGTACGCCCATCTGTGCAAAGGCCACTGGTTTAGGTAATAATGCCTCGGGCAAAATAGAATGGTGGGCTCCCGGGGCAAGCACAGCAACGCGCACTACATATTTTAGTAACGTAAATGGCAACACAACTGATACATTTACCCCAACGGATTGTGGAACATGGACTTTGAATGTCTACAAACCCATTAGTACATTTCAAGGCAGCGACACTTTTGAAGTAACAGGCTGCGATACAACACCGCCGCTCATCACCTACACGATCTCCGGCACCCTGGGCAACGACGGCTGGTACACCAGCGATGTGACCCTTAGTTGGACGGTCACTGACCCCGAATCGTCTTTCACCACCGAGGATTGTGATGAGGTCACGATCACTTCCGACACCCCCGGTACAACCTTCACCTGCACAGCCACCAGCGCTGGCGGAACTAGCACAGCGTCCGTCACGATTAAACGCGATGCAACCGCGCCCACCATCACCTTGGATAGCCGCTCGCCAGCGCCCAACTCCTATGGCTGGAACAACAGCGACGTGACCGTGACCTGGACCTGCTCCGACGCTCTCTCCGGTGCGGTGGCTGATACGGTCAGCCAGACGGTCTCAAGCGAGGGCAAAAACCAATCAGTTACCGGCACCTGCACTGACAATGCCGGCAACAGCGCCTCTGACACCCAAACCGGCATCAACATTGACAAGACCTCGCCCACATTGAACCCATCCGTAAGCCCCGATCCAGTGATCTTGAATGGTAGCGCAACGGCCAGCCCCAATGCCAGCGATTCGCTCTCAGGCATTGACACAGCAAGTTGCGACCCTGTGGATACAAGCAGCGTTGGCAAAGAAAAGAGCGTGAATTGCTACGCCAGCGACAAGGCCGGCAACTCCGCTACCGCCTCTGCCAAGTATTGGGTCATCTACGCCCCCGCAGGTACGCTCTGCCTGGGTGCACCCGGCCATCAGGTCCTACAGCCCATCAACACCGATGGCAGCAGCATCTTCAAGCAGAAGAGCACCGTACCGGTCAAGTTCCGCGTCTGCGACGCTAACGGCGTTTCGATCGGCACACCCGGGGTGGTGGCCTCGTTCAAATTGATCACTATTGCAGAGGGCAGCGGTGAAGAAATCACCGAAGACCCCGTGTCAACCACGCCCGACACAGCCTTTCGCTGGTCCGCTACCGATCAGCAGTGGATCTTCAACCTCAGCACTAAGAACCTAAATGCGAACAAAACCTACACTTATCGCATCACCCTGAATGATGGCACGGAGATTGAATTCAGTTTTGGGTTGAAGTAATCCGCCCTCCCATGCGGAAGGCAAACCGAACCGAAGGCCTGGCAGGGGGTTGAGCAGGCCTTCGGGCTTTTCAGAAGTAAAGTTCCAGGCTGAAGTCCAGGATTTTAACCACCACCACCCCGGGAGGCGGAACGGGGAAGGCCAGCCAGAAGTCCAGGCTGGCCCCTGCCTCCAGGGTTTGCGGCAGGGGAGGCTGCACGTCTGAGAGAGGCCAGGGCTGGCCATCTCCCAGACTGAGTGCAATATCATCTATAGTGAGGCTGATGGCGGTTGAGCCCAGGTTGTGAAGGGAGAAGTGTTGCACCACTGTTGCGCTATCGGCCGAGGTGATCGTCTCCAAAATCAAGATTTCGGCCTGTACCCCTTGCGGTTGCGAGGTGGCATCTTCGGCGGTCTGGGGCGCTTCAGGCCAGCCGCTATCCAATACCACCCAGGTGCCCGCGTTATCGTTAATCGCCAGGGTCACGCCGGAGGTGGGTTGGCCCAAAAAGGGGCTCAGGTCCGCCAGGCCGGGCTGCAGGGAACGCACAACAAAGGTTTCCTGGGAGCAATCGGCCCATTGAAGGGTGAGCGTCTCTCCGCTTTGGGCTGAAAGGAGCAGGATCAGGTTCTCGGGGGTTGCAGCCAGAGCGAAGACATAATGCGGGGAGGTGCCCTCCACCCAATAGGCAACCTGCGGCTGGGCGGCGGAGAGGGGCAGTGAGCCATCGGGGAGGCGTTGCAGGGTGGCGATGCGGAAGCGGTTCGTCCCCAGGGTCAGGCTGGGCTCCTGGCAGGGAAGGGGGATCGCCACGCTTGTCTGGCTGGGCTCAGCGGCGCCAGGGGTTGAGGCGCCAGCCTCCTGGCCGGGATCAGGCGCGCCAGGGGTTGAGGCGCCAACCTGCGGGCGAGGCCCGATTTGCGGGCGATATACCCATAACCCCAGCGCCACCAGCAGCACCAGACAGCCAAACAGGGAGCCGATTAATCCACCCAGAGCCAGGGCGATCCAATCCATCTGAGAGCGCTTGGGTCGTGTATGGCTTCTGCGGGGATTCTGGATCATAACTGTCCACCTGCGAGGGATTATAACATCTCCCCTGTTCGGCGCAGAGGGCGGAAAAACGCCCTGTCCCTGCCAGGCCTCTGATCAGGCTCCCACCCAGGGGAAGCGGCGCGCCCAGCCGCGCCTGAATTTACCCGCCCGGCATGAGAGCCTCATGAACATGCACACGGATGGCTCAGCCTCCCTGGCTATCTGCCTCAGCGCCGCTGAGCAACTCTTGCAAGCGCGGGTGCTGGGCGTAAACGCCGCGATACTGAGCCGGCAACATCGCCGCAATCTGGCACATGATCTCATCCGTGTTGCGGCGCAAGGTCGCCTCCCGTTGCCCACGTCCTACCGGCGGCAGATACAAGGCTTTGCCAAACTGGATGCGGATGCGCGGCCGCCGCAGGCGCAGCCATTGGGCAATGGCTCTCTCCGTGCCGCTAATGGCCACCGGGATAACCGGCACGCCGGCTTTGTCCGCCAGGTATGCCACGCCGGTCTTGGCCTCGATCAAGGCCGCGCTGCGGCTGCGCGTCCCTTCTGGGGCAACTCCCAGGATGCCTCCCGCCTGCAAGTAATCTCGCGCCTGGCGCAGAGCGCTTATATCCGCCTCGCCACGGTTGATGTAGATGCCCTTCACCAGGTTAATCACCCAGTTGAAGCCGGGATAATTGCGGTATTTCTCCGCTACCAGGGCGGTGACGTCATCCCGCTCCACCAGAGCATAAACCAGGGGAGGGTCGATGCGGCTCAGATGGTTCACGGCTAAGATCGCCCCTCCCTGGCGAGGCACATTTTCCAGGCCAATCACCTCCACGTGGCACAGCCAGCGCAGAAGCAGACGCAACACCCAGCGCAACCAATTCCGTCGCATTCCAGACCTGCCTCCCCTTATATCTCCGTTGATCTATCTTTTTATTGTATCCTCTCTGTTCAGGTTTGACCATAAGGAAAGCCTGAAGTGTGCATGTAAAGGATCAGACGATGGTCGCCGCCCCTATCCACCCAGACTCAGCCTGCACTGACACACGGCTTTGATTGCAGGTATAATCAGCGCCATGCGTCTCTTCATTTTCTTCTCCCTGCTTCTCCTTGCCCTTGAGGTGGCAGGTTGCAACCATGCAACGCCGACCCCAGCATCTCAGCCCACACACACCTCCAGCCCCGCCCCCGCCCGGGGCGCGCCCCCCCGGCCCGCCACCCCCAGGCGGCGCGCCGCGCGCCCCGCGCCGCCCGCCGCCCGCGGCGCCCGCGCCCGGC
>JBBILY010000050.1:0-1059 GCA_037444705.1 Chloroflexota bacterium | reverse complement strand
TCGCCCACCCCGCAGCCCCTGGCCGCCCTCATCAACGGCGAAGGCCTGAGCCTGGCCCAATTCCAGGCAGAGGTGAGCCGCTATCAGGCTGCACTTGGCACAGAACTGGCAACCGAAGATCAGCAGCGCCTGCTGAACGACCTGATTGACCAGATTCTCCTGGCGCAGGCGGCGATACAAAATGGCTTTAACGTGGATGAAGCAGTTGTGCAGCAACGGATGGAACAATTAGCCCAGCAGATGGGTGGCCCTCAAGCGCTCACGGATTGGATGAGCGCCAACGGTTATACAGAAGAGAGTTTCCGCCAACAACTCAAATGGGCCATGGCCGCGGCCTGGATGCGCGACCAGATCATCGCCAAGGTGCCCGAAAGCGCCGAGCAAGTGCATGTTCGCCAGATTTTGCTATATAATTTGAAACAGGCGCAGGATGTGTTAGCTCAACTCAACGCAGGTGCGGATTTTGCCACTCTGGCGGCGCAATTTGATCCGCTAACAGGGGGCGACCTCGGCTGGCTACCGCGAGGTTATTTCCTCTACCCTCAATTAGAGCAAGCCGTGTTCGCTCTGCAGCCGCAAGCCTATACCCCCATCATCCAGACCGCGGCCGGATATCATATCCTGCAGGTGGTCGAGCGTGATCCCCAACGGCCTCTGGATGCCAATGCGCCAGACATTGCAACGCCAAGCCCTGCAACACTGGCTGGAGCAACGGCGCCAGCAAAGCGACATCCAGTTGTATTGGCCGTAAATCTGAGCCTGTGAGAGGAAGCCATGGACCATTATGACTACAGCGGACAAGAACGACCAATCCAGAGGGTGATGAATTTCATCTGGAACGCCCTGACTCTGGTCACCTTATTAGGGGTGGTGGGCGTTGTGGCCGTATTTCTCATTGTGTTTATTAATCCCAACATCTTCTTCAACCCTTTCCCACCCCAGCCCTTGCCCCCACCAATTTCCTTGCCCAACCCCCACCCCACGCCGCGCGACCTCCAGCCACCCACCAGGCCGCCTTCCCCACCACTGGATCCCACCCCCACCTGACACCCCACGCCC
>JBBILY010000049.1:0-17720 GCA_037444705.1 Chloroflexota bacterium | reverse complement strand
GAGCCAACGCCACCATCCGCTGTGGCGTCACGGTTGGCGCCTGGGCCATGGTTGGTGCCGGCAGCGTAGTCACCCAGGATGTCCCTGATTATGGCCTGGTATGGGGAAACCCGGCCCGTCTGCGAGGCTTTGTTTGTCCCTGCGGCGAGGGCCTGGAAATCTCGCCCATCCATGAAGAAAATTTAGCCGATCCCAAAGCGTGGGTCAGGGCTGTATGTCCTAAATGTCAACGCTCTATCAATATCTCTGCATTAGACTGGAAAAAAATCTATGATCCCCATCGCTAAACCTTTAATTGGCCCGGAAGAAAAGCAAGCCGTCCTGGAAGTGTTGGATTCGGGAATACTGGCCCAAGGGCCGTGTGTTCAGGCATTTGAAAAGGCTTTTGCCGCCATGTGTGGTGTGAAGCATGCCATCGCCACCACTTCAGGGACGACCCCCCTCCATACAGCCTTATAGGCTCACGGCATTGGCCCTGGCGATGAGGTGATCACATCGCCTTTCACCTTCATCGCTTCGGCTAACAGCATTGTCTTTGTCGGTGCCCGCCCGGTATTTGTGGATATTGATCCGCGCACTTTCAATATCAACCCTGCGCTAATTGAGGCGGCAATCACCCCACGCACGCGAGCGATCATGCCGGTTCATTTATTCGGGCTGCCCTGCGACATGGAGGCGATTTCATCCATCGCTGAAAAACATGGCCTGCTAGTTATCGAGGATGCGTGCCAAAGTCACGGCGCTACATACAAGGGACGTAAAGCAGGCTCTTTCGGAACAGGAGCGTTCTCTCTCTACCCTACTAAGAACATGACCTCGGGTGAAGGGGGAATGATCACTACCAACGATGATCAGATTGCCGATCGCTGCCGCCTGATACGCCAGCATGGCATGCGCCGCCGTTATTATCATGATGAACTGGGTTTCAATTTTCGCATGACTGACATTCAAGCCGCCCTGGGGCACGAACAATTAAAGAAGTTAGAGCGATTTAACCGCGCCCGCCAGGAAAATGCTCACTACCTCAGCACCCATCTGAAAGGTGTAATAACGCCTTATATCCCCACAGACTGCGAGCATGTTTTTCACCAATATACCGTGCGTGTCCCTAACGGCCAACGCCAAGCGTTAATGGAACATTTAACCCAGCGTGGCATAGGCACAGCCGTGTATTACCCTGTGCCGGTTCATAAGCAGACATTTTACATTGAAAAATTAAATTATCAAATAAGCCTACCCGATGCCGAACGTGCAGCCGAGGAGGTATTGTCATTGCCAGTGCATCCTGGATTGTCCTCAGACGACCTGACAGCGATTGTGACGGCGGTGAACGAATTTTTCCAGTGACATCTTGTTCTCCTGAGTATCATAATAAACTATTACCACCCTTGTCCAACCCAATAAATCGGGGTAAACTGAAATTAGATAAAGAGTCACCCTATTTCCAGTATCACTAGGGATAAGATTTAATTACTGGTGTGATATGCGCTCCTCTTTACCTAACCAACCTCGTTGGTGGGATCTTCCTTCCATCTTTCTGCTGCTGATCATCCTGAGCATCGCCTTCACCCGCCTGATCGTAACCCAATGGGCTGAAAACCTGAACGTCATCCGCACGATCTGCTACATCGGCTTGATAGCCGGTCTGGCGCTTGGGATCAGCCGCTTTTCACCCCGGCGTGTGGTCATTTTTGCCCTGGTGTATGGAGCGTTCGTCATCCCCTGGCAAATCGGTCTGACCCTTGGAGAGGGCATTGCCTGGCAAGAACGCCTGCAGAGCATGTTGGGACGACTACAGGTAATCTTCTCTTATCTGCTACAGCAACGGCCCGTCCCTGACAATCTGCTCTTTCTGTATCTTATGGGGCTGGTTTTCTGGAGCCTCAGTGCGCATGCTGGATACACCCTCACCCGCCACGCCCAGCCCTGGAGCGTTGTATTGCCCATTGGCCTGACGCTGGTGCTGATCCATTCTTATGATGCCCTATACCCTAAACGCATCTGGTATCTGGTCTTCTATCTATTCTTTGCTTTGTTGCTGGTCGCGCGTCTGGTATTCGTCCATCATCGGCGACGCTGGGAGTTGAACAACACCTATATCCCTCCCTATCTGGGTTTGGATATTGTTCGGGTAGCCCTGGTTATCAGCGTTCTTCTCATCGCTTTTGCTTGGGCTGTCCCCGCCTTAGCCGATGCCGTTCCCGCTGCTAAAAGTTCGTGGGACAAGGTTGTTACCCCTTGGTGGAACGACCTGCGCAATATATTCGACAACGCCTTCGCCTCGCTGAAATCTACCATTGGAATTGTAAGTGACTATTACGGTCCTAGTATGGCTCTGGGACGTGGGAGCCGACTGAGCGATAACGTATTATTTATTGTACAGGTGCCAGAGCAATCTCCCCCAGGGGTGCGTTATTATTGGCGAGCCAGGGTATATGAAAACTATCAGAATGGTTGGAGCAGTTCCTTACAGATCACACGCCCTCTTGACGCCCAGGAAATCAAATTCGAATTCCCAGATATGGCGGATAATGCTCCTGGTGTATATCCCTTCACTTTCATCTTACAAACCTCCATGGCCACCTTGTTAGCACCTCAACAGGTGGTATGGATCAGTCGCCCGACGACTGCCGAATTAGCCTATAATCCAGATGGCAGTGTGGATTTGGGCTCGCTCCGCGCTTCTCCTCCTCTACGGGCGGGAGAGACGTACAGTGTGCGTTCCTCGTTTAATGCCGTGACGGTGACCGCTTTGCGCCGCGCTGGGACAAATTACCCCGACTGGGTAAAAGAGCGCTATCTCCAACTACCATCTAATATTACTCCGCGCACCCTACAACTGGCAGCCACCCTTGCTGAGGGAAAGGAGACTCCGTATGACATTACCCAAGCGGTAACAGAATACTTGCGCACCAACTATCAATATTCTGAAACCCTACCACCCCTACCCCCCAATCAGGAGTTAATAGACTGGTTTCTCTTCGATCTCAAACAAGGATTTTGCAACTATTACGCAACAGCAGAGGTGATACTTCTACGGGCGGTTGGCATTCCAGCGCGCCTCGCTGTTGGCTACGCGCAAGGTGAGCCTGAAGAGGCGACCCATTTCTTCAATGTGCGTCAGCGTGATGCTCATGCCTGGCCCGAAGTCTATTTCCCAGGCATCGGTTGGGTAGAATTTGAACCTACTGCCTCTCAACCCGCTCTCAACCGCCCTTTAGGCGATGAGTCGAACGAATCTGATGCAGGCATCGCCTCAAGCCTCCTAGAAAATGAAGATATTGCCACCCCAGCCCCAAGGGAAATCAACCCCAACCTCGAAGAGGTTTCCCTTCCAGCAGAACGAATCGCTCCCGCTTTGGTCATCGGTTTATCCTTGGCCCTGGCTATTTTGTTGTACCCGATCATCAGGAGACACCAGTTACACAAAAAACTTCCTTTGTTCCCTATTGCTCTGGAAAGAGGAATGACACGCCTCGGTTTTAAGCCACCTCGATTTTTACAGAATTGGGCGCACCTGGTAAGCCTCTCTCCCTTGGAACGTGCTTATCAAGAGATTAATCTTGCCTTGCGGCGATTAGGACAACCACCCCTCCCTACCGAAACGCCGGCTGAGCGCACTCACAAATTAATCCAAACCCTGCCTCCCGTTCAACCACCTGCACAAACTTTGCTCACCGAATACCACTACTATCTATTCAGTTACCACAAGAAGGCCAATATTCCCGCTGCCCTACAAGCCAGTAACAAAATCCGCTGGCTTTCATACAAAGCCTGGTTCAGACGTCTGTTTATCCCTGAAACCTCACATAAAACCCCAGAAACATCCCAATATCGTTAATATCGCTATTGCCCCGCACTTTATCCCCCAAATTGCGCTATTTATAACAAGGTGTAGCACAAATAAACAAAGTGTGGTAAATTTTTAGTAATTATTCCATTCTGCAGGAGAAAGATATGAACCGGAAATTCGTGCCAGACATCGTTGTCGGTCGTCTTCCTCTCTATTTACGTGCTCTACAGCGAATGGCTGAGGAAGGTCTTCAAGTCACTTCATCGCAAGAACTCGTAGAACGGTTGGGCATCTCAGCTGCGCAAATCCGAAAAGACATTTCGCAATTTGGTGAATTTGGGAAACAGGGCACAGGCTATCACATTGAGTATCTCGTTCAGCAATTAAAGCAAATCTTGAAAGTAGATCGCGTTTGGGACATGGCAGTAGTTGGGGCAGGCGGGATCGGTTCCGCCGTGGCGCGTTATCAAGGTTTCGCTAACCGAGGCTTTCGCGTGACGATGATATTTGATAATGTTGCTAATAAGATTGGTACCCAAATTGGATCGTTTGTCGTTCAGGACGCGGCGCACATGGTCGAAATTATCCAACAGGCAGGGATCAAAGTGGCCATGATCGCTGTTCCAGCCCAGCAAGCCCAGGCTGTTGCAGATGAATTGGTAAAAGCCGGGGTGAAGGCGATTCTAAACTATGCTCCGATCTCCATTAACGTGCCGGATGGGGTATATGTTCAACACACGGATCCGGTGACCCATCTGCAACGGATGACATATTACTTGGATTAGGCTCCCCCGTTGACTTAAACCGTAGGCAAACTGCGGCGGATCAGGGAATACATGCTCAAACCCCGCGCGGCCCCTTCCGCCACGCAAGTTGTGGGGTTATCAACCAAATAGGCAGGCACCCCCAATTGCTTGGTGAATAACTTATCTATCCCACGGAGAAGTGCCCCACCTCCGGTGAGGGCAATCCCTCGATCAATAATATCAGAAACCAGTTCTGGAGGTGTTTTTTCCAGGACTCTGCGCGCTACACCTACCATATTATCCAGGGTATCTCGCATAGCCTCGACCACTTCGCCTGTCGTGAGCGCTATTGAGCGCGGTAGACCGCTGACTTGGTCTTGCCCCTGAATTTCCATGCTCTCTTCTTCTTCCTGAAGCACAGCCGCGCCAATTTTATGTTTCACCTGTTCAGCAGTCAGTTGGCCGATAATCAAGCCGTATTTTTTACGCACATAAGAGGTTATCGCCTCATCCAGAGCCATTCCGCCCGCCCGCAGGGTCTCGGCTGTGACAATCCCATACATGGCGATCACTGCCGCCTGGGTAGCTCCACCTCCCAGGCATATGATCATATTTCCTGAAGGCGTACCTATGGGTAAATCTACTCCAATCGCGGCTGCTAGTGGCTGTTGAATCAGATAAACATCTCGCCCCCCTGCCTGCAATGCCGCCTCGTGCACTGCCCTGCTCTCTACACTGGTTACGCCATAAGGCACCGTGATCATCACTTTAGGGGGGAAAAAGCGGATAGGGCCACCTAATTTCCTGAGCAGAGCTTGCAGCATATACTCGGTGATCTCATAATCCGCAATCACGCCATTCTGCAGGGGGCGTGTCACCTCCAGGGTATCTGGCACTTTTCCATACATTTCCTGGGCTTCTTTCCCCCACGCCACCATTACCTGTTCCTGCACCACAATGGCTGCCACGGTGGGTTCTTCTAAAACAATCTGCCCACTCTCGGCCACACGAATGTACATTGTGCCCAGGTCAATCCCCAATTCTTTGGAAAACAGAGCCATAGGCTATCAGACTTCTCCCTCCCCGGTTTCCAGTGGACGTGGGGCTTTTCCCCTTCGATAACGTTGCACCGCCTCCAGACGCAAGTTAGAGCGGCGCAAAGCCGCTTCCATGGCCAGGTAAGTGTCTGTATCCGGCGGAGGTCCAGCCTTTAAAAATTCTTCAGCGCGCCTTTTTGCTGCCTCAGCCCGAGCTACATCAATCTCTTCTACATTCTCCGCCGCATCCGCCAGCACGGTGACAATATCCGGCTGGACCTCTACAATCCCACCCGCGACGGTAAAAATCTCCTCCTGCCCCTGGTAGCGCACCCTTAAGATGCCATATTTTAACGCGGAAAGCAGAGGGGCATGATTGGGCAAAATTCCCATCTCACCATCCACACCTGGGACAATGACGATATCCGCATCCCCTTGAAACACCATACGATCTTGAGATACGATCTCACAACGTATTGGCATACCAATCCTCGTTTGATAGAAACCTAACTGCTGCGCGCCAGACGTTCTGCCTTTTCGCGCGCCTCGTCAATCGTGCCCACCATCATGAAAGCCTGCTCAGGCATATCGTCGCATTTGCCATCCAAAATCTCACGGAAACCGCGCACCGTCTCTCGCAAAGGTACATACCGTCCCTCCAAGCCGGTAAACTGGGTGGCAACGAAGAAAGGCTGAGAGAAGAAGCGTTCGATCTTTCGGGCGCGCGCCACAATCAACTTATCTTCTTCACTTAACTCATCCACACCCAAAATGGCGATGATGTCCTGCAAGTCCTTGTAGCGCTGTAAGACCCGTTGGACTTCACGCGCGGTGGTGTAATGTTCTTCACCCACGACGCGCGGATCCAGGATACGCGAAGTTGACGCCAGAGGATCTACGGCTGGATAGATGCCTTTCTCCACAATGGAGCGTTCCAGAGCAATAGTCGCGTCCAGGTGGGTGAAGGTGGCCACAGGAGCAGGGTCTGAGTAGTCGTCTGCTGGAACATACACCGCCTGCATAGAGGTGATCGAGCCATAGCGGGTCGAGGTAATGCGCTCTTGCAATTCACCCATTTCTGTGGCCAGGGTGGGTTGGTAACCCACTGCGGAGGGCATGCGCCCTAGAAGCGCTGATACTTCCGAACCAGACATACTGAAACGAAAGATATTGTCAATGAACAGCAACACGTCTCGCCCCTGATCGCGGAAGTACTCTGCCATAGAGAGAGCTGTGAGCGCTACGCGCAAGCGCACCCCGGAGGGTTCGTTCATCTGACCAAAGACCATAACCGTATCTTTCATCACCCCCGATTCGTTCATCTCACGATATAACTGCGTGCCCTCGCGCGTGCGTTCCCCTACACCGGCAAAGACGGAGTTGCCCTGATGTACAGTGGCGATGGAACGAATCAATTCCATAATGATCACGGTCTTGCCCACACCTGCCCCGCCAAAGATGCCGGTCTTACCCCCTTTAGTGAAGGGGGCGATCAGGTCAATCACCTTAATTCCTGTCTCGAACACCTCCACGCGTGTGGATTGCTCAGCGAAGGGCGGTGCCGGACGATGGATGGGATAAAACAGTTTAGCCTCCACAGGGCCTTTTTGATCCACGGGACGGCCCAAAACATTAAACACGCGACCTAGCGTTTCTTCGCCCACCGGCACCAGTATAGGGGCGCCGGTAGCATACGCCGCCACACCCCGCCGCAAACCATCGGTTGAATCCATCGCCACGCAACGTACCCAGTTATTACCCAGATGCTTCTGCACCTCCAAAATCAGAGGCTCTTGCCCATCACGAGGCACCTCAATTGCCTCGTAGATTTCAGGAAGTTGATCTGGGGGAAATTCCACATCTACCACACCACCTAAAATCTGCACCACCCTGCCTTTTGTCCTGGTCTTTTTTGCTTCTGTAATTGCCATCCTAGCCTCCGCTAATAAGATCATCCTTTATGGATAAGATTAGGCTCGCGCTAACGCTTCTGCACCGCCCGCAATGTCTAACATCTCATTGGTAATAGATTGCTGGCGGGATTTGTTATATTCCAACTGTAAGGCTGAAGCCAATTCTTTGGCGCTGTCGGTAGCATTTTTCATGGCCACCATGCGTGCCGCATGTTCGCTGGCCAGCGATTCCAACACTGCCTGATAAACCTGCAATGCCGTGAAGCGGGGGATGATCTCATCCAGAATCTCTGCCTGACCTGGCTCATAAATATAGGCTGCTGCAGGTCCACGCGCCGCGTGCGCAAAGGCCTCCACCCGCTCCTCCGTTTTACTTACCTCCAGGGGGAGCAACTTCTTCATCGTCGTCACCTGTCTGGACATACTGATAAAATCCGTGTATACCAGATACACTTCGTCCGCCCTTCCGCTGAGGAACTCGTCCACAGCCAGTCGGCCGATAGCAGACACATCGCCAAATGATGGAGCGGCCGGCAGATTACTAAACTCAGCGATGATTTCTTTCCGCCTTCGGATCAGCATATCTCGCCCTTTGCGCCCAACCGTAATATAACGCACCGGGAGCGGGTATTGGTTAAAATGCTGCATGACGAAGCGCACAATATTGGTGTTGTAAGCCCCTGCCAGTCCACGATCGCCGCTGATCATGACGACCAGGATACTTTTTACCTCAGGTCGGCTGGTGAGCAGCGGGTGCAGGGCGTTTCTCCCTGGCTGGCTGGCTATATGCGTCAACACCTGCCAGGCTTTAGTGGCATAAGGGCGAGTGGCCATCACCGCCTGCATCGCCTTGCGCACCTTGCTGGCGCTCACCGCCTGGAGGGCACGCGTCACCTGGGCAATATTTTTAATGCTGCGAATACGCAACCGAACTTCACGCAAGTTGGGCATTTTCTGTCCTCTGCTTCTGGCTTAGAAAAATCTCACTACTGCCAGGTGGCCATAAAGGCTTCAATTGCCGCCCGCAGGCGAGCCTCGTTTTCGGGCGTAATCACTTTCCTCTCAGCGATATCGCGACCGATTTCCGGATAAGAGGTCTCTAAAAAGCGCAGCAGGGAGGTCTCCCAGGCACGCATGCGTTCCAGAGGCACCTTATCCGCATACCCATTCACCCCAGCAAAGATCACCATCACCTGGTTTTCTAGCGACATAGGTTCATATTGAGGCTGCTTGAGAATTTCCTGCATGTGCAGGCCCCGGTTCAGTTGTGCCTGGGTAGCCTTATCCAGATCAGAGCCAAATTGGGCGAATGCTGCCAGTTCGCGGAAGGCGGCCATATCCAGGCGCAGACGACCCGCCACCTGCTTCATGGCTTTAGTCTGCGCATCACCTCCCACGCGCGAGACCGAAATGCCCACATTCACTGCCGGGCGAATACCTGCATAAAACAGGTTAGTCTCAAGGTAAATCTGGCCATCGGTGATCGAGATAACATTGGTGGGAATATAAGCCGACACATCTCCCAACTGCGTTTCGATGATCGGCAAGGCAGTTAATGATCCACCCGAGCCACGCACCTTAGCCAGTTTATATCCATCAGGGTTGCTCAGAGATTTCAAAGCCTTTTCAGCCTGATGGCGTGCCAGGGGGCCATCATATACCTCCCCATTCACACTATCCTGTGGATCGGCCAGGGTACCCTGAAAATCTGCCGGAACGATGACAAACTTATCAGCCAGGCGAGCTGCTCGTTCCAGCAGGCGCGAGTGAAGATAAAACACATCTCCCGGATAAGCCTCGCGGCCTGGCGGGCGCCGTAATAAGAGCGAAACCTGGCGATAAGCCCATGCATGTTTGGTCAGATCGTCATAGACGACCAGGGCATCGCGACCGTTCTCCATGAACTCCTCACCCATAGCACAGCCCGCATAAGGTGCAATATATTGCAAGGCTGCTGGCTCATCTGCCGAAGCCACGACGACAATCGTATAGTCCATCGCGCCATAGCGCTCCAGGGTAGCCACTGTGCGAGCGATGGCGGCCTTTTTCTGACCGATAGCAACATAGATGCATAACAGGTCTTTGCCCTTCTGGTTGATGATGGTGTCAATGGCCAGGGCAGTTTTCCCGGTCTGGCGATCGCCAATGATCAATTCTCGTTGGCCACGCCCGATGGGGATCATCGAATCGATAGCCTTCAAACCCGTCTGCACCGGAGTGTCCACGTCCTTACGGGCCACTACCCCCGGCGCAATGCGTTCTATGGGGCGATATTTATCGGTTTTAATCGGCCCCTTGCCATCAATGGGCTCACCCAGGGCGTTCACCACCCGCCCAATCAGAGCATCCCCTACCGGCACTGAGGCAATGCGCCCGGTGGAACGCACCAGCATACCTTCCTCGATACCCGAATAATCCCCCATGATGATCACACCAACCTGTTCGCTCTCCAGGTTGAAGGCAATTCCCATCACACCGTTAGCAAATTGAACCAACTCCTGTGAACTCACATCACTCAAACCACGCACCCGCGCGATGCCATCGCCGGCTTCGATCACCGTGCCAATATCGCGCACTTCTAATTCCGGACGAAACGCTTCAATTTGCTGCTTCAGGTCGGCAGTAATTTGGCTGATCAGATCGGTCATTTTGCCTCCGCGGTCATAAGAATACAATTTGCCGCCCGGACAAAGGGCATCCGGGCGCGCCTACGCGATCAATTATTGTCCAACAACGGCCTGGCAAATCATAAATTAATTATACCAGTGAACCAGAGCGGTCAAATGATACCCGAAAGGTAAGATCTTGTCCAGTTATTCACAATAAGCGTTATAATTTTTTTATCACCGCTTATCATTGTGCGCAAAAATCTTCACCAACTCCGTCTCATATACAAGTTTATAGCGCGACGACTGGCGCATCGAACGGATAGGTTCATTGCCCAATTTATAGGTCACACCCTCGGGCAACCCCTGATAGACAAACACATAATCGAACGACTCACCCTGGCGCGCTGCCCAGGCCTCAGCACAGCCGATATCTTCAAAGATGCAATCCACCAGGGAAGCAAAGTTGTTCCTGCGACGCTCAAACACACCCCCCGGCAGCCATTCATACCCCTGGGCTACGGCAATGTTCACTCGCCCTGTTAAGGCAGGCAACCATTCATGCACTGGAGGGCTAAACGTTCCCCCAAAAACCAGCACCAGAAAACGCGCCTGTGTGGGTGTGTTCTCTGCTATCCATTGCAGCGCAAGCCGTTCCTCTTTAGAAACTACATACCTGGAAAATTGAAGGGAAGTGTAATAAGCGTTGATGAGGGGATAGATCAGGAAAAAAGCCAGGATTAATCTTCCCCCACGCATTGACAAGGGGGTTCTTTCCCTCTCTCCATTCACCTCTGTAGTGCTTTTTAACCCAAGGGCGAGAAATCCCGCTAAAATCACCTCATCCAAACCAACCCCGGCCAGCATTGCCAGAGAGATCGCCGCAAAAAAGCCCGGATTTCGTGGCTCCACGATGAAAGGCAAAACCAACCAAGCGGGCAGGAAGTAATCCTTTCGGGCAAGGCGGGAAATCCAGCCGATCACGCCCAACACCGCAATGACGTCCAGGAAAGGCTCTCCCGGAAACTGGAAGGTCAATAGGGGCAAGAAAAACAGCACCTGATGCCAACCCGATTGTAATATCGAAGCAAAAGGCGTGATCCCGTGCCTGAAAATAATCGTCAACCACCAGGGGAAGGTAGCGATGAGCACCAACGCCGCCACGCTCAAAGATAGCAGCAGGCTTTGCCTATCCCGCCCGAAAAACAGCCACAAGAGCAATACCAGAAAGAGGCTATGAAAATTGGATTCGGGGTGAGCCAAAATCATCAGGCTGGCGGACAAGGCTGTCAGGAAAACAAATCTAGGCCGACGTTGCACATATAATCCATGGGCGCTGTACAGGGTTAGCAAAGAGAATAAAATCCCAAAACTACGCGTCAACCCACCCCCTAGAAAATACAAATCGAAGGTGACCGGCAGCATGGCAAAGGCAATCGTCGCCAACGAGGCCTGAAGTCTATTTCTCAGGATTGCCCTGCTCAATAAATAGAAAACCGGTAAAGTCAGGGTGGTTATCAGGGGCGGCAACCAATGGATGACCTGAATCAAGTCCAGGCTGAAGGAGCGTACCAAAAAAGCCGCGATGTAGAAAGCCAACGGTGGATAAGCCAGGGGAATCGCGGCGTTATTGAAAGTGGTATAAGGCGGCAGCGCAAAGTTGTGCTGCAAGATGTCCTGCGTCATGGCATAAAACAAACCGCCATCCATCAGGGGGAAATCTGTCAAAGCCGGCGCGGTCAAACGCACCAAAGCGCCAAAAATGAACGCCCACAACAGCAGAAACAGGGAAATCATGTCAGACCCAGAAAGTTGCGCGCCCTTTCCCATTCTCATTCTCTCCTACCCTTACGGCTCTATGATTATATCGTAAACGCCACTCTACAGATCATCTCAACAACCCCCCGCTCTCATACCCACATGCCGGCGATGTAGACGCCGGGTGCTCACCCATCAGCGCCACTCAGCCCCAAAGCAGCAAATTGCCCGAAGAGCCGCCCTCCAGCCGGCTGGGCAAATCCCGCGCCTCAACCCCCAGGGGCTGTAAAACAGAGGCGGCGGCGCGCAGCAGCAGGGTGAGGTAGCGTTTCACATCTATTGCCGCCACCTCGGGCGCGACGGGTAAATCCCAGGCATGGACGCCGGGCCTGCCCAGAGTGTAGAGAAAACGCACTCTCTGCCCCGGCCTGAGGTTTCTCCCCATTGCTCGCAATTGGGCCGCGGCGCGCGCCGCCGGCGAGGGGAGGCGATAGGCCTCCACATCACGGCTGAGAGTCTGCGTGACCAGCAATTGCTCCAACGGCACCTGCCTACAGCGCAGCGCCGCCACCCGCTCCTGCAGCAGGCTCAGAAGGTCGGGCACACAAGCCGTTAAGGCCTGCAAATCGCTAGCCTGAGCCATGCGTTTCAGCATCTCCACCTGGGTTAAAGCGATGAAGGGAGGCGTATCGTGGCGGCGGGCTTCAATCCCCCGCATCTTGAGCGAGCCATCCTGGAAGACGCCAAAGTAGCGATTTGCCACCGCCAGGCGCTGGTCTCCCTTCGAAGGCAGAAAAGCAATCCAGCGATAGACCCCTTCCAGCGCCAGCGGCAAGTGTGTGCGGCTGGCGATCGCCTCTAGCAAAGGCTGAAAGTCGCCAGCGGTGCACAATCCCACCTTTTGCACCCATAGCCCATCCACGTAGAGGTGCAACACGTTGAAGCCCAGGTCCTCAGCCACTTCCTTGGCCTGGAGCAACACCTCGCGGGCAGCAGCAGTAACCGCCTCATGGGCCTCGATGCGCCCAAAGCGGGCATTCTTATAGCCCAGATATCCAAAACACACCACCAACAGCCATTTCAAAGCCGCGGCGCGCGCCTTATAGGCCTGATAGCGGCAATCGCGAGGATCCATCTGCGCCAGACGCTCTTTGAGCGCCAGCCGCCGCGCCAGCAATGGCTGCAACGTCTCAGGCACCAGGCCGAGGTACTCTTGCTCCACTCCGTTGCGGGCATTCGGCCCAGCGGCCTCTATCGTTTCGGGTGAGATATTGAAGCGCGCCATCAGGCTTGGGTACATAGAGATAAAATCAATCTCGGCCACATGCGCGTGCAGGCCAATGAGCGGCTGATAGACCAACCCGCCCAGGTCAGAGCAGATCAAATCCCAACCGCTCTTGAAGCCCTCGACCTGCTGCTTCTGATAGGGGATCAGCACACCACGGCGCAAAGCAGTTTCCATCTGCATGGCGGTGATCCCCGAACCCGGCGATCTGCGGGCGATCTCTTGCAGCGGCATACCGCTTACCCGCGCCTGCTCCAGCACCCCCTCTAGCCCATAATCCCCGTACATCATGGCGTTCAATTCGTCAATGTGCCAGCGCCCATACAGATGAACCTGCCGCCCGCGATAGAGCACCTGACCATAAGTAAAGTAACTTCTTTCCCTGCGTTGCAAGACCGGCCGCCCTGGATCGCGGTTGGGGTCAAAGGGTATGCCGCACTCCTGCGATAGCCTGAGCAGGTAAGGGAACAGCCAGGTATCGCCCCAGCGGGTGATAATCAGATCGGGATCCCAGGTTTTCAACACCGCCTGGAGGGTGATCAACAACCTCCGCCCATCCTTCAGGGGCAGGCAAAAACCCTCCTGGCGCTGATACAACTCCAGGTAGGTGGGCGGGGCGTGAAAGGGGTCCACATCTGGACTGAGCCTCAGAAGGCGCAGAGGGGGTGGCGCAGGCTCCAGTTCCCAGCGCCCCTCCAGTGGGATGATCTCCTTTAACCACCCCCCACTATCCACCCGCGCCCGGCAATACGCCAGGGGGAACACCCCCCAGTTGGCGCCATAGCGCAGGGCAAGGGGGACATCGGCGTCATAATAGTCCAAATCAGGGAAGCGCCTGACTACCTGCTGAAACAGGCGCGGCTGGATAGCGGCATCTGCCACGCGCACCGCCAGCAGACTACACCGCCCCCGGAACAAATCCTCCCGCTCTGTCCGTTCCAGTTGCACAGGAAGCGATTGGGCTTGCAAATAGCGCCATAACTGGCGCAGGCGGAGAGGAGGCCCGCCGACGAAGAAGGTGCTGGAAAATAAATGCCGCAGGCGGTAACGCCTCCCGTCTTCCCCTATCAGCCAAAGCACTATCCCCTCTTGCGTATCAGGATAGAGGTCCAACACCCAGCCGACAATTTCAACCATTGACCTTTCGCAACAAAGCCTCTACCTGCTCCCGCAAGCGCCTCACCTCTTTGTGCTCTTCCAGCAACATCGCCAGCAGCAAGACTTCAAAGGGCAGAGCATGGGCGGCATAGGCCGCCGCAGCCAGGTGTTGATGGGCGCGAGCAAACAGGTCATCCAGAGCCAGTTGGTCGCTGCGCCTCAGGGCGCGGCGAAAGCGGGCAAAGGCCTCTTGCTCTTGCAAGAACACCTGAGTGAGGGTGGGCAGTGTGCGTCCCATCGTTCCTCCTAAAACAAGCGCAGAGGTGAGGCAGGCTGCTGACAGGAGAAACGCCAGACCTCATCCGCCGCCCTCTCTACAATCTTGAGCCAAAGCCGCGTCTCGGGCTGCCCGCCTCGGGTGAAAATAATCACTCCCAGCGGCACCTGGCGACTCAGACGCTTGAGGTGAGCCACGCTGCGGACGAGCAGGCGCTGGCGCTCCCCCAGCGGCACGCTTTGGTCGTAAAAAGAGGCGAGCAGGTCGAGCACCAGGAGCGCCCCCGCCTCAACGGAAAACTGCTCCAGCGCCGCCAGCACCTGGTAACAGGTGAAGGCGCGCCTCACCTGAATGCGCGCCAGGGCAGCCCCCAGGTCGGGCGTGAGGCGACGGACGTGGCGGGCAATGGCGTAGGCCGGGAAGCAATTGCCGGCATCCAGCACCCACATCCCCTGATGCAGGCTCAGGTGGGCTATCAGAACAGGCAAGAGAGGCTCAGGTGGCTCATAGATGAGCACCAGGGCCGGCTGGTGATGAGATAGTTCAGGTAATGCGGTCACACCCCTAAAATATCTTACGCGGCAGGCAGGCGCAATCATCTCCAGGGGGGAATGAGAGATGAGGCAAGGGGTTAACCCTCAGGCGTGAGCCAGGGATGGGGGGTGTACGTAGACTACACGGCAGACATGCCCCAGGTTTCGGATAAGGGCCAGCACCGTCGCGCGTCTTAATGCCCTGACGGGCATTTGGTGATTCGTACGTATGATTTTTGAGCTGGCCTGTAACAACCCAAATTTGAAGGGTATAATCGTGATCAAGATGTTTGCATCACGTTTAGCTTTAAACACGGGGGGCGTTTACCCAAGCCGCCACCCTCTCAGTTCAACAAACCATGTCCGCAGTGCACCCGAAGGCCCGCCTCAACCGAGATTAGGTTACTTATCAACATTCCCATCTCGATTGCCAAAAGCCTCAAAATTTCTCCACACAATTCCCCACACACGGAGGCGTCATGGATATCCTTAATCTCTTATGGTTGTTTCTAATTCTTTCCAGCCTGCAACCGATTCTGCGTCAACGCTTACTGGAAGGGATGCGCCAGCGTGTGATTCATACTATCGAGAGAAGAAGAGGTTCGCGGGTTATTACCCTGCTGCATCGCCAGGAAACCATGAGTTTCCTTGGCTTCCCTGTAACCCGCTATATTGACATCGAAGATAGCGAACAGGTGCTTCGGGCTATTCGGTTGACTCCGGACGATATGCCGATAGACCTAATACTCCACACGCCAGGTGGGCTGGTGTTGGCGGCAGAACAAATCGCGCACGCCCTGGTACGGCACAAGGGGAAAGTTACCGTTTTTATCCCTCATTATGCGATGTCGGGTGGTACACTCATCGCCCTCGCCGCGGATGAAATTGTTATGGATGAAAACGCTGTCTTAGGGCCAGTGGATCCTCAATTGGGACAGGCCGCTGCAGCCTCCATTGTGCGCGTATTGGAGATGAAAGATATAAATGAGATTGATGATCAGACTTTGATCATGGCAGATCTAGCCCAAAAAGCTTTGCGCCAGGTTAACTCCGCGGTTCAAGAAATCCTCAGCGCGAATGGTATGGAGCGAGTCAAAGCCAAAGAGATCGCCGACCTGCTCAGCAGTGGTACCTGGACGCACGACTATCCTATTACTGCCGAAGAGGCACAAGCCATGGGTCTGCCTGTCAGCACCGAGATGCTCCCAGAGGTGTATACCTTGATGGACCTCTACCCTCAACCTACCCAGCGCCGCCCCTCCGTACAGTACATCCCATTGCCTTATGAGCGCCGCGATGAGGGTGGGCGTGAACGCCGCAGCAATTCATAACCCTGAAAACCGCTTATATCAACGCAGTTTGATACTGTTCGGCAAATAAGGCTGGCGTTCCTCCGGTATGCCAGAACAAGACCGTCTCATCGGCCGCGAAAAACCCCTTGCGCACCAGATCAATCAAACCAGCGGCCGCGCGCCCCGTATATACCGGGTCTAAAAGAATCCCTTCCAAACGGGCAAACAGGCGGATGGCTTCACGCTCGGTGTCCTGCATCACACCATAACCCGCTTTACAATAATCGGCATTGACTAAAATATCCTCGGAGGTAAACGTCTGGCTCAAATTCAGAAAATCAGCCGTGGCACTAGCCAAAGCAGCCACCTGGCTCTGGAGTGCTGCTGCGGGTTGATCCACGCTGATACCCAGTACCCTTCCGTGGAAACCGAACACGCGTGCCCCAAGCACCAATCCCGCCTGCGTTCCCCCAGAAGAAGATGCCACGACAATCCATTGCGGTGGTTGTCCTTCCGCCAGGGTTGAGATCTGATCCATCAATTCCCTCATTGCCAGAGTGTAGGCCGCAGCCCCAACAGGGCTTGAGCCTCCATAAGGGATCAGATATGGCCGCCGCCCTTGCTCCCACGCCTGTTCAAAAGTGTGTTTCAAAAGCGATTCGCGCTCTGATAGGTGACCCCAGACGATCTCAGCTCCGAACAAAGAATCCAACAAGAGGTTCCCACTCACCCTCTGCGGGCGTTGACCGGTCAAAACCAGGATGCAGTCAAAGCCAAAGCGAGCCGCCGCAGCCGCAGTCTGCCGGCAGTGATTGGACTGCACCGCTCCGGCCGTGATGAGAGTGCGCGCTCCATGAGCCTGAGCCTCTGCCAGCAATAACTCAAGTTTGCGGGTCTTGTTGCCTCCCATTGCCAGGCCGGTTTGGTCATCACGTTTAATGAGTAACCTGGGCCCACCTAAGGCTGCCGATAAGCGCGGTAGAGGCTCAATCGGCGTTGGGAGATGGGCAATGTGCAAGCGAGGAATTTTCAGGTTCATTATCACCTCAGTTTAGGTTTGATCACTAATTAATCTACGTACCCGCGCCCTGCCTCTCCGACGCATCAGTTCTAAGAGGCGAGGGATAAGGCGTGTGTATATAGCATAATAAATAGGCTGAGCAGGATAATCCCAGGCGCCGATATGTCGAACGACCTGACCACCAAACCCTTCCTTGAAACGATATACCCCCCACAGTGGGTCCTGGGGATTAAATTCGTCGGGAGCACCCCATAAGTCATAAGTAACGCATCCCGCCGCCTTGGCTCGCCGCATCGCTTCCCACTGGAGCAGATGATTGGGCATCTTCTCGCGGTGTTTTTCTCTTGACATGCCAAACATG
>JBBILY010000048.1:0-18406 GCA_037444705.1 Chloroflexota bacterium | reverse complement strand
GAATATCCCAAAGCCACATCTTGCATAGCCTGATAAGCCGCCCGGCTGAGCGGGGCTCGCCCCAGATTGGTATGCAAGATCACCCCAGTGGCGTTAATCACTGCCTGCAGTGAGGGCTTTGTCCACTCCTCTAACAGCATGTGAGTGCGGTAGAGCAGTTGAGTGTGACTTTGCACCCTCCCTTCCTGCGCGTACAGGGCCCGCGCAGCCTCCAGCGCGGCGCGGATTGCTTCCAGCGTCAATGGACGCCCATAGGTGGCGATCCAGGATTGCACCTCAGGCGTGTGGATTAAATAATCTACTGAAGGAAGCGCGCGCAGGTCAGTCATGGGGGGGAGCAGGGCGGATTACCCTTGGGGTTTCCACTGGCTCTTTTCGCGCAGGCGTAAGAGCATTTCAATGATGGTCAGGCCCACCGCCAGCACCAGGGTCAGGGCCGGGGTGAGCACCCGCGCTATCTGCAGCCAGGCCAGGGTGGCGCCATAAGCCCCTACCCAAAGCGCCTGACGCACAATGACCGCGGCTGTTGGCGGTGGATTGCTGGGAAAACGGCGGTTAAGGAAGGTGACGGCGGGCAGGGCTGTACCGCTGAGCGCCAGGACGCTGAGGAAGAAAAACAGCCAGCGTGGGCCAATGGTTGGCAAGGTGAAGAACACCAACGCTGCCAGCCCACACCAACCCACACCCGCCAGGAGAATAGCGGCGGGCAGAACCGAACGTACATTAGGGGGTGAAGTGGTCTCCATTTTAATAAGAATTATAGCATTGGGAACAGGCAGGGTCAACGCAGGCAGCCGTGTTGGATGCCAGGAAAGCCAAAAGCCCCCTGTATGGCCTCCTGAGCAACGCTCGACGTGTGCTGAAAGCCTTTATAATTGTAGCGGCAGACGACTGAGATGGCGTCTGCCGCTACTTTTTATCCTTGGACGCTCAGCCCATGCCACACCAGGCTCCCCTGGCCAAAGGTTGGTTGCAGCAGGTAATCCTTGAGCCTTCGCAGGTCCTGTTGGGTAATGAGCAGGGCACGCAATACGCCTGCGGCGCGAATGTCCCCTATCAGTTGAAAACCAACCAGGCGGTTGTCTTTTAGATATAGGGTGCGCAAACCGCCGTCCCAGCGCGCGCGTAGCACCTCATCGCCCTCTTTCAAGCCTACGGCCAGAATGGGCAACCCCAAATGCTTAAGGCTATTCATGCGCTCAGCGCCCTCATAAGTTACCTCGTAGCCCAGCAAGTTAAGGCCCACCACCTGCCCTTGCTCGATCGCATTGGGGAAAATGGCATGGACGTAAACTTCACCGGTCAGGCGATCGGGGGCTTCGACCACATCGCCGACAGCATAGACATCGGGGACATTGGTGCGCAGGTGGTTATCTACACTAATGCCCCAACGATGGGCGATGCCGCTGCCTTGGATCACTTCCAGGTTGGGTTGCACCCCTGTGGCAGCAATAAACAGGTCTGCCTGCAACACTTCCCCCGATTCCAGTTCCACACCGCTAGCCTTGCCATCGCCGATGAAAGCCCGCGCTTTCGTGTTGAGGCGCACCTCAATCCCACGCTGGCGCATGATCTCCAGGGCAAAGGTTGCGCTTTCCCGATCGAGCATGGCTGGCATCACCTGATCCAGCATCTCCACTTGAGTGACAGAAACACCCAGGAAACGCAACAGCAAGGCGATCTCCATGCCGATAAAGCCGGCGCCCACGATCACAGCCGTGCGCGCCTGGCCAGTGCGCACCTTTTGCACCAGGGCTTCGGCGGCGCTCAGCGACTTGAAGTTATATACCCCTGGCAAGTCCACCCCTTCCAAAGGGGCATATAAGCGGCTGCCCGTGGCGATCACCAGCCAGGTGTATTCCAGGCTGGAGTCATCCTCCAGCCATACGCGATGGGCTTGCGGTTCAATTCGGCTCACCTTCACCCCTGGGCGATAGTCCACGCCATATCGTTCTGGCCAATCTGTTCCGCGCCAGAAGTGCACCTGTGCCCCGCTCATAAAGTACTCTACCATGGCCGGGGGGGAATAGGGCGGATAGGGCTCGGCGCTGAACATCATCAGTTCGATTTGGGGGTCATGGGCGCGCACCGTCTCAGCCACGCTCACCCCTGCCGGGCCGGCGCCAATGATGATCACTCGGCTTGTCATGCCCACCTCCTCAATTAGAGAAGAAGGCGGGGTTTACCCCCAGCCTTCCTCCCTCTCAGGCCAGAGCCAATTCAGCCTCAGGCACGGGGATTTCGTCTGGGGCGATGAAGGGCAAACCCAGGCCAGCCCGCTTGCGCTCAATGTGCCTGCGTATCAGGGCGGCGGCGCGGTGAGGAACAGGTTCCACGGCAAAGGTAGCGCCAAAGACGCTTTCCAGCCCTTCAGTCAACAATTTGACGATGTTCGGGCTGCCAAAAACCGGCGGCGCTGTGCCCAACACAGTGTAGATGCCAGAGGCAACCACATACACGCCAATAGCCACCGCCTTTTCCGAATACCATTCTGGCGCTGCTCCGGCCAGTGGTAGGGCGCTGATATCCACCCCTAGATGGTTTGCCAGGGCTGAGGCCAGCACCAGGATGCGGGTGTTATCCACGCAACTGCCCATATGTATCACTGGCGGGATGCCCAGGGCTTTGCACACAGCGCTCAATCCTGGGCCAGCCAGTTCTGCAGCCTCAGGCACCATCAGCCCGGCTTTGCCATCGGCCACAGCGGCACAACCGGTGACCACGACCAGAATATCGTGGCGGATAAGTTCTTTGGTCAGTTCTGTATGGCCCAGGTCCTGGCGTATCTTGGGGTTGTTGCAACCTACCACGCCCACCGCGCCGCGGATATTGCCCTTGACGATGGCATCAATTAACGGTTGTGGTGTGCCTCCCAAGGCGCTCAAGATCGCCTCCACCGAAAAACCAGCCATCACCGCCTGAGGTGCCACCGGGATGGTTACCCGCGCTTTAACACGATTAGCAAAGTTTTCAACCGCCATGCGCACGATTTGCTTGCCAATCTCCAGGCCGCGTTCGGGATCAAAGCGGATGTGCTCAGCCCCTGGGAATTTGGCTTTGTCGAAGGTGCTGACCACTTTAGTGTGGAAGCATTTGGCCGTTTCGGTGAGGGCGGGCATGATGCATTGATAATCCACAATCATCACCTCCACCGCTCCGGTCATGATCGCCAGTTCCTGCATCAAGTGGTTGCCGGCCATGGGGATACCCTTGCGCATCAGCACTTCGTTCCCTGTGCAGCACAGCCCAGCCAGATTGATGCCCGTGGCGCCCTTCTCGCGAGCCAGGGCCAGCAGTTCGGGATCCTGGGCAGCAGCGACGATCACCTCAGACAGCATAGGGTTATGCCCGTGCAGGATGATATTGACCTGATCTGTCTTGAGCACCCCCAGGTTCATGCTGGAGGCTTTGGGGGTGGGGATGCCGAAAAGCACATCGGAGAGTTCAGTAGCGATCATCGAGCCACCCCAACCATCGCTCAGGCCATTGCGCACGGCGTGAAGCAGGATATTGACCCAATCGTTGTCCACGCCCATGGTGGTGCGATGCAGGGTCTCGACGTTTTCGCGATCAATGCCGCGCGGGTAAACACCGCTTTTCTCCCACGTCTCCTGACGCGCTTTGGGAGCGCGCCCCGCCAGGGGTAATTTGTGGCGGCGCATGCCGAAATCTTCCATCATCGCCCATGCCAGTTCGGCAGCAATTTGCTGATCGCTCTTAGCCTCAATGGCAATACCATATTCCTGCGCCAATTTTCTCAATTTGGCGGGTTCGGTGACCCTGTAGGTATCAGTCTTCCCCTCGCCAACGCGATGCAGGGTCTCCAGAATGTCGCGCCCATGGTCGGAATGAGCTGAGGCGCCGGCGGCGACCATACGCGCCAGATTACGGGCCACAATGATATCCGCATCAGCGCCACACACGCCTTTCTGAGGCCCTTCACCGAAGGGGTCGACGCGGCAGGGTCCCATGGCGCAGATACGACAACTGGTGCCCAGGTTGCAATAGCCGCATTGAGGCTGTTGTTTGGCCAGCCGATCCCAAACCGTTTCCAGGCCTTGACTTTGCGCCAGTTCCAGCATGGCCTGGGTGTCTGAATTAATGCTCTTTTTCTTAAATCCGTTGCCACTGAAAAGAGTAGTCATGGCTCACGCTCCTTTACTGTCCTCAGCATTCAAGCGGGTGACAGCCTCCCCCCAACGCCGCCAAGCCTCCACCTGGACGGGCAGGGCAGTGATCTCGCGCCGCACTGCTCCTACCGCTACCGAGACAATCTCTGAATAGCGCGTGCGCGCTTTCTTCACCAATTCGTTGACTTCGCCAAATTCCAGGGCCTCAACCTTGCAGGCTTCCACACAGGCGGGAATTAACCCCTGACGCTGGCGCTCGATGCAGTGGTCGCACTTAATGGCCACGGCTGCCTTATCTGGAGCAGCCGCGACGGGATGATAGGTAATGACATCAAAGGGGCAGACCATGGCACACATACCGCAGGCGATGCACTTACGCGCCTCGATCAACACGATTTCAGGGAAGTCAGCCGCGCGGTGAATAGCAGCGGTGGGACACACGCTCATGCAAGGGGCGGGATTACAATGGCGACATTTGTTGGGGAAAGCAGTGTTGAGCAGGAGGCCAGGCTCAGCATGGATGCGGGGTTTGGGGGCGGGTGTCTCAAACACAGCCAAGAAGAGGTTTTTCGTCTGCGAGTGAGCAACCGCACAGGCGCTTTCGCATTGCTTGCAGCCTATGCACCGCTCCGGATGAACGAAAACGGTTTTCATAGATTTGCCTCCTTATCAGGCTATGGCTGACAAATGGGACCAAAGATGATTATGCGGCGGTTCACCTCCTATCGCAAAACGGATCAAACTTGAGGAATCTAAACTTACCCCCTTCTGATTTTAGCAATTTTGACTCCCTCGTCCAAGTACAGATTGTCACTACCCCCTGGGAAGTTTGTCACACAGTGACGAATTCCCGCCAGGGATATATCCTGCCCTGCAAGGGTTTTAAGGCGTTCAGTGGGTTTTGGTTTAACCCCTATGCGGGTTTCACTCGCTCACCACCCACCGAGAGTAACAACAACCCGGCGAAGATCAAGCCAATGCCCATGAAAGCCCACGGGGTCAGCCGCTCTTTCAGCAAGAACACCCCCAACAAAGCGGCGGTGAGTGGCTCTGCCAGGGTGAGGGTGGCAGCCGTGGCAACTGGCACATGGCGCAGGCCATGAGCAAAGAGGGTGTAAGCCAGGGCAACGGTAACCAGCCCCAGATGCAGAGCCACTGTCAGCCCACGGGGTTGAGTTATCCAGCCTAGGTCGGCGGTGAAGAAGATGGGCAAGAGGAATAAAGCGCCCAAACTAAAGGTCACTGCCATCACCGCCTCTGGAGGGTTATGTTCCAGCAGGCCTTTGCTCATCACGGTGAAAAGGGCGTATGCCGCGCCGGCAGTGGTGGCTAGCAACAGCCCCAGAAGATTGATGTGGATGCTGCTCCTGGCTGAGATGAGCAGCCCACATCCCGCCACGGCCAGGGCCGTGGCCAGTGCCCAACGCCAGCCTGGGCGCTCCCCCCGCATCAGGAAGCCGATGACTCCCGCCAGGATGGGCGATGTGCCGATTCCAACGATTGTGCCAACCGCTACTCCGGTCTTAGCCACTCCGGCGAAGAAACTCAACTGGTAGGCAGCCATGCTCAACCCGGCCAGGAAAGTGGCCGCCAACGGCCAGCGCTTATTTTTCCTCAGCGAGCCGCGCATCAACGCCAGCATCAACAGCCCTAAGCCTCCCACTGCCAGGCGCACAGCACCTACTATGGGCGGTTGTGCGCCTGCGGGTGCCAGAGCTTGGGCTGTACCCGTGGTGCCCCAACACAGCGCCGCTGCCAGCACCAGCCACGCAGAACCAGAAGGGTTTTCCTTTGTTATGAACTCATGGGTCATGGTTTCTAAGCCCGGAAATGGCTTTTCTGGAGTTCATTATATCCAGATTCCGCCCTCTTGAGGCAAATTGCCTGACAACTTTGGAATTTCTTTGACATTTCCTTTATGGCAGGGTATAATTTACTTTCGCGAATGGAACTTGAGGCGTGAGTTGGCTGGGGAGAGTGCTGCGTGGTCTTCCAGGGTCGCAGGGCGCGGGGAAATCTGTGTAAAAGCCCAAACCCACGCCGCAGTTCGTGATTACGCACAATCACCACGATTTTAGTGGTTGATAATTTATAACTTGGAGAAGGGCACTATGGAAACAAACGTAGTGATGTCCCCAGAAAATACACAACCGATCACTCTTGCCGATTTAAAACGCAAGATGAAATTTAGTGGTAAGGTCTTGAAGACCACGCTGGCCGGGGCAGTGGTAGATATTGGCTTGGAAGTTCCAGGGGTGGTACACATTTCCCAATTGCGTCAGGAACCTACCAACCGCGTCGAAGACGTGGTGCATGTTGGCGATATAGTTGATGTGTGGGTCAAGCGTGTGGACCCCAAAAAGAAACGTATTGACCTGACCATGATCAAGCCTCTGGATTTGGAATGGCGCGAGATCACGAAAGGTATGGTGGTCAGAGGTAAGGTGGTGCGCCTGGAAAAGTTTGGTGTTTTTGTGGATATTGGTGCCGAACGCCCAGGGCTGGTGCATATCAGTGAAATGACCCATGGCTACATTAAATCGCCGGATGAACTGGTGAAGGAGGGGGACGAGGTCGAGGTTCAGGTACTTGAAGTGAACCGGCGCAAGAAGCAGATCAAGTTGAGCATGAAGGCTCTGGAAGAAAAGCCGGAGGTGCTGGTCAAGTTCGCCGCACCCGCCAGGGAAAAGCCTAAAGAGAAAGCCCGCAAAGAAAAAGAAAAGGAGAAAGTGGAAACTCCACCTGCGGAAGCCGAGCCCACCGCCATGGAAATTGCTCTGCGCGAGGCTATGGAACGCTCACGCCTGAAGGAGGAGACCCAGAAGGCTAAAAGCCGCCGCAGGAGCGCGACGGCCAAAGACGAACTGGACAGTATCCTCTCGCGCACGCTGGAACAAAAAGTGCGCACGGGAAAATAGACCACCGAAAGGTGGTCTTATTCATATTTTAAGGCGTTGACCGGCACCAGGGTGGCGGCGCGTAACGCAGGGTAGAGACCTGAGATCAGCCCGATCAAGGTAGCGAAGAACAAGGTGAACACTGGCAGCCAGAGAGGGGTATAAACGGCTACCGAAGGCGGGGGAGCGCCAGTCTGGGCACTTTGGCCAGCCATATAAGCCAGCGCCACCACGTTGATCACCTGGCCGGCACTCCATCCCAAGAAGATCCCTCCCAGACCACCGATAAAGCCGATTCCGGCCGCCTCTCCCAGGAAAACGCTCAGGACATCGCGGTTGGTGGCGCCAACGGCCTTCATCAGGCCGATCTCACGAGTGCGCTCCAGGATAGCCATAGCCATCGTGTTGGCAATGCCGATGGCTGCCACCAAAAGGGCGATGGCTCCTACACCGCCAAAGATCACCTGTAAGACCAGGTAGAAACTGTTGATGCCCTGGACAAAGGATTGGGGGGTATACACCTGATAGCCCATGGCTGAGATTTGATCGGCGATGTCCAAAACCTTGCGCACATCATCCACTTTGACGATGGCCATGGAATACCCATCGCGGTTGCGGTTCACCCGCCGCCCCATAGCCCACTCATTGAATGCGGTCACATCCTCGATGGTCATATACATAGTGTAATCTGACTCGCCGCGCGATTCTGCGATGACCCCCGTCACCCGCACTGGCACAACTTTGCGCACTTCTGTGCCATCCTGGGTATATTTAATCAGGGTGAGTTTTAGGGTGGCTCCCATCAGGTTTGGCGGTGTCGGTTGCTCCATACCAGGTCGCCAGCGCGGGTCGTAGAAGTTCTGAGAGACCATACTGCCCACCACGGCTGTGCCTTTCTCCAGGGTTAGCGTACCTTCCTTGGCGGTCAACCCCAGCACACTCAGGTCTGTAATCCCTACACCCAGGATGTTTACCCAACCTTCCAGGCGTTGGTATGAAATCATCCCCCCAGTTTGCAGATAATCGCGTGGCACCACCGCGACCACACCGGGAAGGGCTGCCAGTTCGGCCAGAGAATCGTTGGTGACCAGTTTCTGGTTGCTTGGGGGTTTCCCAGGGCCACCTCCTGGGGCTATTTCAACGACGACGGGGCCGGGCCCGCCTGGCCCCTCGCCATAGTTGGGCATCACCTGAATTTGGCTGAGGTCGCCAATCCCATACAATTGCTGATTAGCGTTGCGCTGCAAGCCAATCGCCAGGGAGACTAACACCACCACAGCAGCCGTGCCGATGACTACCCCTATCGCGGTGAGGGCTACCCGCCCTTTACGCCGGCCTAAATTATCCACGATTAAGGAGAGCAGGTCTAGAAAACTCATCTCAACCTTCTGGATGGCCTTGGGTTTAACCTTTTCTGGCGGTGTTCATCGGGAACGGCTTAACCCTTCGGGCCAGATCTGGGGATAGGCTGAATGGGTGGATTCTCACCAGGGGGAATCTCCCCTGGCGGCACCTCAATCGGGGCCGGCGTGGGCACGCCGCTATCCAGCCCCAACAAGCCGCGCAGGAAACGCCACACCTTTTGCCAGAAGGTCTCTGATACTGGAGGGATGGATTCGGGAGGTATGCCTTCTCCCGGTCCAGGTTCAGGCATAATCATTTCCTGCACTTCCACCGTTAAGGTACGGGTGATTACCTGAGGTTGGTTAAAGTCGTCGGTATAATCAATGCTGACCAGCAATTCCAGGGGCCCCGGCTGCTCAGGGATGACTGTGGCATCCAAGGTATAGTAACCGCCCACGTCCAGCGCCCCTACCAGGACAGAGTTGTTCGAAAATTGCGCCCCCTGGGCGGTGACCTTCATGTTGCCCAGAATGGCGGTCTTACGGCCCAGGTTAACCACCTGCAAAGGTAACAGGCCGGGTTGCCCGGCGAACAAAGGATCCGGCTCGCGGTAGAAATTAACTTCCACGATAGGTAGGGAATACACCAGCAAGGTGATCACCTGGTCATCGTTAAAGACACGACCGCGCTCGTCGGTATAAGCAAAGGTAATTTTCATGGGGTAGGCACCGGGATTGGCGCTGGCGTTGACGATCAGGGTAGCACTGGCTTCCAGGGACGAAGCGGGGCTTAGATCGCCCAGAAATTGTACATTAGACGAAGCCACGGGGGCGAAGTTGCCAAAGTCGCCGCCCGCGCCAGAGATGCCGCCTACATCGGGCGTACCATCTAGGCTGCCTGCGGAAGTGCTACCTCCGCCAAGGATCATGGTCACGCGCTTAGCCTGTGTGTTGCCCAGGTTTTGTACCTGCAAGCGCAAATTGAAGCGATAACCGGGCTGGAGCAAGGGCACGTCAGTCTCGTAGGCGGTGATTACCAGTTGCGGACGATTGCTGGCGGCAGAGGTGGGCGTGGGTGTAGGGGTTGAAGTTGGTCCAGGTGCGTATTGTGGGGCTGCCACCGATAGCGTCAGGTTAAAGGTCTCACTATAGGTCGTTCCTGCAGCATCGGTATAAGAGACTTGCATCACCAGGGTGGCGAGAGACTTGCCCGAAAGGCCGGGGTTGGCAATAAGGGGTTGATTCAGGTTGCGATTGTCGCCAGGGCCGATCTCGCTCACCGCCACCACGCCACCGCTCTTTTGCGGGATAAAATCCCCAGGGGTGAAAGTGGCGACGACATTCAGGGCTGAGCGCCCACCCATGTTCTTGAGTTTGATCTTCAGGTTGAAATCCTGCCCGGGCTTAATGGTTTTCACATTGGTGCCGTAGGATTCCACCACGATTAAGGGGCGCCCCGCGGGCACAGGAGTAGAGGTTGGAGGCATGCTGGTCGCGGTCGGTTCCACCACAGTTAGAGCGTTGTTTAGCGAGAACTGGGTGGCGTCTGGATTAATGACGGTCAGCGTGTAGATACCCGGCGGTACCCCGGCCGGCAGGGTGGCGCGCAACACAGTGGGACTGACATATGTGGTGCTGAGCGCCCCGAAAGTATCCAAAATTACCACTGCCCCGTCCACAAAATCGGTGCCGGTGATGACCAGTTCTACTGAGGTGGTGTAAAGCACCGTGGACGGCTGTACGCCACTAATGCCCAGAGCGGCGCGGACGGGGATAGGGCGCAACAGCCCGATCAGCATCAGGCCTATCAGGATAGAAAAGAAAATCGGCCTCTTGGTTCTCTTCATGTCATTCCCTCACAAAGTATTAAGTTCCGTTGACGATGCGACCATCCAGCAAGTGCACTACGCGGGTTGCCATCTGGGCAATGCGGGCGTCATGGGTGACCACCACCACCGTACGTCCCTGGCTATGCAGTGTCTGAAGGAGATGCATGATGCCCATCCCACTGGCAGTGTCCAGGTTGCCTGTGGGCTCATCGGCCAGGATGAGTTGTGGATCGTTGACCAGGGCGCGCGCAATAGCCACGCGCTGTTGCTCGCCACCAGAGAGTTCAGTTGGGCGATGCCCGGCGCGGTCGCCCAGACCCACCTGTTGCAATAACTCTAAGGCCCTGCGTTTGCGTTCCCTGCGGGAGACGCGGGCAAAGCGCATGGGAAAAGCCACGTTCTCCAGGGCGGTCATCGTGGGCACAAGGTTGAAGGACTGAAAGACAAAGCCCACCGTTCGGCGGCGAAAAACGGCTAGGGCGTTTTCATCCAGTGTTTCCAGGCTTTGTCCATTCACCTCAATGTGCCCTGATGTAGGACGGTCCAGTCCACCCAGGAGGTGCAGCAAGGTGCTTTTACCTGATCCCGAGGGGCCCATTACGGCCAGAAAGGTATTGTTTGGAATGTCCAGGTCCACCCCATCCAGGGCTTTCACCGCCACCCGACCCATGGGGTAGATTTTGCGTAAAGCGGAGACGCGAATTAAAACCTCGTTCATTACAGATATTTTGCCCTGATGTAAAGGGCTTTAGCGGTCTCGATTTCTGCTGCGCAATCGGCGCTGCATTGAGAATCAGCCTTTATCGTTTCCTGTTTACGTGGCGCTAAAAGAAAGGACGGATAATGGTAAGGCTGCCCAAGCGGCCACCCAGATAACTGATTAAAGCCTGGAGCGCCAGCACCACGCTCAGGGTGATGAGCACACTGCCCACAGCCCTGGCAGTTGAAACGCGACCGCTGGAGCGCACACCTGTAATTAACAGGAGGATATGCCAGAAAAGGTAGAGATCGATCAGGGGCAACCAGGCCGACAGATAAGCAATAAAACCGGAGGCTTCAGCCGGGGCGAAACCGGCCAGGCCCGGCTTTTGAATCAACTGATGGCTAAACAATACAGCGGCCGTCCGCACCAGGTCGCGCAGGGCAAAGGGCAAGCCAGCCCAGGCGACCAGATTCATGGCCGAGCCAGTGCTGCCGCGCCCACCGAACAGGGTTAGCACCAGGTGGATGAGGCCCCCTACCAGCAACCAGCCTAGCCACACGCCCAGTAAGCCTGTGATGGCGGGGAAGATATAGATAAACACCGGGCTTTGTGTGGCCTGCATGGCTTGCATAAATTGCGCTTGCATCTCGGGGGAGTAATACTGAAAGTCGGGCGGTAGAGAGATTTCGCCCATGCCATAAGTGCGCTTCACCCAACCACTGGCCAGGACACGGATGAGGGTGCTCAGGGTCAGGATCAGCATGGGCGTCAGCCATACACCGCTTTCCTGAGTGGCAATGCGATTCAGCGCAGCCCGAGGTCGCAAGAGCACCGCTGATACCCAGCCAAACTGGAAGCGACGCGGGGTTTCTGTTTGGATCAATTCGATTTCGCTCATAGACCTTTGCTCAAGTGGTGGCTATAAGAAAACAACTCAGTTATTCATTGTTGCATTCTACCATAGAAGGCATAGACCACGAAACGCCCCTTTTTAAGCATAACAACTCGAGGTAGGGCGTCTGGGTTGATTGAACTTCTCTAACCTGCCTCCTGGATATTAATGAGACGAATTGACTTTGATAATAGTTCCCTAATTCTGGATTCGAGCAGTCAGATCGAGCAGAGCCTAAGGGGAAGCGGATGTCAAAATATTTAACGTCTGCCTGGCAAAGGTGGACAGATCCTCGCGCCCCTGGGTTTGCCACCACCAGGCGTACACCTCTAATTCCTGGCCTGCTTCGGGAATAGAAACCAGCATTTGTGCCGCCTGCTCGAGATCCCCATTCCAGGCGTAGACATATCCGAGCCTCTTGCGCACGCCACGATGGCCCGCATCGAAGGTGTAGGCCCCCTCCAGGAGTGTGCGGGCGCTGGTGAAATCTCCTTGCTCCATGGCGATGGAGCCCAGGCGATATAAGGCGGTGATGTTGTTCGCGTCTCTCTCAAGAGCGCCCTCCAGGAGGCGTCGCGCTGATTTTAGTTCAGGCAATCGGTTGGTTTCATCCCACCCTTCCTGGGGAAAGCCGCGCAACTCAACGCGTGCCATGTAAACCGCTCCCAGGTTTGCCTCCCAGGCAGAGAGCCAGCGGCCACGGGTGATAACCATCAAGAATGTCCCTGATAGCCCCAGGCTCACGCCTGCCCATACCAGCCAGGGTTTACGGATGGATAGCGGCGGGGCTGAGCCGCCTGCCTTTTGTGAATCGGATAGGGTGAGCGCTAAAGCCGGGATCAAAAAGAGAAAGGGTGTCCCGCGCTGAGCGTAAAGAGGGTCATCTGCCAGACCATGCAAAATCAGCACAATCAGGCTGCTGAGCGTTGCTCCGCTCCATAGCCTCTCGTCTCTGTTCTTGAGTAGCATCCAGCCACTGGCTGAAAGCAAGGTTATCCAGGCTCCCAGTCCCAGCAGCCCCTGCTCGATGGCCATATCCAGGAACAGATTGTGAGCATAGCCAAAGAGAAAGACGCGAATCACGCGCATATAATGGGCATATAAACCCGGAAAGGACTGAAGGCCACCTCCGGTGAAGGCGAAATCTCTAACCAGCCTGAAGCCATCCCGGAAGATCTCCAGGCGGCTGGTGGCGCTATGTGAGCCAGGTAGCAGGTTCAGCCCTGCCAAAACCAGCCCTGGAGAACGCCACAAGAGTGTGCTCCCAATGAACAGCAGTATCGCCAGGGATATCCATAGGCGCGCCAGCCCCCCTCGTGGCGGCGATAACTTCCTGCTCGACGTCCATATCCCCCACAGAACGAGGGCGATTGTCAGGGCGAACCAGGCTGCCCGCGAACTGCTCATCACCAGGCCAGTGAGGCTCAGGCTCAGAGTCAGAGTGGAATACCAACCCATCCACGGGCGCTTGCCTCGAAAGGCGAATAACAGCGTTGCCACCCCAAAGGGGGTGAAGAAAGCCATAAGCCCGGCGGCGATGTTGGGATGGAGCGCTGCCCCGCTAAGATTGGGGCGAACCTTCATCCACCAGGTTCCAAAACGGTTGAGGACTTCCAGATCGGCTGGGTAGGTTGTCCAATCTTGGGTGAGGAGGAAGTAGAGGGCAATAACCGAGGCACAAAGCCCAAGCAGCGCGCCCACCAGAGGCAGATGCTCTCGCGCCTGCCGCACCAGGGCATAAAACACCAGCACCCCGCCCGCTATCAACCAAAACTTAGTCCACCCCCCTGGGCGATCATAGGTTGCCCATACCCCCACTAAAGCGGAGGCGAGGAACATCCCCAAAGGGGCGTCCAAAGACGTGCGTTGAAAAGGAAAATGGCGGCCAGCCAGACGCACCAGCCAGGGTAATAAACCTGCCAGTAAGGGCCAACCCCCCGCCTGTGGCCAAAGCCAACAGGCTAAAGCGCCTCCTGCTGCCAGGCCTAACTCGGCAAGGGCGCGCCAGCGGTCATTGCCATCCCCCCATCTCACATGCTCTTACTCCCCGCCCATGGACATCCCTGCCTGGGAAGACCAGCGAGAGACGATGGGCAGGCCCGAATCGGCAGAAGCCCAGATCAGGTGTTGAAAACCAACGCTAAGGGCTGATTTCACGGTGGACCAATCGGAGAGTAACATCTTCAGATAGGTCATCATCGGTCCAGGGCGAAAAGCCCACTCGCGAAAAGCCCGTCGCTGCCAGTAGAGCAGGCGTTCGGCGGGCAGGTTCGGATAATCCAGCACCGTGCCTTTGTCCATATCCACCTGCTCCCAACGCGTGCCAGGGCGGAACCAGCCGTTTTCCACGACTTCGAAGAAAAATGGCGTCCCCGGATAGGGGGCGGCTACATGGAATAAGGCGATGTCCAGCGGCAGACGCTTGGCGAAGTCAATCGTTTGGCGGATGGTCTCTTCGGTCTCACCTGGCAAACCGATAATGAAGTAGCCCCAATTCTTGATTCCGGCTGCCCTGGCCCAACGCAATGCCCGCTCAGCCTTATCGGGATAGGCGCCCTTGCGAGCATGCTTTAAAATTTGCTCGTTTCCGCTCTCGATGCCCCAAGAGATCAGCCAGTTACCTGCCCTGCCCATCATGCGCAACATTTCTTCATCCACATAGTCCACACGGCTATTGCACGTCCAGCGGATATTAATCTTCTCGTTGATCATCCGCTCACATAAATCCATCACCTGGTCGCGGCTGACAGTGAACAAATCGGCGTACATGTGGATGTTGTTAATGCCCAACTTCTTCAGTTGCCACAATTCTTCCATGATTAACTTTGGCGAGCGCAGGCGGGTGGTGTATTGATAATTGACATGCTTAATGCAATACGTGCAGCCCGCCGGGCAACCGCGGCTGGTGACAATGAAGGTGAAGGGCCCCTTGATCAGCGGCATACGGTATTCTTGCAGGGGCAGCAATTCATGCAAGGGGATGGGCAAGTCGTCCAGATTCTGGATAAAGGGGCGCGGGGGATTAATCACAATTTCATCGCCTTTGCGCCAGGCCAGGCCTTTAATGCCATGCAGGTTGGGGCTGCCATCTTCATAAAATGAAGGCTGATAGAGGGGGTCGTGCTTTTCGAAAAGGAGGCGGATGTTATCGGGCCGCTGATCCACCTTACCTTCCAGGTGGTCCAACAGATCGCGGATGGTCAGATCGGGTTCGCCCACCAGTACATAGTCCAATGCCGGGTAGGGGCGCATGGTCTCACGCGGGATCGGAGTGACGTGAGTGCCGAAGGCGATGGTCTTGGCTCCGCGGGCATGGGCCAGAAAACAGCCATACATGTCGTTTTCCAGGGTGGGGGCCGTGACCTGGGTCATATAATACTTGGGTTGATAACGGTCTAACCATTGGGTGAACTCAGGCCAGGACATGCGCTCGGCGTTAGCATCAATGATCGCCACCTTATAGGTCGGATGGAGCAGGGCTGCCATCTGCGCCAGGGAGACCTGCGGCCAGACCATATTCTCGCGGGTGCGCCGACCCACGCGGTGTTGCGTGCGAATCCAATAGCCTCCATCCGGGGTGGGGGGATTTACCAGTAAGATGTCCACTGCTTCTGAGGAGCGCCTGGCGCTCAACAAGCCATGGCGCACAATCTCCTCAGCGTTAGGGAACTGGGCCATACGCAATGGGGGGATGCGGCGCGTGCCCAGGTTTTCTTTCAAACTATCTTCAGGGATGCTCATCGTAGTCGCTCCTTTAGACCTCTGTGACCTTATTTTACCCCATCCTCCAGGGGTATAATTACCGCCGTGGAGCCAGCCATTTTCCTGGATCGAGATGGGGTCATCATCGAAAATCGGCCTGCTTATGTGCGCGCCTGGTCGGATGTGATTATCTATCCGCAAGCGTTACAAGCCCTGGTCAGGGTTAAAACCAGTCCATATCGTCTCGTCATCGTTACCAATCAATCTGCCGTAGGGCGTGGTTTGATGTCTCTGGAGGCAGCCGTGATGATAAACCAGAGGCTGGTGGCTGCCATTGAACAAGCGGGGGGGCGCATTGACGGGGTATTTATGTGCCCTCACGCTCCGCAAGATCACTGTTCCTGCCGCAAACCCAAGCCTGGCCTGTTGTTGCAGGCAGCCCAGGCTCTTAACCTGGACCTGAGCCGTTCCATCATGATTGGCGATGCTCTCAGTGATCTGCAAGCAGCCCAGGCGGCTGGGGTATCCCAAACCGTCCTGGTGCGCACCGGCCGTGGCTGGGAGCAGGAACGCCTGCCTCTGCCCTATGGCCTGAAACCTTTCTTAACGTACAACACCCTGATGGAGGCGCTGGCTGACCTGGTCAGGGTTGACCCCTGAAGCGAGGCCAGGGCGCTACCTCAAGGCGGACTCCAACCTCACTCAGACAGGGGAAGCGGCAACCTGCATACACGCCTGGGAAATGCACACTGCCACTGCCGTCAGTAACACCAGATGGTCGTAATTGAAGCCATCGGGCTGGGAATGCACCAGGGTGAGCACCCCCACCACCTGTTCGGCGTAGATCAGTGGCACGCTGATGGCAGAGCGGGATTGGTTTTCAGCCTCGTCCCATTCGCGACGGAGCCAACGTGGGTCGCGGCGCGTGCTGGGCACCAGGGCGGCCTGACGATTTTCGACCACCCACCCAGCCAATCCGCGGCGGGCGGCCTCTTCCAGGTAGGGGGTGGGCAGGGCATGAATCTGACCCGCGTAAGCCAGGGCGGCCTCACTTACCCGACGCTGTTCGTCGAATAACATGATACTCCCACTGGCGGCTTGAAAGCCCTCGATACACAATTGCAACACCCGCCCCAAGAGTTCACGCGTTGGGGGTTGAGCACTTAGCACGTGGTTGATCTTAAATAGCAGTTCCATAGAAAGACGAGCACGCTCTGCCACCTGATTGGTGGCGTCCTCCTCGGCCTGCAGAGAACCCTCTGCCGCGAGGGGTGCCGTAGCGATCTCATGCGCCAGAGCCGCCCGCGCATCCCAGGTCTGACCATCGGCCTCGCGCAGGGTTTTGCAGATCAGATGCTCTAACATCAAATGGATATCTTCTACCTGTTCGATGCAATCGCTGGGAACATGCAAGTTGATCTGCACCAACTCCCCCAAGCGGCCACCGTCAAAGCCGGTCATGCCAATTGTGAGCGCTCCCATGCGGTTAGCCACCTCCACGGCTTTGAGCACATTGGGGGAATTGCCGCTGGCCGAAATAGCGATGACAATATCCCCTGGCTGGACAAAACTGACCAACTGCTGGGCAAAGACGTTTTCGTAACCTTCATCGTTGGCCAGGGCGGAGAAGATGGCCATGTTATCCGTCAGCCCGATGACACGGTAGTTGGGCAGGTTACCCTTGCGTGTGTTCTTAGAGAGATCACAAACGAAGTGCGAAGCGGTGGAGGCGCTGCCACCGTTCCCCATGATGAAAATCTGACGCTGATTGAGGCGCGCCTCATGCAGAATCTCAATCACCTCAGCGATTAAGGATTCAGGCAGCCGATCCAGCGTAAACTGAAGACGATTAATATAGTGGCGAATGGCATTCATGGGCGCCTCCTCTAGTAAGCGCCTTTGCCGCGAATAACTGCCGGTAATGTTTGCAGAAGGATTTGGATATCCAGCCAGATGCTCCAGTTACGGATGTAATACATATCCAGGCGCACCCGCTCTTCATAGGAGACATCTGAGCGCCCGCTCACCTGCCACATCCCGGTGATACCCGGGCGCACAGTGAGCAGGTTCATATCCCAACGATCATATTTATCCAGTTCAGCCGGGCTGATCATGCGCGGTCCCACTAACGACATCTCACCTTTGAGCACGTTGAACAGTTGTGGCAATTCGTCCAGGCTGAACTTGCGCAGCCATTTGCCGATGCGGGTGACGCGGGGATCATCTTTGAGTTTGTGGTTTTGCGCCAATTGCGCCTGAAGTTCAGGACGGGCAGCCAGGATTTGGTCGCCATTCACGTACATAGTGCGGAATTTATAGGCGTCAAACTGCTTACCGTTCATCCCCATTACCCGGCGGCGGTGGATCAGCGGGCCAGGGGAATCGAGTTTGACCAGGATGGCGATAGCCAACAGCAAGGGGAAGATCAGCACCAGGCCGAAAAGAGTCAGGCTATAGTCCAGAGTCATCTTCAAGACCTGATCGAACCCTGTCAGGCGCACTGGGTTCACCCCCACCAGGGGCACATAGGCAAAATCTTTTACCGTCAGCCCGGTGGTGATGATCTCGTATAAGCCGGAGGACATACGCACGTTGACCCCGCTGTTAACCCCATAGCGCTTGAAGATCTCGAGCAGGCGATCGCGGGCTGAGATGGCGCTGGAGGCCAGGATGATCTCCTCCACCTGGTACTTAGGTACTATCTCGTCCAAATTGTCCACCGGCCCTAGGCAGCGTAGGTGTCTGTACACCATCTTGCCGGGCTGAATCTTCTTATCCACAAAGCCGAGGATGTGGAAGCCCGATGTGCGCCAGTCGGATAGTTGCTCTGCTAGAGACAGACCTTCGTCATTAGCCCCGACAATGATCGCAGGGGAAAGGAAAAAGCCATATCCACGCAGATAATAAACC
>JBBILY010000047.1:12688-18593 GCA_037444705.1 Chloroflexota bacterium | reverse complement strand
ACTCAATATCTTTCGGATGCGATCAATTGGCTGCACATCCTCCCCTTTTTCCCCTACTCCTCAGATGATGGCTTCTCGGTGATAGATTATCGCGAGGTAAATCCAGCGCTTGGAGGCTGGGAAGACATCCAGCGCTTGAGGAAACATTTCCACCTGATGTTCGATGCTGTGGTCAACCATGTCTCTGCTCAAAGCCTGTGGTTTCAAGGTTTCCTGAAGGGCGACCCCAGGTACGAGGGCTATTTCATCGTGGTCGAAGGCGAGGTAGATCTCAGCCAGGTGGTGCGCCCGCGCGCCTTACCTCTTCTAACCGCCTTTAGGACGCCCAAGGGTGAGAAGCGGGTGTGGACTACGTTTAGCGCCGATCAGATAGACCTCAATTACCGCAACCCTGAGGTTCTCCTGGAAATCATAGATATCCTGTTGTTCTACGTAAGCCAGGGGGCTGAGATGATCCGTCTGGATGCCATCGCTTATCTCTGGAAAGAGATTGGCACCCCTTGCATCCACCTGCCGCAAACGCATCGCCTCGTTCGCCTGTTGCGCTCGATCCTGGATATTGTAGCGCCTCACGTGCTTCTGATCACTGAGACGAACGTCCCACACCGGGAAAACCTGTCCTATTTTGGTGATGGTACAAATGAAGCGCAACTGGTGTATAACTTTGCTCTGCCGCCGTTGGTGTTGCATGCTCTCCTTCGCGGCGATGGTCGTATCCTTTCCCGCTGGGCTGCCGGGCTTGAACTGCCATCGCGCCAGGTGGGTCTGTTAAACTTCCTGGCATCCCATGATGGCATTGGCCTCAACCCAGCGCGGGGCATCCTGGCGGAGAGCGAAATTGCCTTCCTGGTGGAACACACCCTGGCTAATGGTGGCCTGGTTTCTTATAAACAAAACCCAGATGGTTCCCAAAGCCCCTATGAACTCAACATCAATTATTTCGATGCTCTGGCATCAGCGGTGAAGAAGGATGAAGCCATTGAAGAACAAATTGAACGCTTTATGGTCGCCCAGGCAATTATGCTGAGCCTGATTGGGGTTCCGGGGATTTATTTCCATAGCCTGTTTGGCTCACGTGGCTGGCCAGAGGGGGTAAGTTTGACGGGGCAAAAGCGTAGCATCAACCGCCAAAAACTGGAACGCTTGGCCCTGGAAAGGGAACTGGGTGACCCCACAACGCGCAGGCATCAGATATTTCAGAAATATATGCAATTACTTAAGGCCCGCAGGAGTTCTTCAGCCTTTCATCCCTTAAGCGGGCAACGGGTGATTGATTGCGGTGCACCTATCTTTGCTCTGCTTCGCTTCAACCCTGAGGATGAACGGGCCGTGCTATGTTTGCATAATCTCTCTGATCAGCCGCAAAAGGCGAGCATCCCTTTAGATGAGATGGCTGGGATGTTTTCCAGAGGTCGAATCTTTGTGGATTTGCTAAGCCGGCGACAATTTGGTATAAATGAAGACGACCCCTCGATATCTCTCTCACCATACCAGGTGCTGTGGTTGACCCATTAGCAGCGCAATAGCGCCTGGTGGTGACAGGTGCCGCTTATCTAGAGAATTCGTTCTGAGAGAGTTGTGGACTATCATTCGCCGTATCTAGACCTATTAAAAGGGCGCATTAACCTGCGTAGTATCCCTTTCAGCGAACGCGGCTCGCGCCTGCTTATCTTCCAGACCGACGACCACCTCTCCATCCGCCTGGCCGAACGCTGGTTCAAGCGTCAGCCGGAAATTTCGGCCTATCGGCGGCGCTCACCCATTATTGATCAGTGGTATTTCACTGATGAGGAAGGTCGCCCTTTGTCATTTAGCCCGACCACATATCCCCATCGCGTGGATTTTCACACCGCGATAGGCACCTTCTCTATGACCTTTCAAGATAGTGAAACGTTGTATTTCCAGTTGCCGCGTGAGCGTTGCGGGGTTACCTTCCATGCCAATCTGGATAGCGCTCAAAGCGATCGGCGCGGTGGTGTACTGCGCCTCACGGGCGATATTCGCCGTAACATCGCCTATACTACCAATGCTTATATCTTGAGCAATGAGATCGAGCCCATCGCTCCAGAGATGCAGCGGGTCAGCCTGATTGTGGATGCTAGCCAGGGAGGGGCGCTATTGCTGAATATCACCCCACGCCTGGGATTTAACCGCTATATTCCTGAGGCACCCGCGGTTATGGAGGCCGCGGCCAGACGTTGGCACGAGTGGTTTGCCTGTGTACCCCAGGTGATCGAGCCCTACCGTCAGCAATACTATTATTCCTGGTGGGTGATGCGCGCCGGGCTAATCTCCACCCGCTTTTACACCACGCGTGAGGCCATGACCCCCTCGAAACATCATTATGTAGGTGTGTGGCAATGGGATGCTTACTTCCATGCCCTTGCCTATCGTTACGTGGATAAGCGCCTGGCGCAGGATCAATTGCGTATTTTGATTGATCATCAACGCCAGGATGGCATGATCCCCGATGCAGTGCACGATGAAGGCGTGATCACTCACCTCACCACCCCCATAGAAGCCGACGTGACCAAGCCGCCGCTGCTGGCTTGGGCAGCCTGGAAACTTTATGAGCAGGATCACGATAAAGAGTTCTTAGACGAGATCTACGAACCTCTTGTGCGCTGGAACAACTGGTGGTTTGAGAAGAACGACCTGAATCATAACGGCTTGTGTGAGTATCAACATCCCTATTCCTCTGGGCTGGATGATAGCCCGCTTTGGGATGAAGGCATGCCGGTTGAGTCTCCCGATCTGAACACTTATCTCTGTCTCCAACAGGAGAACCTGGCGAGGATCGCTCATGTTCTTGGGCAGGAAGAAGATGCCCAGAAGTGGGAGCAGCATGCCGCTTCGATGGCGCGACGTTTGGTGCGCAGGATGTGGGATGCGCACAGCGGCTTATTTTGGGCAACCAAAGATGGTCAGCGCATCAACGTCCGTACCCCGTTCAACCTCTTCCCCCTGATCACAGGGCGCTTGCCCGCATCTATTGTCCGCCGCTTAGTGGCGCACCTGACCAATGAGAGAGAATTCTGGCCACGTTATCCCGTCCCTAGTGTGGCCCTGGATGATCCTAAATATAACCCCTATCAAATGTGGCGTGGACCTACCTGGGTAAACGTTAACTATCTGTTGATTGAAGGGCTACAACGCTGCGGCTATGCCGATCTTGCCGTTCAATTACGCCAACGCACCCTGGACATGATCAACAGCCACGATGACATCTATGAATACTATCATCCCCAAACGGGTGAGGTACCGCCAAAGGCCGCCTCAATATTTGGCTGGTCATCGGCGATTTTTATTGACCTGGCTATTCAGGCCACGCGGGAGGCTTATGGAACGTTCGACAGACAGGGCAAGTGAGGATGAAGATAGCTCTGTTACACTACTCGGCGCCTCCCGTGGTGGGGGGAGTGGAGAGCGTCTTGGGGCATCAGGCACGCTTAATGGCGGATGCCGGCCACGAGGTGCGCATTCTGGCTGGGCGCGGCGCTCCCAACGAGGCGCGCTTTTCCTTTGTTTCCATCCCACTGATCGACTCGCGCCACCCTCAGGTGCTGGCGCTTAAGGCCGAATTAGACCAGGGGCGCCTTCCCTCCGCTTTTAACACTCTGGTTAACCACCTGAGCGGGGTGCTTGAAAAGGCCTTAGAAGATGTCCATGTCCTTGTCGCTCACAACGTCTGTTCTCTGCATAAGAACCTGGCGCTGACAGCCGCGCTGAGAAAGATCTACGAACGCCGTAACACACCGCGCTTTATCCTCTGGCACCACGATTTAGCTTGGACTACCCCACGCTACCGTTCCGAACTGCACCATGGCTATCCCTGGGACTTGCTGCGCGTGGATTGGCCAAAGGCTATCCAGGTGACGATCTCGCGTCTCAGGCAAGAAGAACTGGCGCGATTGCTGGGTGTTCCCTTAGAACGGATTCGCGTTATCCCTAACGGCATTGATCTTCAGCGTCTGCTCAAACTGGAGGCGCAAACTCAAGCCATAGTCCAACGCCTGGACTTGCTTCAGGGTTGGCCTCTTTTGCTTTTGCCGGTGCGCATCACCCCGCGCAAGAATATTGAATTAGCACTCTCTACCCTGGCTGCGCTCAGGGTCTATTTTCCCCGGGCGATTCTGGTGGTCACCGGTCCCTTGGGGGCACACAATCCAGCCAATGCGCGTTACTTTGAGCGCCTGCTCGCCCTTCGTTCAGAACTGGGGCTACAAGGGGCCGCCCACTTTCTGGCAGAGGTCTGTGACACTATCCTGCCAGATGAGGTGATTGGTGATCTGTATCGCCTGGCGGACGCGCTGATCCTCCCCAGCCGCGAGGAGGGTTTTGGCATCCCCATCCTGGAAGCCGGCCTGGCAGGAATCCCCGTTTTTTGTTCCGACATTGCTCCGCTGCGGGAACTGGCAGGCGAGGATGGCGTTTACTTTTCTCCCGATGCCAGAGCGGAGGATATCGCCATGCAGATCAAAACCAGGTTGACCGCCTCGCCAGTAGCCCGCCTGCGGGCACGCGTGCGCCAAGGCTACACCTGGGAGGCGGTATATCGGCGATGGATTGCCCCTCTTTTAGAAGAAATCGGAGGCGAGAAATGAAGAGGCCATATTCTGCGCTCTCTTTCCGCAAAGTTATGCTCCCCATTGTGCATAACTGCGATCATCAATCTGCCCTGGCGGTGGCCCGCGCCATAGCCTCTCCAGGGCAAGTGGTGCTGGTAGGGGTGGTTCAGGTGCCCGAGGGCGAATCCCTCAGCCTGGCTGCTCTTCCCGCCCGTCAGGTGCGCAAGACCTTGCGCCGCCTGGAAGAGGAAAGGGTCGGGCGCGCCTGGGAACGCGTGTGTGTCTCTTATCATCCCTGGGATGATCTGCTACGCATTGTAGAAGAAGAAAGCCCCGATTTACTCCTGTTGGAATGGCCATGCCAGCTGGATGCCCTGCAAATCACCTCAGAGCAGGCCTTGGCCCATCCGCCGTGTGATGTAGCCCTGGTCAAGGGTCCGATCACCTCACCAAGAGGCCTGCTGCTTTCCATGCGGGGTGGCCCATATGCTGAATTGGGCTTGCGCCTGTCGTTGGCTTTGGCGCAGAGTACACAAGCCCAGGTGAGCGCCTTGCATATCCTGCCGATGGATGTCACAGTTTCAGATGTGGCCTTTCGCGGGCTGCGCCAGGTGTTAGCCAACCTGCCGGAAATTAAACAGGAGTTTGTGCGCACTGAAGACCCGCTGCAGGCCATCCTCGATCGTGCCCCTGGCTTCGACGTGATCGTTGTTGGGGCCACTGCCAATCCGCTCCAGACCACTCCTCCTTTGGGCCGTATTGCCTATTCTTTGTTACATGGAAGCCAATCGGGTGTCATTGTGGTCAAGACGCGGCATCCTATGCCTGAGAGCCTGGTCAGCGAGACGGTAGGGCAGAGCGCCATCTCCATCCTGGTGGACAAGTGGTTTGCTGAAAACACCTATCATGCCGATGAATTCGCCGATCTCGAATATCTACTTAGCCTGAAACGCCGTCAGAATCTCACCATCAGCCTGGCCCTGCCTGCCTTGAATGAAGAAGCCACCGTGGGGAAGGTGATTCATACTGTCAAGTCAAGTCTGATGGACCAGGTGCCCTTGCTGGATGAAATTGTGTTGATGGATTCTGATTCGACGGATAACACACGTCAAATTGCCGCCGACCTGGGCATTCCAGTCTACATTCATCAGCAAGTTTTGCCTCAATATGGCGCCCGCCGAGGTAAGGGTGAGGCTTTGTGGAAAAGCCTGTATGTCACCCGTGGCGATATTATCTTATGGGTGGATACCGATATTGTGAATATCCATCCCCGCTTTGTCTATGGATTGTTAGGACCGTTGCTGCTCAGACCCCATATCCAGTTTGTCAAAGGCTTT
>JBBILY010000047.1:0-12678 GCA_037444705.1 Chloroflexota bacterium | reverse complement strand
CCCCCCCCCCCCCCCCCCCCCCCCCCCCCCCCCCCCCCCCCCCCCCCCCCCACCGAACTCACAGCGCGCCCGTTGATCAATCTGTTTTACCCCGAACTCTCCGGCGTGGTGCAACCCCTCTCCGGAGAATATGGAGGACGGCGCAGCGCCCTAGAGCAAATGCCCTTCTTCTCTGGCTATGGGGTGGAAATCGGCTTGCTCATTGAGGTGTTTGAAAAATTTGGCCTGAGCGCTATTGCTCAAGTGGACCTCATGGAGCGCGTTCATCATAATCAACCCCTTGAATCCCTAAGCAAGATGTCCTTTGCCATCATCCAAGCGGTGATTCGCAAACTGGAACGACGCTATGGACGGGGCATCCTGGAGGAGGTAAATAAGACCATGAAATTGATCCGCTACGAACCAGGGCGCTTTTTCCTGGAGGTGGAAGAAATTGCTGAACAGGAACGCCCTCCAATGATTACCCTGGCAGAGTATTGTCTCCTGCGCCAGGAGAAAATAGCCCCGCTCTGATCAATTCGGGGTATCATTGCCGATGGGTTCAGCCTGTTCCACTTCGATATTAGGTAAAATAGGCTTCATTTTGTCGAATAATTGCTGATTATTGGAGGAACAGATTTATGAAGGTGGCCTATCAAGGAGCGCCGGGTGCCTATTCTGAAGCGGCGATTTTCGAGGCTTTTGGCAGTCAGGCGCAGGCAGTTGCATGTGAGACCTTTGAAGAGGTATTCCGCAAAGTCGAGCAGGGTGAGGTCGAACGGGGTATGCTCCCCATCGAGAATTCCGTCACCGGTAGTTTGCACCGCAATTACGACTTGCTCTTAGAGCATCAACTCTATATCGTAGGCGAGTATACATTGCGAGTTCGCCATTGTCTAATCGCTTTGCCGGGGGTGGATATCCGTGAGATCCGCAAAGTGATCAGTCATCCTCAGGGATTGGCCCAATGCGAGAAATATTTACGCCGCCTTGGCGTTCAGACCGAAGCCACTTATGACACCGCCGGCAGTGTAAAAATGGTAAAAGAGAGCGGGGAGCGCAGCCTGGCGGCAATTGCCTCCACCTGGGCGGCGAAGTTATATGGCATGGAAATATTGGAAGAAGGCATTGAAGATAATCCCGCCAATTACACCCGCTTCCTCGTGCTTGGCAGAGAAGCCGCCCATCCTGAAGGAAATGCCAAGACTTCGATTGTTTTCACCTTACGCAATATCCCTGGTTCGTTGTTTAAGGCGTTGAGCGTGTTTGCCTTGCGCGAAATTGACCTGACCAAAATCGAGTCGCGGCCTTTGGTGGGCAAGCCATGGGAATATTTGTTCTATCTGGACTTTGTGGGTTCGATTAACGATGTGGGGGTGAAGCGGGCGCTGGATCATCTGGGGGAGTATGCCCTCAGCCTGAGGGTGTTAGGCTCCTATCCAAGGTTGGGCGCCTCACAATGAGGCGAGTTAACAAAATTATCAGGTAAGGCGATTGTAATTCATCCCCTTCTTTGCTATACTACTTACAGCCATATCCTTGACAGTCTGACCGCGCTCAGCCCTGTCGTAAGGCTTGATCGTTCGTTTTATTTTTCAGGGAGGGAAATATGCATAAAATTCGATCCTTGTTCCTGGTTTTGTTGGTGGTGGCTCTGGTTTTAGCCTGGATTCTGCCGCCGAGGGGCGCGCTGGCCGCCGATCAATCCGATTTCCTGTCCTTTGGCCTCGAATCCCCTGCTGCCGCTGCAGGCACAGTCAGACTGACAGTGAATAATAAAACCGGCGCCGTCCTTGAAACCCTGACATTCACCGGCCCGCAAACTTACACCTTCTATAATGTTCCCACCGGTAAATCCATCTTTGAGGTGGCTAAAGGCAAGTATCGTGTTACTTACAAGGCATGTGGGGCAGATAAAACCAAAGTCGTCAACATTCAGAGCAATTACAAGTTCAATACTGTAGCCTGCCCGGTAGCCCGCATACGTGTGATAAACGATACAGGCAGAACTCTGACTCTGGTGCTAAGTGGGCCGGCCAGTTATCGCTTCTCGCTACCGCCGGCCAACACGGTGATCACGGTGCTCAAAGGCGCCTATGAGTATACCGGCTATGGCTTTTGCGGTACAAGCCGAGGCACATTCAAGGCGCGGGGACGCATGTTTTGGAGATGGTGGTGCATTTAGGATTTCCCGATTAGCCTGGATGAGCGCGGTCGTCTGTCTTGGGCTGGATCATTTCACCGACACAGGGGGCAAAAGCCGCTATAATTCTAACAAATGTTGATTCCTAAGTTCCCAATGGTGGTCATATGATCATCCTTTCTGTAGGCATGCCGCGCGCGGGCTCGGGCTGGTACTATAATCTGACCCATGATCTGGTTGTGGCTTGTGGGGGAAAAGAGACACGCCAAATCCGCCAGCGTTACCATTTGCAACGCATTCTCACCGAGGTCAACTGCAACATCGGTGCCTTAACCCCACCGCGACTGCTAGCGGTACTGATACCTTCATTGCTGGGTAACACGTTCGTGGTTAAAGCCCATGCCGCCCCTACCCCTTTAGCCCTGGCATTAATTCGCCGTGGCTGGATGCGAGCGACGTATATTTATCGCGATCCGCGAGATGCCATGCTTTCTGCCTATGAAAATGGACAGCGCGCTTTGAAAAAAGGCCGTCCAAATGCCTTCTCTCACCTGACGGATTTTGAGACCTCTCTATCCTTCATGTTGGATTATTTGCGCATTTGGGAGGGCTGGATCAGTTGCCCTCAAGTGCTACATACCCGCTACGAAGATCTGAAGACGGACTACGATGCCGAAATCCAGCGCCTGAGCGCCTTTTTGGGCCTGGATTATACACCCCCGGCTGTGCAGGCTGTGATAGAGCGCTACCGTCCCGAAAAGGCGCACCAGGTACAAAAGGGCATGCACTTTCGCCAGGGGAAAAGCGGACGTTTCCGCGAGAAATTGACCCCCGAAGAACAACAAATTCTGGCGCAGAAGTTTGAGCCCTATCTGCTGAGGATGGGATACGAGATCTAAGGCAGAGTCCTTACCCGATCGGGGCTTCTCTGAACGCTGAGGGGGTGGTGCCATAAAGCCACCTCAGCCAGGTATAACGCGCGCTTTCAATGGTATTAGCCTTCAATCACTTTAAAAACCGTATCCCCTTTTCGCACCGGCTCTTCCACCTTGAGAGCTACCTCCATCCCTGCGGTGACTGAATTTACCTTGCGGTGTTCGATCTCCATCGAGGTCACTCGTTGGATGAAATCCGTGGTGCGCCCAAGGATATGGATCACATCGCCGAGTTTCAGTTGGTCGTTAACTGACAACACAGCCACGCCGATGCGATTGTAGTAATGCGTTACTTTGCCTACCATGACCTCCATAGCCCAACCTCCTTATCCACTGCCTAGCAGGTGACATGGAATAAAGCGATGACTCGCCCGCCTGTTTGGTTCCAGCGCCGAATTGCCTGAGGTGTGGGCAAGATCTCGATTTCGCAGCGCCTCTCCTGCAGAAAGGCAGCCGCTTCGGGTGAGAGTTTAACCATGCCCACCTGCCCTGAACCAATGATTAGCCGTTCGGCTCCCGTCTCATAGAGGCTTTGGGCTTCTTGCAATGAGATGATATGAGAGGTGCCGTATATCGCCTTGGATAACTCCTTCGGTCGCTGTTCTACGCGGCCATCCAGGCGAATAATCACGTCGTGCGGGTATTTCTGGCCAGCGATCGTAATTGAACCAAACTTTGTCGCTTCAATCTCTGGTTTCATAAGCCACAGCCCTGCTTAGAACTTCGGTCTATTTAGGATTATCGCGCTCTGATGGAGAAAGTCAAGGGTAGTCGAGCGTATGGTTCATGGACTACATGGTTGTCCGTATAATAGCAAACCCAACTCTAGACAGACTTGGCTTTTTCTTATACATTTAAGTCATCTGTAAGACAGGCTCCACTGGAAAAGGACATATGCGATGCTTCTGCGAAAACTCACCGTGACCGTTCTCCTGGCGCTACTCATCTCGGCTTGCGCGCCGGCATTACCGCTTCAGCCCGCGGGTTACGTAGACCTGAGCAAACTAGAACCCTTGCCTACGCCCGTTAATCAAGAGATGGTACCTTTGCGTGTGGCCATTGCCGCGGTCATTTCGCCTCAGGGCACGGCGGAGGGTTACGCCCCTCTGCTCCAGTACCTGAGCGATAAACTCAACCGGCCTGTGGAGCGCATCCAACGGCGCACTTACACCGAGATTAACGAACTACTTCGCACAGGTGAGGTGGATCTAGCTTTTGTTTGCACCAGTTCCTATCTTATCGGCAGGGATCAATTTGGTTTGGAACTGCTGGTAGCGCCCCAGGTGAACAATAAGGTCACTTATCAGGCAAAGGTCCTTGTCCGCGCTGATAGCCCCTATTACGAACTGGAGCATCTGCGCGGACGTGTCTTCGCCTTCACTGACCCCACCTCTTTTACCGGTCGCATTTATCCCACATACTTGCTCCAGCAAATGGGTGAGACCCCCCAAACTTTCTTCGGTCGCACATTTTTCACCTACAGCCATGATGATGCGATTCGCGCCGTGGTTGATGGACTGGCGGATGGCGCATCGGTGGATGGGGTGGTGCTGGACTTTGCCCTCAAGCGCGAGCCGGAACTGGCTTCAAAGATAAGGGTAATCCATATCTCGGACGAATTTGGCATGCCCCCGGTTGTGGTAAGCCCAAACCTGCGCCCCCAGTTGAAAGCCGAACTGGCGGATGTGTTGTTGAATATGCATCTTGATGGGCAGGGTGAGTTAGCCCTGGAAGCCCTTGGTTATGATCGGTTTGTAAGGGTTGCAGATGAAGATTATCAATCGGCGCGAGCCGTTATGTCGCAAGTCAGTTCAGAAGAGGCAACCCCTTGATGCAGGCTCGTTGGAAGCGTTTCCTTGCCAGGTTTTGGGAAGTTGCGGGTGGAGTGCCAATCCGCACTAAAATCCTGGGGATTGTCTTGGGAGGTACGATTTTCCTCAGCGCCAGCGTGATTTATCAATTATGGCAGGCAGTGACACGCACGATGCAGCAAGAATTGGAGGCGCGCGGTATCTCTATCGCTCGCGACCTGGCTGCCCGCGCCACTGACCCCATCCTGGTCAATGATCTGTATAGCCTGCACCAACTCGTTGTAGATACCCGACTGAACAACCCGGATATTATCTACGCTTTCATCGTAACGCCCGAAGGTGAAGTCCTCGTGCATTCTTTCCAGGGAGGCTTTCCGGCTGGGCTGGTAGAGATGAACACCGCTCAAGCAGAAGATCATCACCGCACTGTTTTGTTGCGCACCAACCAGGGGCTGGTGTGGGATGTGGCAGTGCCCGTTTTTGGGGGCATGGCTGGGATGGCGCGCGTGGGCATCTCCATCCAGCGCGCTGAGCGGGTCTTTCTGGGCATCACCTCTCAAGTGATCCTGACCACCCTGGTGGTGTTGGGCATCAGTTTACCCTCTGCTGCCTTCCTGACCTTCATTCTTACCCGCCCGATCCTGGAACTGGTGGAAGCCACGCGCTCCGTGACCCAGGGCGACTTCACCCGCCGTGTCCGCCGCTGGGCTGATGATGAAATCGGCGACTTGGCAGATGCTTTCAACGCCATGACCGCCGAATTGGGCCATATGGACGAACTGCGCCGCGAACGAGAGCAATTACGCCGTCTGCTGTTGGAAAAAGTGATCGCCACCCAGGAGGATGAACGCCGCCGCATTGCCCGTGAATTGCACGATAGCACCTCACAAAACCTGACCTCTCTCATGGTTGGGCTAAGAATGCTCGAGACCACTTGCGATGACAGCCGGATCCGCTCTCAGGCTCGTGAACTGCGCGCCGTGGCTGCCCAAACATTGGAAGAAGTGCATGAAATCTCGATGAGGTTGCGCCCGCGCTTGCTGGACGATCTGGGTCTATCGGCTGCCCTGGAACGCCTGGTTCAGGAATGGCAGGCTCGCCACCAGGTCGCAGTGGATCTGCTCATCCATACCGGCGGTGGCCGCTTGCCCGACGAGGTGGAGACTGCTATCTACCGTATTGTCCAGGAATCGCTCACCAATATCGCTCGCTATGCTGAAGCTCAGTCGGTTAGTATCCTGGTGGAACGTCGGGGGAATGCCATTGTAGCGGTCATCGAGGACGATGGCCGAGGTTTCGACCTTGATTTAATCAAAAAAGAAAGACACCTGGGACTGGCAGGAATGCAAGAGCGCGCCGAATTATTAGGAGGCACTCTGACTATTGAGAGCACTCCCAGCAAGGGAACAAGCATATTTGTCTCCATCCCTGTTACGGAGGATAGCCCATGAGGACGCGCATTTTGCTTGCTGATGACCATGCGGTGCTGCGTTCAGGCTTGCGCCTCTTACTTGAGAGTCAAAACGATCTGGAAGTGGTGGGAGAGGCAGCCACCGGCGCAGAAACCCTGGACCTTACACAACAATTACAACCCGACCTGATTTTGCTGGATCTGTCCATGCCCCAATTGGGAGGTCTGGAGGCCTTACCCCTGCTTAGAAAACTGGCTCCTGGGGCTAAAATTCTGATCCTGACCATGTATGATGACGCTCACTATCTACGGCGCGCTTTGCAAAGCGGGGCGGTGGGGTATGTGCTCAAGAAAGCTGCCGATGTTGAACTGCTATCAGCCATACGAGCTGTGTTGCGGGGAGAGATCTATATCCACCCCTCCATGACGCGCCTCTTATTGGATGATATGTTACCCAAGCCCGAACCGCAGGCTCTAGACGCCTGGGACACTTTGAGTGAGCGCGAGCAAGAGGTCTTGCGGTTGGTGGCCTTGGGACACACCAGCGCTGAAATAGCCGAGCAACTTCACCTGAGCGTCAAAACCGTAGAGACATATCGGGCGCGCGGCGCTGAGAAGTTGGGTCTGACAAGCCGCGCCGCCCTTGTGCGCTACGCTCTGAAGAAGGGGTTAATCGGGAGCGAGTAACAGGGCGCCTGCCTCTACTTGCATGGTCGAGCTTGAGGGGGATAGGGTTTTTCCTGACATTTTCCGCAAAAACCCCTGATTTTTCCTGATACCCAAAGGGCTGGATGCCCCTTATCATCAGGGTTGAGTTTGTCCACCTTTTCACAAAAGGAGATCCCTATGCAAGACCTGAAGGAAACTTCTGAACTATTGCAAAAGTATTCTTCTGAGGTCTTCGCTGGTCTGGTGGCGCCGGCTTTAGAAGGAGTCCATTCTGTAATGCCGGCTGACACGCCACTGGCGAAGGAGGACGCGCTGCTGCGCATGCAGGAAGACTTGCAGCGGGCGTTGAAAAAGCGCCCGGAGGAGCGGCGTTGGGTGATGGTGATTGACTTACGGCGCTGCATTGGCTGCCATGCCTGCACCATTGCTTGCGTTGCTGAGAACAAATTGCCGCCGGGGGTGGTCTATCGCCCGGTACTCACGGAGGAATTTGGCACCTACCCCAATGTCACCATGCGTTTTCTGCCGCGCCCTTGTATGCAATGCGACAGGCCGCCCTGTGTACCTGTCTGTCCGGTAAATGCCACCTACAAGAACGAAGAAGGGGTGGTAGTGATTGATTATGACCAGTGCATCGGCTGCCGCTATTGCATCACCGCCTGCCCATACGCAGCCCGCACGTTTGATTTTGGCTTAACCTATACGGATAACACCCCAGAAGCCTCTGGTTTGATCCTGGGTCAGGCTGAGGCAGACGACTATGAACGCAGCGGGGCTTTTGAGTATGGTGAGGTACGGCCGCGCAAAGATCGAAAATCTTCCCCAATCGGCAACGTGCGTAAGTGCCACTTTTGTCTGCACCGCCTGGCGGAGGGCATGTTGCCCGCCTGCACCACTACCTGCATTGGGCGCGCTACTTATTTTGGCGATGCCAATGACCCCGATTCGCTGGTGGCTGAATTAATCGCTAGCCCCAACGTGATGCGGCTCAAGGAAGACCTGGGTACCGAGCCGCGCGTCTATTACTTGATGTAGGAGGTGTGCCATGCTCAAGAAACTGGCTTATGCTTTCAGTGCCCTGACCCTCCTGGTTGGTTTATGGGGTTTCTACGATCGGTTTGCCTATGGCCACGAGCACGCTGCCTATGGCTCTTATGTGGTCTGGGGCTTGTGGGTGGCTATGTATCTGTTTTTCGCTGGGACGGCTGCCGGCGGATTCATGATCGCCACCTTAGACCATCTGTTTCATCTTCCGGCATTCAAAGGCGTTGGTAAGGTAGCCTTGTGGGGGTCTCTGGTCAGCCTAGGTGCTGGCTTGTTCTCCATCTGGCTTGACCTGGGTCACCTGGAACGTGTATGGAAGGTCTATCTGCAGGGCAATCCCAACTCGGTGATGTTCCAGATGGTGTGGGGTTACACGATCTTCGGGGTTATCATTCTGCTCTCTCTGATCCTGTCCATCCGCAACCCCGATAGCCGCTGGTTGAAGGTGCTCATGGGAGTTGGGTTGCCAATCTCGTTGTTTGTCTCAGGCGCAGTCGGCGCCCTGCTGGGTGTGAATGCCTCGCGACCTTTCTGGCATGTAGGTCTGTTTCCGGTGCAATTTCCGGTCTTCTCTCTGGCTTCGGGGGCAGCGATGATGTTGATGGTCCTCGGTCTGTTTGGACCGCGCCAGGACCCGAATCGTGAACACCAGTTGTGGACCCTGAGTCTGATCAGTGTGGCTTTGCTGATTGTCAAACTCTACTTCATGTGGGCTGACTATTCTCAAAGTGTGTATGGCGGCATACCCATGAACGTTCAGGCGGTCAATCAGGTGCTCTTTGGGAAGTACTGGTGGGCGTTCTGGATCTTGCAAATTCTGATTGGCTCCCTGATTCCGCTGATCGTGCTGGTGCAGCCCAAACTGGCGCGCCACAACGGTTGGGCGGGTTGGATGGGATTGTTGCTTCTGGTTGGCTACGCTGTCGCCCGCGGTCTGATCATCTTCCCCGGCCTGAGTGTGCCCGAATTGCAGCAACTGACGACTGCTTTTAGCGGACCGCACCTGAACTTTGAGTACTTCCCCAGCCTGATGGAATGGGCGGTAACCCTAGGCATAATTGGGCTGGCTACCCTGGGCTTTCTTTTAGGGGCGGAATATCTGCCCTTGTACTCCCAGAAATCGGAGGCGTAAGATGAGTGATACCACCACGCAAAAGCGTAGAAATCTATCTCGGCGCGACTTCTTAAAACTCTCGGCTACCGCCAGCGGCGCTGCTGCCCTTCTGGGCAATCTACCCTCAGCCATGACCAAAATGAAGAGAGCCCTAGCGGCTGGCGAAGGCGCCTTCTTCGAGATTAAACCCGAGAATCAGATTTACACGGTCTGTCTGCAATGTAATACCGGCTGTGGCATCAAAGTTAAGTTGCTTGACGGCCTGGCAGCCAAGATTGACGGTAATCCCTACTCGCCTTGGACCTTGTGGCCGCATATCCCCTATGAAACCCCCATCAAGGATGCCGCTAAACTTGAGGGAGGCCTGTGTCCGAAAGGCCAGGCTGGCATACAGACTGTTTATGATCCCTATCGCGTTGTCAGCGTCTTGAAGCGCAAGCCTGGCACCAAGCGCGGTGAGGGACAGTGGGTCACCATCCCCTTCGAACAGGCGATTGATGAGATCGTCAATGGCGGCGATCTGTTTGGCGAGGGCCATGTGGACGGTTTCAAAGACGTTTATGCCCTGCGCGAGCCTGAATTATTTAAGAAGATGGGGGACGCGGTCAAAGCCATTTGGGCTGAAAAAGACCCCAAAAAGAAGAAACAATTGGTGGCCCAATTCAAGGAGGATTTCAAGGACCACCTGGATAAACTGATTGACCCCGATCACCCCGACCTGGGGCCAAAAAACAACCAGTTTGCCTTTGTCTGGGGGCGGATGAAGAATGGCCGCGAAGACCTGGTCAAGCGGTTCGTCAAGCAGGCTTTTGGCTCGGTCAACGCCAATGGGCACACCACGGTCTGCCAGGGCTCGCTCTACTTCACGGGCAAGCAGATGAGTTCCAAATGGAACGAAGTTACTGGCGAATTTGATAGCGGCGATAAGTTTTACTGGCAAGGCGATACCGGCAATAGCGAATTTGTCATCTACGTTGGCGCCAACCTGTTCGATGCCAACTACGGGCCGCCTCAGCGCGTGCCCAAGGCCACCAATGCCCTGGTCAATGGGCGCAAATTTGCGGTGATTGACCCACGCCTGAGCAAACTGGCAGCCAAAGCCTGGAAGTGGGTGCCGATTAAACCCGGCACAGACGCGGCTTTCGCCTTGGGCATGATCCGCTGGATGCTGGAGAATGAGCGCTACAATAAGAGTTACCTGGCCATTGCTAACCAGGCTGCAGCCACTGCGGCCGGCGAGCCTAACTATACTAACGCTACATGGCTGGTGAAGATTGAAAAGGGTGAGCCTGGCAAGCACCTGCGCGCCAGCGAGTTGGGCTTGCTCACCCCTCAAACGGTTACCAAAGATGGCAAAGATGTGACCATCTATGTGGACGCCAACGGCGTGGAATATCCTGGCGACACGCCCGTGGCACTGGTGAACGGCACGCCGACGCCGATTAACGTGCTCAACCCTGAGGCGACTGCGGTTGTGGGCGATCTGTTCTACAGCGGCGCCCTGGGCAATTTCGAGGTCAAGACCGGGTTGCAAATCCTGCTCGAATCGGCGCAACAACACACGCTTGCCGAGTGGGCTGAGATCGCCGGTGTGCGCGAGCAAGACATCGTCGAATTGGCGATGGAGTTCACCTCCCACGGGCGTAGGGCTTGCGCCGACATCCATCGCGGCCCCTCTCAGCACACCAACGGTTTTTATAACAACAATGCCTGGTATACAGTCAACTTGCTACTCGGCAATTTTGACTACGCCGGCGGCATGATCAAGGCTTCCACTTATAACCGCCTGGGCGAAAAGAAGGGTCAACCTTTCCCGGTCAATACCATGATCGAAGGAGGGTATTCCCCCTTTGGCATTGATATCTTGCGCACGGCCACCACATACGAAAAAAGCACCCTCTTCGATGGCACCTATCCAACCAAACGTCCCTGGTTCCCCATTGCCACCGACATTTACCAGGAAGATGTGCCATCTATGGGTGACGCCTATCCCTATGCGGTTAAGATAGCCATGTTCTACATGAACGGCATGGCCTATAGCCTGCCAGCCGCACATACGGTGATTGAGATCCTCTCTGACCCAAAGAAAATACCCCTCATCATCACCAGCGACATCCTGGTTGGCGAAACCTCCACCTACGCCGATTACATCTTTCCCGACCTCTCCTACCTGGAGCGCTGGGAGTTCCATGGGTCCCATCCTTCTGTGCCCTGGAAGGTGGAGAACGTGAGGCAACCGGCTATTTCCATGCCCGATTGGCCCACGGTGAAGGTCTTCGGCGAGGAGATGCCGCTTTCCTTCGAAGCCCTTTTGCTGGCCATTGCCGAAAAATTGGATCTGCCCGGCTTTGGTCCAAACGGTTTTGGTCAAGGCCTCCCTTACACCCGGCCAGAAGATCTGTACCTGAAAATGGTGGCTAACATTGCCTTTGGTGAAAAGGAGGATGGCTCTGATAGCGTGCCCGAGGCAGACGATGACGAAGTGCGCATCTTCCTCGAGGCGCGCAAGCATCTGCCCAAGAGCGTCTTCGATCCTGAAAAATGGAAGGCTGCCATCGGCGGAGATGAAAGCCTGTGGCGCAAAGTGATCTTTGTGCTCAATCGTGGTGGTCGTTATCAGAACTTTGAAAAGGGCTACAAAGGCGAGCAGGTCGCCAATAAATATGGCCGCCTGATCAACTTGTATCAAGAGAAGACCGCCAAGGCGATCAACACGATGACCGGCAAACACATGATTGGCTACCCCACTTACATCCCGGCTGGCCTCTCGTCCACAGGTGAAGAGATCAACGACGAAGGCTATGACTTCTATCTCATCACCTTCAAGACCATCACCATGACCAAATCTCGCACCATCTCCAATTACTGGTTACTATCTGTCCTGGGTGAGGGCTATATACTAATGAATGCCAGCGATGCTGCCAGGCTAGGCATTAAAGAAGGCGACCTGGTGCGTGTTTCTTCAGCCAGCAATCCTGAGGGCGTATGGGACGTCAAAGGTGGCAGAAAGGTGCCCATGATTGGTAAAGCCAAACTCACCCAGGGGATGCGCCCTGGCGTGGTAGCTTTTCCCCTGGGCTTCGGCCACTGGGCCAGCGGCGCCAGCGACATCGTGATTGATGGCAAAGCCATCAAAGGTGAGGCGCGCCGCGCTGTTCCTTTGCATGCGAACGCCGCCATGCGCGTTGACCCCGTCTTAGGTGATGTCACCCTCTCGGACCTGGTCGGTGGCTCCGCCGTCTTCTATGATAGCAAAGTCAAGGTGGAGAAGGTTTAAAGTTAAGTTAAGGTAAACGGTCTCTAAACTGTAAGACGACAGCGCCTCGGAGAGGTTTATGCCTCTGAGGCGCTGTTATATTCCTGTATTGTTCTCCCAATTAGTAGGGTAAAACAAGGTTCATCCATCATCATCGCTCGAAGGGCCGAGGGAGATTATATAGCGAAAATTCTCCTCCCCCGCTGTGCGCCTTAATGTGGAGAGGATGGATTGGATTTTTTCTCGCTATCATACGTAATCACGCTTTCCCTCAATTTTTCTATGGCCAAGCAGCCGAGGATCGGATACTGAATAA
>JBBILY010000046.1:0-18630 GCA_037444705.1 Chloroflexota bacterium | reverse complement strand
TACACTGGGCAACCAGACTCAGAATCAAGGTCAATAGCAGAAATGCCCATAATACTCCCCCTTCCCCTTCCAGAATCAGCGAGACGATCCAGGTGATCCTCTCCAACCCACGATACAAAGTCCAAAAGATGGGATACATCCAGGTAAAAGAGAAGGCGGGGCGCAATCTTTTACCAATATTCTCGAATAGCCTACTTCTCCGCCTCTGCCAGGTAAGGATCAAAGCCGTTAACCCGCTCACACACAACCAGGAGATAACCTGGAGAAATCCTATCTTGACCCTTATAAGATTACCCGTCTCACCCCACCACCATAAGAATACACCATATGAAAACACCAGGAGCAATAAGCCAATGCCATAAACCACCCACATCCATGGCTCAATGCTACTTACAATCGTTCTACTTCGAAAAGTAAGACGCAAATAGCCGACTAAAAGTAAGGCGTGTGCCACCATGAGAAATAGCGTCCAATAACTCAATCTCCACCCATAGATTGGTTTCTCAGGATCAGAAAAGAATAAAGGGGCTGCGGAACTGAGCAGCACGCCCAGAATAGGCAATAGGCGCAAATATGGCGAGGGTGTAGAGTAAAGGAATAGCACAGAACCTAACAGGATTAAAACCATAGACCAATTTAGGCTACCTCTCCAATCGCCACCAAGCGCTGCCACCAGAGAGAGGGATGCTACTCCAAATAACCAATGCGGTCGCCCTTCCAATTCGTCTTTAGCATTAATCCAGGAGAAACCACCGTATAACGCCGCAATTGCAATGAAAACCAACAGATAAGGAGCTTGCGCCGCTGGGACACCAACCGTGGCGGTGCGTACAATCATAATGGCGCTGGAGGTTACGGGCACTACGCGGGTTATCAGACCCAATCCTCGCCTCACAGACGCCTCTTTCCAGAAGGGGGCATGGAGGGGTATCACACCTAGTCGCAAACCGCTTGCCAAGAGCAGGAAGGTGCTGGCAGATTTGGGGATTTGATCGAAAACCAGCTGTCCTCCTTGTGCCTGGACCATAATTTCAGCAACGAGCAGGAAGAATATCCCCATCAAGCGAGCGGAAAAAACCGCGATAACCCGCCCGCGGTCCGGGCTACGTTGCAACCTGCTCAAGAGAAGGAAAATCTCCAATCCATCAATGACTGCCCAGGTCAAAGCCAGGGTCAATGGGTTACCAGCCAAGACTGCCAGCATACCAAAGGCGGTCAGGGCCATATTGCCCGCCCAGAACACTGGCTCTAAACCATCGGTATGGACCACATCGCTCAGCGTCACCGCCAACCCCAGCGTTGCAAGTGCCAGGGCAAAGGGCCAGGATATAGGATCAGATAACATCAGCGGAGATGCAACCGAAAACATCTCTAGCCGCCAGTTTCCTAAGGGGATATAAGTCGGAAAGGTATCCCTTGAAAACAAGATCAATACCCAGGCTAACAACCCGCCTAATATCGCCCATAACCAGAAAATGGCTAATCTCAGGCTCAAACGTGACGCGATTAGCAGTGAGATAGAGAAAAAGACCAGTATGAATATCGCAATGAGGGGAAATACGGGCGCCATGGTAGCAATTTTCTACTCGAACGATCCAGCAAGAGGTTAGAGGACAGGAGCATTTGGCTCACGTTCGAGGAACCTACCCATGCCTGATTTACCCAGCCAACGTTCTCCATCCACAATACATTGGCCACGCAGGAAGACTTTCTCTGGAAATCCCACCAATTCCCAACCTTCATACAAGTTGTAATCGGTGCGATGGTGGGCATGGGCAACGCCATAGGTTAGTCGTCGCTGCGGGTGCCAGATCACCAGATCGGCATCCGCTCCAGGGATTATTGCCCCCTTACGCGGATAAAGACCAAATATCTTCGCCGCATTGGTGCTGGTAAGAGCCACGAATTGATTGGGTGTGATGCGGCCGGCGCGCACCCCATAGGTCCAGAGAATCGGCATGCGATCGCCAACCCCGGTCAGACCAATCTGAATTTTAGTGAAATCGTTCCGACCTAATTCCTTGCCTTGTATTGCAATTTCGCGCCCTTCATAAATAATCTGCTTGGTGCCATCATAAAAAAACGGGCAGTGATCTGTCCCCACGGTTTGAATTGTTCCATCTGCCAACCCTTCCCATAAACGGGCATTATCTTCAGCCGTGCGCATGGGTGGAGAACAAACCCACTTGGCCCCATCTGGACGACGCAGGTGATCAATCGTAAAAAACAAATAGGGCGGACACGTCTCTCCCATAACCGGCACACCGCGCTGTCTGCCATAACGCAACTGATCTACTTCCCCCGCGACGTTCATGTGGACGACGTATAAAGGCGCCTGAGCCTGGGCTGCAAGGGCGATACCGCGCAAAGTGGCTTCCGCTGCTCCCCAAGCGGGGCGCGTGAGTGCATGCCACTCAGGCGCAGTGTGACCCTGGGCCAAAGCCTCCTCGGTCAAGATTTCGATCACGTCCCCATTTTCGGCATGAAGCATGGTCAACATGCCATGATCTTTGGCTATGCGCATCACACGGAATATCTCACCATCGCTAAGGCGCAATCGCCCGTTATAAGCCATGAACACTTTGACCGTGGTGATCCCCATCTCAATCAAGTGTGGTATCTCAGCCGCAACCTCCTCATTAAAGCGAGAAATGTTCATGTGAAAACTAAAATCTATGGCGGCTTTATCCTCAGCCTTCTCCCGCCAAGCCTTAACGCTCTCCGCCAGAGTGGACTGATCCTGTGGGACAAAGTCCATCACTGTGGTTGTACCTCCAAAGGCAGCCGCTTTATGACCGCTATAATGATCATCCGACGAGACCGTACCAAACATGGGCAAATCAAAATGGGTATGAGGATCAATCCCCCCTGGCATGATGAATTTCCCCGAGGCATCAATGACCTCAGCCCCTTCATTAGGGAGATCGAGGCCAATTTCGGAAATTTTCTCACCCTCGATGAGAATGTCAGCCTGATAGGTCTCCGCAGCGGTGATCAGGGTTGCACCTTTTATCAGGGTTCTTTGCATATACCAGCCTCCTACTTCATCCGACTCAGCCCCAGGAGAAAGTCCACCATGGATGGATTGAGTTCCAATTGCGGCGCGTCGGGCTGATAGGATTGTTTCAGATTGGCTCGCTCGCGCAGAGCCTGCCAAAGCGGTTGCCTTTCCTCTTCCGGCAGGATTAAATCCCTGATAGTTTTTGCCCCAAGAAAATACTCACCAGTCGTGTAAAAGAACGTAATCCTGCGCCAATCATCAGCTAGAATGGGTTGAGCGAGACTCTCTAACGCACCAATTTGAATTTTGTAGTACTCATGCCTAGCGCGTGGATGATCGAGCTCATCTTTCAGGAGTTCGGCGCGAGTGGTCAATTCGTGCCCACGCACCGCAGCCACATGACGAATGCGCCATCTCTCACTCCCAAAAGCCGCGGTCTGATAGAAGGCCAGGTAATCCACGTCAATAACTTTGGGCGCGCTTCGCAGTGGGATGCGATACCATCCTAAGAGACGGGCAATCTCCAGATCGCGGCGGTTATTCATCACCGCCACAAGGATCAGGGATGAAGGTTGTATAGGCATTTGCTACTGCCCTCAAAAGGTTGCAGGGGGAACTATCCCCCTGCAACACTAGCGTTATTTCAGAAGGCCTACCTCTGCATTGAATTCCTCGATCAGGGCATCAATTTCATCAACCTGGCGTTGAACGCTCGTCCAATAATCTCGCTCATACCATTGAGCCTGAATTTCATCGTAGGTTTTCCCTTGCTGTTCCACCCAGGTGAAGTACTTCAAATTGTGGATCCGTCGGCGATCCACATAGGTTAGTTCAAGCAAGTAATCGGTGGATACTCCCTGTAGATACTGGGCGAAATGAGCAGCCGCGTCTCGGTCCGTATATTCACCGAACTCCTGACGCATCTCACGCAGCCGGCTACCGTATAACTCCATCGAGTCGGTGAGAATGGTCAGGACGATATCATTCTCACCCAACTCATAATATTTCGCCATTTTTATCGCCGAGAGCACATTGGCGATGCCTGAAAAGCCCAATAGATCCAGGCGTTCGACAACCTCTTGGGGCACGCCTTTCTTTACCAGATAGGCGCGACCAGCCGGCTCGTTGAACAGGCGCGCCAGGTTGACCACTGCGTTATCATCAATCGCCACGACCATGTCGGTGTTCTTCACGTTATGAATCCAGGGGACATGCTTATCGCCAATACCCTCGATGCGGTGAGATCCAAAACCGTTCTCCAAAAGCGTCGGGCATTGGAGTGCTTCACTGGCCACAATCTTACTGTCAGGGAAAAGTTGCTTCATGTAATCCCCGCTGGCAATCGTGCCCGCCGAGCCGGTGGCTGAAACCATCCCGCGATAGGCGTCACCACGTCTCATGACTTTCTGAAGCACCTCTTCCATCGCATGGCCAGTAATCTCATAATGCCATAGATAATTTCCAAACTCTTCAAACTGATTAAAGATCATCAAATCCTGCCCGGAGGCGCGCAGTTCTTTACACTTATCAAAGATCTCCTTGACATTGGATTCGCTTCCCGGCGTAGCAATCACCTCACCCGCGATTTTGGACAACCACTCAAAACGCTCTCGGCTCATCCCTTCCGGCAAAATTGCGATAGACTGGCAACCCAAAAGGGCTGAGTCATACGCTCCACCGCGACAGAAATTACCCGTGGATGGCCAGACGGCCTTCTGTGTGGTGGGATCAAACTGCCCCGTCACCAGGCGTGGCACCAAACAGCCAAACGCAGCCCCCACCTTGTGCGCCCCCGTCGGAAACCATTTACCAACCAAGACGATAATCCTGGCTTTCGTCCCGGTCAGGGTAGAGGGTAATTCCATTGTATTTACAGTGCCGAAACCACCCCCTTGCGCCACTGGTTCGTTGTGCCAGGTGATGCGGAACAGATTGCGCGGGTTCAAATCCCACAAACCAACTTGCCTCAATTCCTCTTTCACCTTTGCGGGGATTTTTCGGGGATCTTTCATCTGAGCAAAGGTCGGGATAATAATATTACGCTCGCGCACACGTTGGATAGCCCTGGCGCGCCGTTCTGGCATTACAGTCAAATCAATCCTCATCAGATCAATGCCCTTTCTAGGTGTAGATTTCAGACGCTCAATTCTTGGCCGCCCGATTCTTCACAAAAATCCCTTCGTCTTCTTCCTCTGGGCCTTCGCGCACGATATAGAGAGGTCTGCCCCTCACTTCATCATACAACCTGCCAATATACTCTCCCAGAATTCCCAGAGAGATCAATTGCACTCCCCCTAAAAACAAGACCGCGATCAAAGTCGTCGCTTGGCCAAAGAAGGCTTGTGAACCTGCCAACCGCATCACGGCCACCACCGGTATGGCCAGAATGCTTATCCCAGCCGCAATAAAGCCCACGTAAGTCGCCAACTGCAGTGGAAAGAATGAAAAACCCGTGATGGCTGTCATCGCCAGGCGGAACATCTTGCGGAACGGATATTTTGTCTCCCCCGCAAAGCGCGCTGCCCGCCGATATGGCACCCCGATTTGGCGAAATCCTACCCAAAGCGACATCCCCCGCATAATGCGATGGCGTTCGCGCATCTGGTTTAGCACATTAACCACCTTGCGATCCAAAAGCCGAAAGTTGCCGACATCCATGGGGATCTTAACATCTGTGATGCGGGCTATCAGGCGGTAAAACAACGTAGCCGTGAACAACTTAAACCAGGTTTCACCCTCGCGCTCAGTGCGCACCGCATAAACCACCTCATAGCCCTCGCGCCAGCGAGCCACCAGATCGGGGATCACCTCCGGCGGATCCTGCAGGTCTGAATCCATCATGATAACCGCCTGACCGCGGGCATAATCCAGCCCGGCAGTAACGGCAATCTCATGGCCGAAGTTACGGGCGAAGATCACCGCACGCACACGGCGATCCTGCTGCAACAGGGTGCGGATTATCTCGGTAGAGCCATCCGTAGAGCCATCATCTACCATGACCAGTTCCCAAGTCTCACCCAGAGCCTCCATGGTCTCCTTAACCCTTCGATAGAACTCTGGGATAGTCTTGGCTTCATTAAAAATAGGCGCTATGATCGAAAAAACCGGGGGCATAGACTTCCTCTTGATACGATCGCGTATTATTTTATCACCCTCTTCACCGCCTCCAGCCGAGGCTCAATCACAGGCGCATCACCTGTAGCCTGCATGACGGCGCGCACGTCCTTAAGCCCGCTGCCGGTATTGATGGCTAACACAGCCTGGTCAGGCTTAATAACCTCCTGAATGAGTGCCTTTTTGAGACCTGCATAAGAGGTGGCACCTGCCGGCTCGGCAAAGATGCCTGCCCTGCCTAATTCGACAATTGCAGAAAGGATATCCTCATCGCTCACCAGCACATAAGAGCCACCAGTCTCACGCGCGGCTCGCACCGCCCGCACGCCATCACGCGGTAGGTCAACCGAGATGCTGTCAGCAATGGTCTTAGCCGAGACCGGCACAATCGTTTCGGTGCCTGAATGAAATGCCCGCGCAATTGCGGCTGAACCTTCGGCTTGAACGCCAAAGATACGCGGCATATGCTCGAGCCATCCCAAGGCCATCAATTCCTTGAAACCTTTATGCAATCCGGAGATGATGTTTCCATCCCCCACCGAGACAAAGATATTCAGTTCCCTATGCCCCAGGTCGGCCTGTTGCATCCATTCCCAAATCTCAAACGCCGCGGTTTTTTTCCCCTCTACAGTGAAGGGGTTATACCCTGTATTACGACAATACCAGCCAAATTCTTGAGACGCCTGGATGCTCAGATCAAAAGCATCATCATAGGTGCCATCAACCAGGATCACCTGCGCCCCATAGACGAGCAGTTGCGCAATTTTTGCCGCAGGCGCGGTCCGCGGGGCAAAAATGACCGCCTTTTGCCCTACCGCCGCAGCCATACCAGCTAGCGCCGCACCAGCGTTCCCGGTAGATGCCGTGACCACGACCTCAGCCTTGATCTCTTTAGCCCGCGCCACCACTACCGCACTTGCCCTGTCTTTGAAGGAGGCCGTAGGATTTCGACTCTCATCCTTTATCCAGAAGGAATTTAACCCCAGGCGCTCCCTCAAAGCCTGAGGCGCATAAACCGGCGTCCAGCCAGCCGCTCGCAAGGGTGTGCCAATCCCGCCCGGATCCTCAAGCGGTAATAGAGGTAGGTAACGCCAAAGAGACGATTCGCCCTTTGTCAATAACGCCTCGGTTTTAACGGACTTGCGGATGTCGTCATAATCCAGAATAACATCTAAATTGCCCCCATCCCTGGGGCAAGTGTAGGTGACCGATTCCGCAGCATATTCTTGGCTGCATAACGAACACCGATATCCTAAAAACTTTTCCACGAGAGCACCTTTCTAAAAGTACACCTGAGAAAGCGAGGTAATCCACTCGCTTTCCCGCACTATCTTTCCACACATCTTAAGCCTATAAACCACGTTCCCCGCGCACGTATGGCGTCCCCAAAGCTGCCGGTGCCCCCATACGACGGCGCATGCGCTCTCCAGAGGCGAGCAACAAGGCTAAGATGGTGAAAGCATAAGGGATCATCGTGAGCCAGACGCCTAAGACGGGGTTGCGAGTGAAAGGTAATTGGGGGATGGCTTGCAAGTCAAGCGGCAGGCGACGTAGGCCTCCAAAGATATAGGCACCCAGCGCCGCTCGCCAGGGATTCCACCCTGAAAATATCACCAGGCCAATGGCGATCCAACCTTGACCCGCTGTCATATCATCTACCCAGAGGGGCGTAATGGCCAAAGAGAGCGAAGCTCCCGCCAACCCGGCCAATAAGCCTCCGACAAACAGGTAGAGATAGCGGGTAAAGGTCACGTTGATCCCCAAAGCATCCGCCGCAGCAGGATATTCTCCCACCGCGCGCAGTTTCAAGCCCCAACGCGTCCGTTCCAGCAAGAACCAGACCAGAGGCACCACCGCCAGCCCTAGGTAAAAGACAACATTTTGATTACCAAATAAAGGCGCCAACACGGAAGGCCCCAACCATGGCATTTTCTCCAGAAAAGGAAATACCAAATCTGGGAGACGCGTGATCTCACGGACTTGAACATAAGGGGCACCCATGACGGATGAAAGCCCTCGCCCCACGAAGGTTAAGGCTAATCCACTGACCACCTGATCCCCTCGGAGTGAGATCGCCACCAGACCATGTAGTAAACTCAGCAATCCCCCCGCTAAAATGCCCACCAGCAATCCTAACCAGGGGTTTCCCGTGTGATAGGTGACAATAAACCCACTAACTGCTCCAGTGAGCATCATCCCCTCAACACCCAAATTCATCACCCCGGCCCTCTCTGTAATCACCTCACCCACCGCTGCAAACAACAAAGGGGTACCCGTGCGCAATCCTGCTCCTACCAGTGTGATAAGCAAAGTAAATAACTCACCAGCCGTCATTTTATTGCTCCTGATCTGTGCTTGGGTTGCTCGTTGAAGAAACTTCGGAAGGAGCAGCAACTTCTCGAATAGGAGCCCCCTGGGGTGTACGTTCTAGGCTTAAGCGATAACGTGTAAGCATGTCGGCGCTAATAATACAAAACAGCATAACACCCTGGATCATTAGAGGAATACCTTGAGGTTGAACATTATCCCCACCGACTAACAGCCCGCCGAACATATAGGCTGCCAGAATGATGCCAAATGGGTTTAACCTTCCCAACCAGGCAACGATAATGGCTGTGTAACCATAACCTGGGGAGAAGCGTTCCTGCAAGCGATGCACCACCCCGGCTACCTCTACCATTCCCGCCAGCCCTGCCAGACCGCCGGAAATGATCATCGCCAGCAGAATGTTACGGGCAACATTCATCCCCGCGAACCTGGCGGCGTTGGGATTTTCCCCAATCACCCGTAACTGGTAACCCCACTTGATTCGAGTCAGGATTACATACAGGATTATCGCCGCAACAAAGCCATAGATTATCCCGGCATGCAGGGTCAGGCCTCGAAAAGCAGGAACTTGAACCGCCCAGTCTGCCAGGCGAGGCAACCAGGCATTGCGAGTAAATTGAGGTGTCAAGCCAAAACCGCGCTCGCTCCACGGACCATAGACAAAGTAACTGACATAGGCAATGCCAATATAATTCAGCATCAGCGTCGTGATGATCTCGTTGACACCCCGATACGCCTTAAGCAAGCCGGGGATGGTCGCCCACAAAGCGCCCGCAGCAAAACCCGCCAGGCTCATCGCTGTCAACATCAACCAGCGCGGCGTGTCTTTGGGTAACCAGTGTAACGCCACACCTGCAGCTGCCCATGCCCCAATAAATAGTTGCCCTTCTGCACCGATGTTCCACTGCTTCATGCGAAAGGCTAAGGCTACTCCCAGCGCAGCCAGGATGATAGGCGTTGCTTTGACTGTAGTATCAGACAGTGAATAAGGCTCTAGAAAAGCAGCCTGAAACATCTTCGTATATGCCCGGATTGGACTTACCCCGAACCAGGCGAGCAAGGTCGCACCAAATAACAAGGCAACCAAAACTGCGCTGATAATTGCCAGCGCTGTCATCCAGCGCGGGACGTCAAATCGAGGTTCAACGCGAATTTTCACATTGCCTCCTGGTTCACTGGTCGTACACCAGCCATCAATTGACCAATCAGGGCTAGGTCACCATCGCGTACCTCGCCCATAATCTGCCCTTCATACATAACCAAGATGCGATCAGATAAAGAAATCAATTCATCCAGGTCTTCTGAGATCAGTAAGATACCCACCCCTTGGCTGCGCTGCTCAAGCAAGCGGCGATGAACCGTTTCCGTAGCACCCACATCTAAGCCTCGTGTGGGGTGAACAGCCAGCAAGGCGCGCGAAGCCAACGGAAGTTCGCGTGCCAAGATCATCTTTTGTAAATTACCCCCAGACAATTGTCGCGCCGGGGTCAGCACTGTGGGTGTAATCACATCGTACTCACGCACCCGCGTTTGCGCCTGTTGTAAGATGCGCCTCAAATCCAGCATCCAACCCCGCGCAATTGGCGGGCGGTCGTATGTCTTTAAAACCAGATTATCAGCCACGCTCATTGCCGGCACACTGCCTAATCCCGTGCGATCTTCCGGTATGTGCGCCAGCCCACTTCGGATTCCCGCCAGAGCACTACGGTTGGTAATATCCGTCTGCTGGATGCATACCCGTCCGTGAGTTACATGGCGCAAACCCGCAATCACCTGAGCCAATTCACTCTGACCATTGCCAGCCACCCCCGCAATCCCCACAATCTCACCCTGACGCACCTCAAAAGACACGCCTCGCAAGGCTGGGCGACCTCGATCATTCAATGCATGTACATCTTCTACTTGCAACACGACCTCGCCCACTTTGGCGGGTGGCTTCTCAATACGAAAAAGCACTTCTCGCCCCACCATCATGCGGGCGAGTTCCTCTTTTGTGGTCTCTCGAGCCAAAACCGTAGCTTGCCGCCGCCCTTTGCGTAAAACGGTGATACGATCCGCCACCGCCAGAACCTCGTTGAGTTTATGGCTGATAAAGATCACCGTATGGCCTGCCTGAACCATCTGCCGCAGCGTATTAAACAATTCGTTGACCTCTTGTGGGGTGAGCACCGCTGTTGGCTCATCCAGGATGAGCACCTTGGCCCCGTAATAGAGCATGCGCAGCACTTCAACCCGCTGTTGTTCCCCTACAGAGAGTTGCCAGATGCGCGCCGCAGGATCTACAGGCATACCAAATCTCTCTGAAAGTGCCTGAACCTCTGCTTCTAATTTAGAGCGGTTGATTAAAAAACGCGGGCGATCAATACCCAAGACCAGATTCTCGGCCACAGAAAGGGCCGGCACCAGCATGAAATGCTGATGCACCATGCCAATGCCAGCCTGAATAGCATCGCGCGGGGAGTGGAAACTCACCCGTTTTCCATTCAGATAAATCTCTCCCTCGTCGGGCCGATACAAACCAGCCAGGATGTTCATCAGAGTTGTCTTGCCTGCGCCATTTTCCCCCAGAAGAGCGTGAACCTCACCTGGCAAGACTTGAAAATCAATATGATCATTGGCCAAAACGCCGGGGAAACGCTTCACGATTCCCCGCATCTCGACAGCAGCCTGGTTATTACTCAACGCTAATCCTCCAATTGAGAAGGGGGGCGATAACAGACAGCCCCCCTTCTTACTCACGAACGTTACGGATTCATAGGCGGAATTTCCGCCGCCGGGTCAAAGCCCTCGGCCAGCCAATTCATGCAAATCGTGCAATCTGGTCGCCCAGGCACGCCCTTCAAACCTTCCAGGTCTTCCTGGGTCAGGGAGACGCCTTCGGGCACGACCACATTACCTTTATTGTCCTTGATGGGGCCTGTGAAGAGAGTGAAGCGGGTAACTTCACCCTTTAACATCTTGTCCAACTCTTCCTTGACCAGAGGCACCACATCTGCGGGGACACCCTGATTTGGCGTCTGGCCTTCCATAAAGCCGAGAATGCCCAAACCACCCGAATCGGCATCGAAGTAGTAGTCACCTGGTTTCCAGGTGCCGGCCTCGATCTGCTTGACATGCTCTACATAAACCGGGCCCCAATGCCAGTAAGGCACGGTGAGACAATTCGGGATGGTGCCACAAGCGCTGTCAGAGTCGTAAGCGATGCCCCACAACCCTTTTTCGGAAGCAGCCTGGACTGGGCCAGGTGTATCGGCGCCGGTAACCACTACATCCGCACCGTCTGCCATCAAAGACTCGGCCGCTTCGCGCTCCTTCACCGGATCGAACCAGGTGAAGATCCAGCGCACTTTCATGGTGCATTCGGGGCAGGTCTTGCGCATCCCCAGAGCCAGGGCATTCCCAAGGCGAATGACCTCAGGGATCGGCCAGGGAGCGATATAGCCTACCACGGGTTTGCCATCCGCCTTTGCCCGTGCCCCAGCAATCATGCCGGCCAGGTACTTCATATCTTCCATAGCCCCAAAGAGATTAGCGAAGTTCTTATCGTTCTTCTTGAAGCCGGAGATATGGATGAAATACACATCCGGAAATTCTGAGGCTACGGTTTCCGTCGGATCCATGAACCCAAACGAAGTGGTGAAGATTATTTTGAACCCTTTGCGGGCCAGAGCACGAATCACTCGCTCGGCATCCGCCCCTTCGGGAATGCTCTCCAGGTAAGCCGTGTGAACGCTGGGCATATTTTGCTCCAGGTAGACCCGACCCTGATTATGAGCGAAGGTCCAACCGGCATCACCTATGGGACCAACGTAAACGAAAGCGACATTGGTCTTGCCTTCTACCGGCTCAGGGATTACCACTTGCTGCTCCCCAGCCACACCAGCCACGGTAAGCACCTCAGGCGTTGGTGTTGGCTGTTCAGGTGCCTGAGTCGCTTCAGGTGTCGCCGCGGGTTTGGGTTGGCAGGCAGATAGCACTAATGCAAACACCACGATCAGGGCAAGGAATTGCCAGAGTGCTTTGCTTCGCATGTTCACTTCTCCTCTCTCGAAATATACATTGATCTAATCCGGGATCATTGGGTTGATTGATTGGGGCTCTTCCGCAAATCACCTCCTTCCAAATCACCTAAGCGCGGGCAAATCAGCCACAATTCCTTCTGCCCACCAATACATACAAGGGTTACATTTTGCCTGTGTGGCTCCGGGAGGAAACTGATCCAGATCATTTAGGGTGAGACTTTGGCCCTCATTCACGATAATTTTACCCTTGTTATCTTTGATTGGTCCCGTAAAGATGCTGAGGTAATTAATTTCGCCAGCAATCATTTTACCTAACAATTCTCGCACCAGGTCAATAACCTGCGGAGATAAATCCACCATCCCTTCGGTCGGGGGATCGCCTCGCATAAAACCTGCCAAGCCCAACCCCCCATCTTTTGCATCGAAATAAATCGCATCACCCTTAAAGTTGCCCTGGCGTATTGTCTGAACAAGGTTCACATAGACCGGCCCCCACTGCCAGTAGGGAGCAGTCAAACAGCGTTGCTGGCAGGTGTCTTTACGGCCAAAAGTAACTATCCACCTGTCTTTGCGCCATTTCTCATCGACAAGCCCAAAATCAAAGGTGAACGTCCCACTGAAAAGAACCTGGACGCCTAAATCAAATAATTCTTCGGCGATCCTGGCTTCTTGCAGGGGATCGTTCCAGGAATTTAGCCAGCGCACATGCATGCTACAGTCGGTGCAGGTTTGGCGCATCCCCAAAGCGGTGGCATTGATCAGGCGAAACTCTTCAGGCACGGGAAGCGTGCCAATATAACCTAACCTTGGCTTACCATCCTGCTGTGCCCTTGCCCCTGCTAACATCCCGGCGAGATAGGTCATCTCCTCCATAGCGCCATAGAGATTACCATAGTTCTTTCCATTCGCCTTTACCCCTAATACATCCACATAAAACGTATCCGCATATTTCTCGGCTACAACCCCCATGTCATCCATATAACCCAGGCTGGTACCAATAATTAACTGGTAGCCCCGCTTAGATAGGGCATCAAATAACCTTCGGTTGTTTGCAAACTCCGCTACATTATCCAGATAAGCCGTATGAACCCCCATATAATTTTGCTGGAGATACTGCAACCCCTCAAAATGGGATTGTGACCAACCCTGGTCATCGTGCCACCCGGGCAATACCATGGCCACGTTAAATGTCCCCGGCTGCGAAGGAGGAATCTGACGGGACAAAGGCTGAGCACAAGCCGAAGTCAAAACCACTCCCGTGACCATCACCATCATCAATCGCCAAGCATACCTGGGCAGCATATCACCTTATATTCTATAGAACGCCCGGAAAACTTAGAGTGAGAAACATCCTGCTTCCTGTGGTTAGTTGTCTGGATTTATGCGTAGATTATAGAAGGTTTTCAACGCCTTTACAAGCCACAGCCTGGCAAATCGGCGTTTTACAGAAACGGCTGACGGTTATAAGATAACCGTCAGCCGTGAGCATACAGGCATACCTTAGTCGGGCACAATCCAGGTGCCGGTCTCACCCTTCAGCGCTCGGCCAATATTCTCCGGGTTGGTGATCAGCGCTTGTTTGCCTCCAGCCTCCAGATACCAGATGATCGCCTGGATTTTAGGAGCCATAGAGCCCTTGGCAAAATGAGTACCTTCAGCCAGGTATTTTTTCGCCTCCGAAAGGGTCATCCGATCTACCCACTTCTGATCGGGCTTGCCAAAGTTCAACGCCACTTTCTCTACAGCCGTAGAGATCAAAAACAGGTCGGCTTTAATCAGGCGGGCGAGCAAACTGCTGGCATAATCCTTGTCAATCACTGCAGCCACCCCACGATATTCATGATTGCCGACATCAATGACCGGGATGCCACCACCGCCCACCGTGATCACAATCACACCATGGTCAAGCAAAACCTTGACAGCATCCAGTTCCACGACTTCTTTCGGCAAAGGAGATGCCACCACACGCCGCCAACCACGTCCAGCATCCTCTACCACAGTCCATCCCATTTCCTGAGCGCGGCGCTTGGCCTCGGCTTCATCCATAAAGCCACCGATGGGTTTGGTGGGGTTCTTGAAAGCGGGGTCATCCTTATCAACTAAAACCTGGGTGACGACAGTGGCCACGGGTTTTTTTATGCCTCGCCTGTATAACTCATTTTGCAAATTCTGCTGTAGAGCATACCCGATGGCCCCCTGGCTATCGGCGCCGCAAACATCCAGAGGAACCTCGTGCATCCCTTCCACCTTGTGGGCAATTTCCGAGCGGCGCAAGATGAAGCCCACCTGGGGACCATTGCCATGCCCAATGGCGACATCCCAGCCCGCCTCGATCATATCCGCGATGTGATAACAGGTTTCCTTCGCCGCCTGGTATTGATCTTCCACAGTTTGACGCTGGGCATCTTTGATCAACGAATTACCGCCAATCGCAACCACTGCAATCTTTTTCTTTTCCGTCATAGCATGGTTCTCCTCACACTTACGACCTCATCGTTAAAGCCATCACTGCCTTCTGTACATGAAGGCGATTCTCCGCCTGATCATAGACCACAGAATTCGGTCCATCCATCACCCCATCCGTAACTTCGATATTGCGATCTGCCGGCAGGGGATGCATATAGATCGCATCCGGCTTGGCTAGCGCCATTTTCCGCTCATCCGTAATCCAATGAGAATACTTTTTGATAATTCTGGCACCCTCTTCCGCATCGGGAGTGTGCACCATAGCGCCCCAGGATTTAGCATAAATAATGTCGGCATCTCTGAAGGCTGCCTCCATATCGTCCATCACCTCAAAGCCCACCCCATATTTGCGAGCCTGTTCCTGAGCCTGATCCATGATTTCTGGCATCAGGCGGAACTCGGGTGGATGAGCCAAAACCACATCCAGGCCAAATCGCGGCATTTGTAAAATCAAAGACTGAGGCACCGACATCGGCTTCTGGTAAGAAGCCGCGTAAGCCCAGGATACTACCATTTTTTTACGCCGCAGGTCACGCCCTTTCTTTTCCATCACGGTCATCAGATCTGCCAAGCACTGAAAAGGGTGATAAATATCGCACTGCATATTCAACACTGGCACGCGCGAGGCCTGGGCCACGGCATTAATATACGCATTGCCCACTCCCCAATCCACATGGCGAATGGCAATGCCATCAAAATAGCGCCCGAAGATTTCTCCAATTTCTTTAGGTGTATCCCCATGGGCGATCTGGGTGGTTTTACTCTCGATAAAGGCCGCATGACCGCCTAACTGCGCCATGCCCGCCTCAAAGGAGCCGCGCGTGCGGGTGCTGGAAAAGAAAAACAACATGGCTAAAGTCTTATCTCGCAAATATGGGTGTGGCTCGCCCAATGCGCGTTTGCGTTTCATATCAAAAGCCACATCCAAAACGGTCTCAACTTCCTCTTTGCTAAAATCCAGGTCGCCGATTAAATCTCGGCCGCGTAAATCCGTCTGCATTGTTCACCTCCAAATAAAACTTGGGCCAGCAATTCGCCATGGACGTCTATGGAGAATTGCTGGCCACTTTTCCTCAATTATTCCATTGCGCCCAGCACCAGAGCCAGCAAGGCCATGCGCACTACAACCCCGTTGAACGCCTCGATCCAATAGCGCTCGTGACGGGTTTCATCCACCTCGGTGGGTAGTTCATCCATACGCGGCAGCGAGTGCAATACAATGGCGCTCTGCTTGGCTTTGCGCAGCAGTTCTTTGGTGACCCTGTAGTTAGCCGGTGTCAATCCCACCTCGCCCGTGCGCTCATCGCGCGACTTAGTGTAATCCGGTTGTACCACCGGCTCCATGTAAATCACATCCGCCTGGGCAATACCCTGCTCAACGTGTTCCAGTTCCTTGAAGTTCAGGTTTAAATCTCTCAATTCTTTTTTGAACTCCTCAGTCAGACTCATCTCAGGCGGCGAGACGTAGAAAGCGTTAATGTCAAATTGAGTCATGGCATACGACATGCTGTGCATGGTGCGCATGCGCATATCACCGATTAGTAGAAAATTCAAGCCATCCAATCTGCCAAATTCCTGGTGGATAGTATACAGGTCCGTGAGCACCTGCGTGGGGTGTTCTCCCCACCCATCGCCAGCGTTAATCACCGGCACGCTTGCCCATCGCGCCGCCTCGTGTGGAGCGCCTTGCTGGAAATGGCGCATCACGATGACATCGCCATAGAACTCGAGCATTTTGACCGTATCTTTGATTGACTCTTGATAAAAGTCGCCAGCACGGGTCATCTTAACATCAGAAAAGCCGGTTACATGGCCACCCAAGCGGTGCATAGCTGCCTCATGCGCCAGGCGAGTGCGTGTGCTTGGCTGATAGAAAGCGGTCACCAGCGTCTTTTCCTTCAGCAGATCGCTGTTGCGCCGACTTCGGGCAATTGGCGCCAACTGATCCGCTACCTCGAAAACCCGGAAGTATTCCTCCCGTTCAAACCCTTTGAGCGACAGTATGTCACGTCCATTAAAACTACGCATTTTTATGAACCTCCAATTTTTTAATGTTTTTCGCAAGCACCAGGGGTGCTTGATTTTCAAACCACAGGAGCATAATTCTCCACCCGCCGCACTACATGGAAGCGAAAATAACCAGGCAGGAAATAACTGAATGAGTAATCTATGATGCGGCCATGGATATCGTATAAATAAGAGACAAAACGTAGCAACACATCCCCTCTCTGAATCCCCAAAGAACGGGCGACTTCGGCTGAGGCGGTTACGGCATTAATCTCGCAACGGGAGGTGTGCAAAGTGGGTTCGCCTCGCCGAGTGAGCAAATCCAAGACCGAACCGCTAAAATCTGTAGAGACATCCTGTGGGCTGAGAATATCCTCGGGGACGATATCAATTAGATAAGCCACCGGTCGCCCTTCCGCTAAGATTACGCGTGAAAGATACAGGACTTTGCTCGTCTCAGATAATCTCAACGCCTGGCGTTCTTCTTCGGTAGCCAGGCGATATTCAACCTTTAACTCCCCCATCGAAACCGCCAGGTTGATCCGCCTCGCCATGGCTTCGATGGATTCCAACACCTCTAACCCGCTCTCGATCACCTGAGAGGGACGAACCACAAACGTGCCTGATCCTTGTTTTCGCTGTATAACCCCCTGGGTTTCAAAGATGCGCATGGCTTCACGCAGCGTGGCGCGTGAAACACCTAACTGACGCGCCAGTTTTGGCTCGGAAGGCAGACGCTCTCCTGGCGGGGTGGCAGCGATGATGTTTCCCAGGCTCTCCTGCAGTCTTTGAGAGATGCTATGATTACGACTCATACAGCCTCAAGTAAGGGGACGAACTTGAATTGGGTCACATCCACCAAACCTAAATCTGAGATGCGCAATTCAGGGATAACCACCAGGGCCAACAAACTCAGTTGCATATTGGGGTTGTTCATACTACATCCGCAGGCGCGAAAACCATCCAGGACAGAAGCCGCTTTGCGCGCTACCACTTTGGCGCGTTCGTTCGACATTAATCCGCCTATAGGCAATTCGACCTGACCTATGACTTCCCCCTGCTTCACCACCACCTGTCCGCCTCCCACACGCGCAAGCTCATTGACTGCCTTAGCCATATCCGCCTCATCTGTGCCCACGACGATCAGATGATGGCTATCGTGGGCCACGGTTGAAGCCACGGCACAGGGGACATTAAAGCCAAACCCCTGGACTAACCCGACTTGCACTCTACCAGTGGCCTGGTGGCGCTCTACCAGGGCGACTTTAGCCAGGTCTCGCTGCAAATCTACTTTCACCTCGCCATCCTGGATCGTTACCTCCACTTTGAGATGGCGTGTGGGGGCTTGATTTTCAATGACACCGATGACGTTTGCCACTGCTCGCCCCGTCTGGGTCAACCTTGGATCGGACACCCTTAAGCGAAAGTCATCTGCAGTCAACGGCCGGGCGAGATGCACCGATTGCACTGCCCAATCCGGATAAGTAAACGTTGGGAGGTCAATCAGGAGCCGCCCCTTTTCAGCCACAACCTTACCGCGGGCGATAACCAGATCAGGGCGGAACTCTGGCAGAGCGTCAACCAGCAAAATATCTGCAAAGCGACCCGGGGCAATTAAACCCACCTGGCGCGCGACGCCAAAATGCTCAGCTGTATTCAGGGTGGCCATCTGAATCGCCACGATGGGCGGCA
>JBBILY010000045.1:0-18787 GCA_037444705.1 Chloroflexota bacterium | reverse complement strand
TATTTATTAAAGACGAACGTCAGGGCCCCACAAATTCTTTTAAAGATCGCAAGGCTGCAGTTGGGATTGACTCTCTAAATGAAGCCGGCATAACGTAGGCAGTTTTAGCCTCTACAGGAAATGTGGCCATTGCTTATTCCGCTTACGCCGCGCGGGCAGGCATTAAACTCCGGGCATTTCTGACCAGCCTGGTGCCAGCCGAAAAGATGCGTGAGGTTGCAATTTATGGGACTCAGGTAGTTAAAGTTACTGCCTCCTACGACCAAGCGAAGAAGGTGGCGGCTGAATTTGCCCAGCAAAGAAACCTCATCCTGGAAAGAGGCGCCCGCACAATTCCTTCTGTGGAAGCGATGAAAACCATTGCCTTTGAGATCACCGAGCAAATAACATCTGTCATGGATAAAGAAGGGCGCCCTGCGGTTGAACAATCACTCCCCTGGCGTGTACCTGACTGGTATTTTCAGTCAGTAAGCGGAGGTTTGGGCCCATTGGGAGTTCTTAAAGGGTTCAACGAACTTAAACAAATGGGCCTTACCGACCGCATCCCAGCCATTGCCTGTATTCAGGCCGAGGGCTGTGCCCCGATGGTCCATGCCTGGAAGGAAGGTTTGGAAGTAGCGCAGCCCATCTTATCACCGCGTACTCACATCGCCACCCTGGCGACAGGTGATCCAGGTCGAACTTATACCCTGCTTCTGCAGAGAATGCGAAACGCCGGGGGAGGGTTTTTTGAGAGCGTAACCGATGAGGAAGCCTTTCGCGCTATTCATATTTTAGCCAAAATGGAGGGCATCTCTCTTGAACCGGCCGCCGCGGTTGCCTTTGCTGGATTAATAAAGGCCACTAGAGCAGGTTACATCAAACCAACCGATGTCGTAGTAGTCAATTGCACCGGGCATACGATGCCGGTGGAAAAGATTGTTCTGGGTGATGGTTGGGCACGGGATGTCATCCTGCCTTCTCAAAAAGTTACTGAAACCCCCGAAGAAGGCTTGATGGCAGCCCTAAATCAAATCACCGCTGATCGTTATCCTTGCATCGAAATTGTGGACGATTTACCCGAGGCCCGACGCTTGCTCCGCCGCATACTCCAATCCCAGGGGGAATATATGATCTACGAAGCAAGTAATGCTCGCGAAGCCATTGAAATCGCTCAAAGCAAACTTCCTGACCTGATTCTCCTGGATCTTATGATGCCAGAGGTGGATGGCTTTTCCGTTTTAGATGCGCTAAAGGCCAATCCCCAAACTGCTCCTATTCCTGTGGTGGTTGTTACCGCCAAAGAACTGGCTCAGAACGAAAAGGAACGTCTACGTGGCCAAATCCACGCTCTGTTGCAGAAAGGGGAATTTATGAGCGATGAATTATCAGAAGAGGTGCGCGCTTTAATCGGATAACCGCTTACCGGGAACTTCGTTATGGCCGATCCCCCTACCACTTCAAGGTTGGTTTTCTTTTCAAAAAAGGTAACGAGCGCTGAGGCAACAGCCGCAGTCCAACGGATCAACCTTCGCCTTAAAGGAATTTCCGCAGCCCTGGCTTCCGCTTTTTTTCTAGGGTTAGCACCCGTACTTGGCAAGCAAGCCATATTGTGGGGGGCGTCGCCGATGGCAGTTGTGGCTTTACGCACTCTTTTTGCTACCGTCATCATGCTCATCGCTCTGGCGATCTTTAAACGGCCATATTTGCACATATATCCGGCAGGGCTACTGGGCTGCTTGCTGGCAGGATGGACGAATGGGCTGGGATCGCTGTTTTATTACAGCGCGCTCGCCCATCTCGATGCCAGCCTAGGCCATCTACTCTACTCTCTCTACCCGCTCTTTCTAGTTCTCTGGACCTCGCTGGATCATCAACCCCCAAATTCTCTCACTTTATTCCGCCTATTCATTGCCATCCCTGCCGTCTACTTGCTAACCAATATTGGAAAGGGTGATACTCATATCATCGGCATCGTCCAAATGCTGGCCGCTTCTGCCCTCTATGCCTTACATATCCCAATCAACCAGCGTGTCCTCTACGACATGCCCGCACCAACCGTAACCTTTTACACTTTAGTGTCCATGAGCGCCATCGTGGTGCCCGTTTATGTGTTTTCTGGGAATAATACCCTACCGGGAAATCCTCTCACCTGGGGCTTTATTATCGCTCTGACCGGGGTTACTTTTCTATCCCGTTTGATGCTGTTCCTCGGGGTTAAACACATTGGTGGGATGCAAACCGCCCTTCTGGGACTGAGCGAACTTCTGGTGGCTGTTACTTCTTCTTACATATGGCTCGGTGAACGCCTCAACCATCGCCAATGGTTAGGTGCATTGCTGTTACTACTAAGCCTCGCCACAGTCCTATTTGATAAATCAACAGTCAGAAAGCCACTGCGCCACGGTTGGCTGTCATGGCTACACCCCCGTACACCCCCTGGCGATTACCCCTGGCAGCCTCATGAATAGCCCAACCTGAACATTACCCTGTTTCAGCCTCAAATAAATAGCCTGTACCACGCACATTGGTAATCCATTTCTCACCGCCGGGTATGGTGGACAACTTACGCCGCAGACGACTGATGAGCGGACGTAAGATCATTGGAGCCTCCCAATCTGTGGTTTCGTACCCCTGAACTAAAAAAACCAATTCGCGATGAGTTAATACTTTACCTCGATTTTGCAATAAAACTTTCAACAGTCTGGCTTCGGCTGGTGTAAGAGCCACTCGTTGACTGCTGCTACGTATCTCTCTTCTCATCACATCTAAATAGATATCCTCGAAGATCCGTATTGATTCAGTTGGAATATCTGGATCCATTTTTATACTCTCAACATCACGAAGATAACGCTTCGAAGTTTCAGCCCTCCTGAGGTAAACGGATTTACTTCTCCATTCGACATCTTTCGCTAAAGCACTATGAATACTTTGAAGGATCTCCTGCGCCGAGGCTGGCTTTAGCAAATAATCGTGCGCCCCATAACGCAACGCTTCAATCGCCGATTCCAAAGAGCCATGGCCGGTTAGAAAGATCACCTTAGTACTAGGCACATGTCTATTTATCCAGCGTAATACCTCCACGCCACTCATATCTGGCATCATCAGATCTAATAATACCAGATCGAATTCAGCGTCGTTCAATAAATTTATCGCGTCATCACCGCTCTCAACCAGTGAAAGCTCGTAAGCGTCATGTTTGAGCAGCTCACCCAGCGATTCTCGGAGTGCCTCTTCATCATCCACTAACATGATTCGGGAATTCATGTACACCTACTTTTGACGAATTGACTCTCAAGAATACATTTTGACCGAGATAAATGATCGGCGTCATCATTTATCTTTTACTCATACTCTCTCCAAACCACTCGGTTTTATCCGTTTTTTTTCTCAATGCCTTATCATTATAGCACTCTGATTTTTAATCATTATTCCGAAACGGAAATGAAAGATGACATTTGTCAAAACCATTCCCCGCGTGATGGCATTATATGACCTCTGTTCACCTGTGTTATACTGCTAGCGACTACCCTGAAAATCTAGTTTTAGGAGAATATCACATGAAACATTTTCTTGCGATCGCCGATTATTCCCCCCAAGAGATTCAGGAAATGCTTGATCTTGCTATTCGCTTAAAAGCCGAATGGCAGTCCGGGGGAAATCCACCCTACCTAAAAGGCAAGGTGCTGGCTATGATATTCCAAAAACCCAGTTTGCGCACCCGTGTATCCTTTGATATGGCTATGCGCCATCTAGGAGGTGACGCGTTGTACCTGTCGCCTGCGGAAATTGGGCTTGGCAAACGCGAATCGATTGCTGATGTAGCCAGGGTGATGTCTGGATATGTAGATGCTATCATGGCGCGCGTCTTTGACCATGAACATGTCCTGGAACTGGCACGTTGGTCCAGCGTTCCTGTTATAAATGGCCTGAGTGATTACAATCATCCCTGCCAGGCTATGGCCGACGCGCTCACCATTCAGGAGAAATTCGGTAACCTAAAAGGCTTAAATGTGACCTTCGTGGGCGACGGGAATAATGTCGCAGTATCTTTAATGCATATTTGCACCAAGTTAGGTGCCAATTTCACCATAGCAAACCCTGAAGGTTATGATCTCAATCCTAAGGCGGTTCAATTGGCACATCAATTTGCCGCTCAAAGCCGCAGTAAACTTCGCTTTTTGCGCGATCCACATGAGGCTGTGAATGACGCCCATGTCATCTATACTGACACCTGGACGAGCATGGGTCAGTAAGAGGAGGCCAAAATCCGCGAACAGGTGTTTCCGCCCTATCAGGTAAATGGACAACTGGTTTCAGAGGCCCGTCCAGATGTCATCGTGATGCATTGCCTGCCCGCACACCGCGGACAAGAGATTACGGATGAAGTAGCCGATGGACCACATTCAGCCCTATTTCCCCAAGCCCATAACCGCCTTCACGCTCAAAAGGCAATCCTTTTACGTGTGCTGGAAGTCTTGTAATCTCGCCATATAAATTTTGATGAGGTCAATATGAATATTGGCATCCCTAAAGAACGCAGGCCTAATGAATACCGAGTTGGCATGACACCTATGGGTGTCCAAATGCTTACCCAACATGGACACAAATGCTATGTCGAACACGAAGCCGGTTTGGGAGCCGGCTTCACGGATCAGGAATATGAACAAGCTGGTGCGCGGATCGTCTATTCCCCGCGCGAGGTTTTTGGACGAGCCGATCTTCTACTTAAAGTAGCCAGGCCATTACTGGATGAAATCAACTGGCTGCGTAACGGCACCGCCATTGCGGGTCTTTTGCATTTGAATTCTGCCCGTAAGGATAAGATTGACGCCCTCTTGGAGAATGAAATCACAGCCATAGCCCTGGAGCAGATTCAGTTGGAGGATGGGAGCGTCCCTGTGCGACACGCTTTGGCGCAAATCGGAGGTTTGATGGTACCCCAGATTGCGGCGCGCCTGCTCCAAAACGAATCTGGTGGCAAAGGCATCTTGCTTGGAGGTGTTGTCGGCGTACCCCCGGCTGAGGTTGTAATTATTGGCGCGGGTGTTGTGGGCACTTGCGCGACCCGCGCTTTTCTAGGCATGGGAGCCCATGTTACTGTATTGGATATAGACGTGAAAGCCCTGCAGCGCATCCATGACCGCTTCTTGGGGGTCGTGACGATGCTTGCCACTCCCATCAATATTGCGCGCGCAGTGGCTTATGCCGATGTGGTAGTAGGTGCAGTTTTGGTGCCTGGGGAGCGCGCTCCAATTGTGATCACCCGCGAGATGGTGCGCACAATGAAGCCCCGGGCCGTGATTATGGACATCAGCATTGATGAAGGAGGTTGCGTGGAGACCTCCCGTCCTACCACTCACGATCAGCCCACTTTTATCGAGGAAGGGGTTATCCACTATTGTGTCCCGAATATTCCCGGCGTGGTGGCACGAACCGCCACACATGCTTACGTGAACTCGGCTCTGCCTTTTATCCTGGAACTGGTTGATAAAGGCATAGACACAGCCATCTCCCAGAACCCTGCTATTGAGCGGGCTGTGAATACATATAAGGGGAAAATCTGGCACCTCTCCAGTTTCGCCCAGGCGCTACAGGAAGGATAGCATGGCTGCTGCATGGAATAAGATTTATCAATCGCGTATCGTCAGCGCTGATGAGGCGGTGCGCGTCATCCAATCTAACCAACGCATCTTTCTCACTGGCAACTGTTCGGTGCCACAAAAAATACTGAAAGCCCTCGTTGATTATGCGCCTCAAATTCACAACGTTGAAATCTGCCATGCGCTGACGGTTGGACCTGCGGACTATGTTGCTCCTGAGATGGAAGGTCATTTGCGGGTAAATACCATGTTCATTAGCGCTAATGTGCGCAAGGCGGTCAATGAGGGTCGCGCCGATTTCACACCAGTGCTCCTCTCCGAATTCCCTTTGCTCTTTAAACGGGGCATTTTACCAGTAGACGTAGCCTTGATACATGTATCACCCCCTGACGAACATGGTTTTTGTAGCCTGGGGATTGAAGTAGGCTTGACAAAAACAGTCGCCGAATCTGCCAAGATCATCATCGCTGAAGTAAACCAGCAAATGCCGCGCACTCTAGGCGATTCTTTTATTCATGTCAGCCGTCTGAACTATGTCGTGCCTGTTGATTATCCCCTTCCAGAGCTGCCGATGAGTGAAGAGGGACCAAGCGATGTCATTGAAAAAATTGCAGGATACATCGCTGATCTTATCCCTAACGGTGCAACCATGCAAATGGGCATTGGGGCAATTCCAGATGCAGTGCTCAAGTTCCTTTATGAGAAAAAAGACCTGGGTATCCATACCGAATTATTTTCCGATGGTGTGATAGATCTGGTAGAGGCAGGGGTTCTAACCAACGCCCGCAAAACCCTCCACCCGGGTAAAATCATCGCTGGATTCATTTTAGGCACTCAAAGGCTGTATAAGTGGGTAGATGACAACCCCTTGATTGAACTTCATCCCACAGAATATGTTAATGATCCCTTTGTCATTGCCCAAAATGAACGCATGGTGGCAATTAACTCTGCTATAGAGATAGATCTCACAGGACAGATATGCGCCGACAGCATCGGTCATCGGCTATATAGCGGTGTCGGCGGACAATTGGATTTTATCTACGGGGCTTCACGCTCTAAGGGTGGTGTACCGATTATTGCTCTGCCGAGCACAGCCAAGAATTTCAGTCGCATCGTTGCTACTCTCAAACCTGGCGCTGGTGTTGTCACTACCCGTAATCATGTCCACTATGTGGTCACGGAATACGGTGTCGCTGATCTGTATGGTAAAACTATCCGCCAACGCGCCCAACAATTGATCAACATTGCCCACCCGGTATTCCGTGAGGAGTTGACGCGTCAGGCAAAAGAGTTACACTATTTATAAAATATGCAACGACGGACAAAGATAGTTGCCACGATTGGCCCGGCAAGCCAGGATGAGCAGCAACTTCGTGCTCTAATTCAGGCGGGGATGAACGTTGCGCGCCTGAATTTCTCTCATGGCAGCCATGAAGAGCATTCACAGCTCATTTCTCGCTTACGGCATATCTCCGACCAATTGGGGCAACCCATAACTATTCTTCAAGACTTGCAGGGGCCTAAAATCCGCACAGGTGAACTGGTCAAGGAAAGCGTGCAACTATCACCTGGTCAGACTATTACCCTGACTACCGCCCCCATCCCAGGGAATGAGACCCTCATTTCAATTGACTTCCCCGACTTACCCAATTATGTGCAACCTGGCAATCGCATTTTGTTAGACGATGGTCACCTGGAATTGAAAGTAACCGCCACACACGGTAACCAGATAGAGGCACAAGTGGTTATCGGAGGCCTCCTAAAACCACACAAAGGCGTGAACCTGCCTGGAATCCACCTAAACCTACCCAGCATGACGCCTAAAGATGATGAAGATCTGGCTTTTGGTTTACAACAGGGCGTTGATGCCATCGCTCTATCTTTCGTGCGCACAGCAAACGACATTCAAGCAATTCGAGAGAAAATCACCCAAGCATCACCCCAGCAGAGCCATGTACCCATCATTGCCAAACTTGAACGCCCAGAGGCGCTTGATAACCTGGAAGAGATCATGCGCGCCGCAGATGGCGTTATGGTGGCCCGTGGCGACCTGGGGGTGGAGATGTCACCAGAGGCTGTCCCGATTGCCCAGAAGCGCATCATTGAATGCGCTAATCGCCATGCTAAGATTGTCATCACCGCTACCCAAATGCTCGATTCAATGATCAATAATCCTCGCCCCACCCGGGCTGAAGCCTCCGATGTTGCTAACGCAATTTTCGACGGGACGGACGCCGTCATGCTTTCGGGGGAAACCGCGGTGGGTAATTATCCCGTTCAATCAGTGCAGGTTATGGACGCTATCATCCGACAGGCAGAGGCGCATCTTGACCAGTGGGGAAGACATCTGGGAGATAGCCCACCTCCACCAAATGAAGATGATGCTTATTATGTAACCCTGGCTGCGCGCGAATTGGCTCATGATCGCAACGTGACCGCCATTGTGGCCTTTACTAAAAGCGGCAGAACCGCTCTCTTAATGTCGAAGGCGCGACCACGCGTGCCTATTCTGGCTTTTACTCCCAATCCCCACACTTATCGTTGGATGGGTTTACTGTGGGGCGTCCAACCATATCTGGTGGAACATTCCAACACCCTTGAAGAAATGATTCAAGTGGTGGAATCTTCTATACTCGCTTCTGCCTCTGTTCGTCCTGGTCAGCAACTCGTGGTGATTTGTGGATTCCCTGTCAGTGCTTCCCGTCCTACTAATCTGGCACTGGTCCATACAGTGGGCAGGGCTGAAGCAAAAAACAACCGCTGATATCTCTCAAACACTTACACTTATGCCAGAATTCCAAGCCGTAACAGGAGCCTTTGGTTTCACCGGTAGGTACATTACACGTCTTTTATTAAATGAGGGCATAAAGGTAGTAACTCTGACCAGCAAACCCCCTCATCTCAATCCCTTTGGAGATCAGGTGGTTGTCTATCCATATCATTTCGACCGACCCAATGCCCTGGCTGCCAGTTTGAGGAATGTGGACACTCTCTATAATACTTATTGGGTGCGATTCAACTACCGAGATATTACCTACGAAAGAGCCATTGCCAACACTTACAAACTCATCGAGGCTGCCAGTAAGGCGGGCGTGCGCCGCTTCGTCCACATCAGTATCACCAACCCTTCTCTAGACTCGCCTTTTCCCTACTTTCGAGGTAAAGCCCTTGTTGAGCAGGCTATTCAGCAGTCAGGATTATCTTTTGCAATCCTCAGACCAAGTGTCATCTTCAGCGATCAAGATATTTTGTTGAATAATATCGCCTATTTTCTGCGCAGGTTTCCGATATTTATTATCCCCGGATCAGGTCAATACGCTTTACAACCCGTGTACGTTGAGGACCTGGCAAGACTGGCGATTGCGGCTGCAAATTCAAACGAAAATCTAATCCTGGATGCAATCGGTCCAGAGCGTTTCACCTTCAACGAGTTGGTCAACTTGATTGCCACAAATGTGCACAGCCGGGCAAAAATCCTTCACCTGCCTCCATACTTGACCCTTATGTTCGCCAGACTGCTCAAGGTTATTGTGAAAGATGTGGTGCTCACTCGCGACGAATTAGCAGGTTTAATGGCTGGCTTGCTTATCTCCGATCAACCACCGAGCGCACAGACCTCCTATCGCCAATGGCTCGCTAAAAACGTTGATCATTATGGCGTAAGTTATGCCTCAGAACTGAAAAGGCATTATCAACGGACAACCTGAACACTCCACTGTCCCTTAACTATTGGGAATATTGTATAAAACTCCTCCTCTATAAGCGATTTGCAATTCTATATCCAATTGACTATACTACAATCAAATGAGAACGGTACCCGGCGTTCCCTACCTGCCTGGATTTCCTCCCACTGGCGCAGAACCACTGGGTCGTTATTTACCGCCCCTGGCGCATGGTGTGATAAAGACCTGGTTAGAAGCGAACTTACCTTTATCTGACAGGGAGGATGTGTGGGTGCTCGATCCGTTCACCACAACCCCGCTCATCGCGGTTGAAGCCGCTCGCAGTGGGTATCGGGTTCTCGTCGCTGCCAACAATCCGATTTCCCGCTTTCTGGTGACTATGGCTGCTCACCCTCCTTCAGAAGGTGAACTTCGAGCGGCTTTGGCCGATATAGCAACGGCTCGTAAAGGGGATGAACGTTTGGAGCCTCATATTCTTTCTTTATATACCACCCTGTGTAATCAATGTGGTAGTGAAATATCTGCTGAGGCATTCCTTTGGGATCGGGGCAGTTGGGGTTTAAGCACTGAGGTGACAACCGAGAAATCCACCCCCAATAGACCCACCCTTTTCGCCAAAATCATCCGCTGCCCCTATTGTGGAGCCAATGGTGAATTCCCCGCATTAGATTCGGACCTGGAGCGGGCTGCCCAATTTCAATTCGGTGGATTGCATTATGCGCGCGCCTTAGAGCGCGTGGTATCTCTGGATGATCCCGACCGCCACTACGCAGAAGAAGCCCTGGCCACTTATCTTCCACGCGCGGTGTATGCCTTGTTTACATTGATAAACAAGTTACATGGACTACCCCTGGCACCTTCTCGGCGTGACGCTCTAACTGCGCTCCTCCTAAGCGCCTGCGATCAGGCGAACACCCTCTGGCCATATCCAACCGGGCGCGCCAGACCGAGATTGCTAACGATCCCACCACGCTTTCGTGAGAACAACATTTGGCTGGCCCTAGAACAAGCCGTTGACCAATGGTTATCCACACACCCCCCCGTTCCAGTCACAATATGGCCCCAGGTATCATCTGAAAGGGGTAGCATCTGTCTCTATATTGGCCGTTTGAGGGATTTGGTAAAAGAGTTATCGTCCGTCCCCTTAGGTGCTATTATCACCGCCTTGCCACGCCCAAACCAGGCTTTTTGGACGCTTTCGGCATTGTGGGCGGGTTGGCTCTGGGGGCGTGAAGCTGCTGCCCCCTTTAAGAGCGTACTTCGTCGTCGCCGTTATGACTGGGTCTGGCACACAATGGCTCTCCATGCTGCGCTTAGCAGCCTCACCGGCTATCTGAAGTCTGAGACTCCCTGCTTCGGCCTCGTTGGTGAAGCCGAACCGGGTTTCCTTTCCGCAACCATGATCGCTTCTGATTATGCAAACTTCGCCCTGACAGGTTTAGCATTACATGAGGAAAGTGCTCAGGCCCAAATTTTCTGGCGTTATCAGCCCATAGCCAAAAACGAGAGGTCTTTCTCGAAGGAAAACCAAATCTCATTGATCCGCTCTGCTGCTCGCGACTACCTAAAAGAGCGCGGTGAACCTGCACGCTACTTAAACTTGCACGTTTCTGCTTTAGCCAGTCTGGCTCATAATCGTCTCATATCTACCTTATCCACTTCCCCTGCCGAGGCGCTAGGTCTAGTGAATGAAATGCTAAATGAAACCTTTACCTACAGGCACGGCTTTGTACGTTATGGAGGCAGTGAAAAGTCTTTAGAAGTCGGGCTGTGGTGGCTACGCGAAACAGAGGAAGTTGCCCTGCCCCTTGCCGATCGAGTTGAAAACGAACTGGTGCGTTATCTCCTGAAAAATCCGGGTGTCAGTCAGCACCAAATTGATGTCGCCATGTGTCAGGCTTTCCCGGGACTACTAACCCCTAACGCCTCCCTGATTCAGGTTATTCTGGCCTCTTATGCCGAACAATTTCCTCCTAATAGTGGCTTATGGCGCATACAAGAGCAGAATCTGCCCGAGGTACGCCGCAATGACGTCAATGAGGTGCTCCATCACCTGGAAACAATTGCCCGTAATCTGGGTTATACTCCACAGGGGGAAATCCCCTTGTTATGGCGTGCCGAAGATGGTAGCGTTCAATACGCTTGGTATGTTATCGCCTCTGGGGTCATCGGCGAGATCATTCATCGCCGCGAATTTCCTCCGCAAAAATCCCTCATCGTCCTTCCAGGTAGCCGCGCCAATCTGGTGGCTTACAAATTACATCACGATCCGCGCTTGCGTCAGGCGCTTGAAGAGGGTTGGCGCCTGATCAAATTCCGCCAGATTCGTTGGCTTGCCCAAAAACCGCGGTTAAAACGCGATGAACTGGACCACCTTCTGGCTCAAGACACCCTTACTTATGACGCACCCCAAATGCGCCTTTTCTGATTTGCTTGATTTAAGGCATTGGATTTTTTCTGGCCCAATCATCCCCTAAAATAATCTCGATATCCACCGTGCTGTTTGGATCATAATCAAAAATAATTTTATGAGGGGAAATTCCCATCAGATCCACCAAAAATCGTGCCGTAAAGGGCCTGCCGCGATGGTCAATCAATGTAGTAAGCGTTGTCCTTTCGGCTGTTTGACTGAGTCCGGCTATATTAACTCCTAAGCCTTGCAAGTATTCCCCTGTTCGTTGCAACAAACCTTCTTCGTGGCCACCACTTTCAACCAACACTTTTGCATTCTCTGCCCGCATCTTTTCCCGCTGATCTCCAGGCGTAAGCGGTCCAAGTGCTCCCGAGGTGGCGAAGATTTCATCCCGCAAGGCGTGTATTTTATCTGGTAACGGGATCAGAATGCTTAGATTATCCGGTGACTGCCCAAAGATCACGGATTCTTTACCGATTATCCCGCGCTTGATGTTTCCTTCAGGCACTTGGCTGGCTAACACAGCCAATCGAATTGCCTGATCTAAGGTGAGGTTGGTATGCACACCCGAAGATAATTCTTTGTATAGTACATCAGCCTTCTGGATCAAGACTGGCAACATATTTAAACTGAGAATACGATCGCGTATAGCCAGGATGACCTGTTGTTGTCGTCTAGCGCGATCAAAATCTCCCCCTTCTGTATGGCGCGCCCGGGCATAAGCCAATGCCCATTCCCCTGGCAACACTTGCACACCAGGTTTTAAGGTTTTCTTCGTCGCAGCCCCTGACCCAAGAAGATCAATTGTGATCGGTTCAGGGACATTGATCTTCACGCCCCCAATTTCATCAATAAAACGCACAAAAGCCCCAAAGTCAATTTGGGCATAAAAATTGATCGGAACCCCCAGAAATTGCTCCACGGTTTTAACAGCCTGTCCCGGCCCGCCACCAGGGAGTTTATAAGCATCCCCCAGATAATAAGCGGTATTAATCTTTCCGTGTTTAAAACCTGGTATTGCTACCCATAGATCACGAGGGATCGAGAGCATGCCTGCCGTCTTTGTGAGGGGATCTAAGGTGAGCAGAATCATCGTATCGCTACGCGAATACTTACTGCCTGCCTCCCAATCTCGATAATCCAACCCTAACAACAAAATCGTAACACGGCTTGCTCCATCCCATGGTGTCAGTGTCGGCTCTATTTCTGGCGCAATTGATCTCCCGCTTTCCGCCTGCGGGGTCATAAGCGGGCTGCTTGTCGAGGCACTTACCAATTCAGGCCCTCTTTCTGGTGAAACATGCAGACCGGAAAGGGTTACACTCTTGGTCAGTGCATATCCACCTACACTGGCTCCAAAACCAAGACCCATTGTTACAAACAGGAGCAATAATCGGATTAACCAGATTGAGATAGTTAGCGAAGGTTTAGAACTCATAAGATCATCTCAACTATTATGGTGCAGTTGGAGGTTGCGTCTCCGTTGGTGTAGGTGGCACCGGCGTTTCTGTTAATGTTGGCAGGACCTCTACCGTTGGGGTCGGTGTGGGTGGTGGGAGTGTTGGCGTCAAAGTTGCAGTCGCAGGTGGTGTGGGTGTCGGGATAATGGCGGTGGGCGATGGCAAAGCAGCAGTCGGCGTTGCCGTAGGCTGCGGTTCCTGCGTCGGGGCTAAGGTCTCAGTAGGTGTAAGGGTAAAAGTAGCAGTTGGGGTGGCAGGCACTGTTGGAGGGGAGCATTGCAACGCTGCATAAACTGCGGTGGCTTGTAGAGACACATCCCCTCGCAATGAGGCGGCTAAGTCATACTGTTTCTGGGCGTTACACCAATCCCCACGGCGTGCCAGCCAATCACCATACTGAAGCAAAGAGGCGCGGTAGCGCTCTTTCGCCGTCCAACCAGAGCCATCACGCAAACCTGGCGCTGCCGCTGCCACCTGCGAAAAATAATAAACCGCCTGTTCGGGGTAAACCTCCCAAAAACCGGAACCGATCATGTACAATCGCGCCAGATTACGCCATCTGGTCGCCTCGACATCTAATGGCCCAAAGCGCTCCGCTAATGCCAGGTCATAAATGCCCCCTTCGAGGTTGCCTTCGGTGCGAATCTTATCCAACCCACGGGAACGCAACGTGTGGTAGATCAGATCATCCACTTCAACCACACGATACGTAGGATCCACCTTACGTAGGGCTAATACGGTATCTAATACGCCATTCCAGTCTTGTTGTAAAAAAAGGCTTTGAGCCTGATTAAACAAGTCTTCGATCGGACGGAGGTCGGGTGTAGGCGTCAAGGTAGGTGTTGGAGGTATAGCAGTCGGCGTGGCTGTGGCATTCAGGATCTGCAAAATCTGCAACAACTTCTCGGCTGCGCCCGGAAAATTAGGGTCGTGAGCCAATACATACTCCAGCCGCTGGCGCGCTAATTCATATTGGCCACCCTCCATTTCCTCCACTCCCATGACATATTGCGCTTCAAGAGCCTTGAGCACCTCCAGCGTCTGCAGATGATGAATTTGTTGCGGTGCTGACTGGTGTCCCGTGACAGAACCTGCTACACCCATTGCCAGAATGAAGAAAATAGCCAGGAGCACCCATAACCCCCTGATTAGTCTCTCACGCCTGGCATTTACAACGCTGGGTTGCGTATCTGAAATGTCAGATTGCATGAAATATATGACGCTCTAAACTTAGAAAATGTTCCACTCTACCAAGCGAGGATCACACATAAAACGCCTGGAAATCTGCTAATTTTTATAACCGAGGGGCACCCTTTACTCGAGGAAACCATCGGTCACCTCTCGACAACAGCGCACGAAATCCAATACTGTGGGCACATTGCGTAACAACATCGTCATATTACCCTGAACCCCGATCTTCCGCGTCAATAAGGCTTGCATCGGATCTATCTCTCCTTTTAATAATCGTACATAGTTCTCATATGGAGCTTTCAGGATGAACGCAGGCTTAATCGTCTGATCCTCGTTCACAACATAAGCCTGACGACATTGGCCATGCCACAAATCCAGATAATACATCACCCTTTCCTTAAGAGGGCCGCTGGGTTCAATGATATATAACATATCCCCTTCCCAATTACGGGCTACCTGAGCATACTTTTCGTCCCGATTTAATTTTTCATGTAAAGCCATTAGCCATTCGGGGTGTGGGAATTTCGCCATAATCAAGCCTCTTTATACAACTTTTATATAAAATGTGGCTCGTTCCTCTTGATATTGTGCTAAAAAACATTATTATTATATACCGTTTCCCCTTGCCAATTTTCGGGATTCCTACTATCCTAAGCCCTAACTATCCATACTGCCTTAGAAGCATTCTACGGCAGGAATTGATGAGCAAAAGGAGAGAGAAATGAGAAAACACACCCTAATTCCAGCCCTTCTTATCATTTTCGCCTTGATTCTGGCAGCCTGCAAAGGTGCAACACCCACTGAAGCGCCACCAGAAGCCACGCAACCTCCGGCCCCAACCACTGAAGTACCACCTCCAACGGAAACAGCCGCTCCCACGCAACTCCCCACCACAGAGGCCGGACTGCCCGACCTGGGCGGCAAGACCATCACCGTGGCGGTGGAGAACGCCTACCCACCCTTCAACATGATTGACCCATCTACCAATCAAGGCGTGGGATGGGACTACGATGCCGTGCGCGAAATCTGCAAACGCCTCAACTGCGTCCCCGAGTTCAAGCAGGCAGCCTGGGATGGCATCTTCCCCGCCATGCAAGCCGGCGAGTATGACATGCTGGCTGATGGCGTCACCATCACCGAAGAGCGCGAGCAGATCGTGGACTTCTCCATCCCCTATGTCACTGTCGGCCAGGTGCTCCTGGTGCGCGCCGATGAGACCGCCAGCGTGGACGAGATCAAAGCCGATGCCAGCCGCCTGATCGGCACCCAGATTGGCACCACCAACGAGATCGTCGCCAAGAAGAACTTCCCTGAAGAACGGGTCAAGTCCTTTGAGGACTTCGGCGCTGCAGTCCTAGCCTTGCTCTCAGGCGATGTGGACGGCGTGGTCATTGACAACGTCTCCGCCTTGGGCTACATCAAAGAGAACGAGGGCAAACTCAAGGTCGGCGGGCAGTTGACCTCCGATGAGCAATTGGGCTTCGTCTTCCCGCCCGGCTCACCCCTGCGCGAAGCGGTCAACGCCGCCCTCGAAGCGATGAAGAAAGACGGCACCCTCGACGCTCTCAATAAGAAATGGGGCCTTGTGGTCGAGGAAGCGCCTGCGGAGGTTAAACTGCCTGACCTGGGTGGCAAGACCATCACCGTGGCGGTGGAGAACGCCTACCCACCCTTCAACATGATTGACCCATCTACCAATCAAGGCGTGGGATGGGACTACGATGCCGTGCGCGAAATCTGCAAACGCCTCAACTGCGTCCCCGAGTTCAAGCAGGCAGCCTGGGATGGCATCTTCCCCGCCATGCAAGCCGGCGAGTATGACATGCTGGCTGATGGCGTCACCATCACCGAAGAGCGCGAGCAGATCGTGGACTTCTCCATCCCCTATGTCACTGTCGGCCAGGTGCTCCTGGTGCGCGCCGATGAGACCGCCAGCGTGGACGAGATCAAAGCCGATGCCAGCCGCCTGATCGGCACCCAGATTGGCACCACCAACGAGATCGTCGCCAAGAAGAACTTCCCTGAAGAACGGGTCAAGTCCTTTGAGGACTTCGGCGCTGCAGTCCTAGCCTTGCTCTCAGGCGATGTGGACGGCGTGGTCATTGACAACGTCTCCGCCTTGGGCTACATCAAAGAGAACGAGGGCAAACTCAAGGTCGGCGGGCAGTTGACCTCCGATGAGCAATTGGGCTTCGTCTTCCCGCCCGGCTCACCCCTGCGCGAAGCGGTCAACGCCGCCCTCGAAGCGATGAAGAAAGACGGCACCCTCGACGCCCTCAACAAGAAATGGGGCCTTACCCAATAATAGATTCACGTATTTAATGATCACCGGGATGGGGAATACCCCCATCCCGGCTTGACACATTAAAAGGAGATGTCATGCAGACCTCGATTGACCTTTCTCGGCCTGTAAAAAGAAGAACTGAGTTCGCCACCTCCCTGTCTCAACTCCCATGGTGGGCGATTATTATCCTCGCCGCCGGCCTGTTGGTGATTTACTTGATATTATCAGATAAAAATTATCGGGCTACTTTCGAATTCCTCTTAGCAGGTGTCACGACCACATTGCGCATCACCCTGACCGCTTTTCCCATCGCCACAATTATCGGTTTGTTCGTAGGCCTGGCGCGCATGTCAAAAAACATAGTCATATATACCCTAGCCACTTTATACGTAGAGGTTATCCGAGGCATCCCTTTGGTGGTGTTGATCCTCATGTTTGCCTTTGGTTTAGTACCCGTTGGCGTGGGGCTGATCAACCAAATTGGCGAATGGGGTCTCAGTTGGGCAAAGGTCAGTCCATTCAGCAATATATTCAATGCTTTTGCTACCTATAATATTCGTACTATCTCGATGGAGTTGCGGGCGATTATCGCTCTGGCCTTCGGCTATGGTGCTTTTGAAGCAGAGGTCTTCCGCGCTGGGATTCAATCCATTGGCAAAGGCCAGATGGAAGCCGCACGCTCCCTGGGAATGAACTATTACCTTGCCATGCGGTTGATCATTCTCCCCCAGGCAATTCGCCGTATCCTCCCACCCCTGGGCAATGATTTTATCGCCTTGCTCAAGGATTCATCTCTAGCAACTGTTTTAGCGGTTAACGAATTGACTCAACAAACCCGCATCCGCCGTGCAGCTACATTTCGCGTTATGGAAGCGTTCAATGTCGCCGCCTTCCTTTACCTTAGCATGACCCTCCTGCTCTCTGCCTTTGTGCGCACCTTAGAGCGCAGACTCAAGATTGCTGACTAGAGTTAAATAAAACCCGGCTAACGAATTGCCGGGCATTCTACACTCTCTCACTTCGTGTGCGCTGGGTGGGAGTTGAACCCACACGCCTTGCGGCACATGGCCCTCAACCATGCCTGTCTGCCAGTTCCAGCACCAGCGCCAAAGCAATGGTATTATAATCATCTATCAGCGATTGTCAAGCAAAGCCCGATGAACTTGTACCTCTTTCGCAGCCATTGCCTCCCTTTCCAGGGTTGCATCAAACTTCTAAGGAGAATTTATGCGTATAGTGTTAGACGCCATGGGGAGTGATCATTATCCCACTCCAGAATTACAGGCAGCCGTCGAAGCCTACCAGCGCTTTGGTGAGCCGCTTATCCTGGTAGGCAATGAAGATATTTTGAGGCCGCGTCTCAAGGAGTTGGGAGGGGAACAATATGTACACCTGGTCCATGCTCCTGAAGTGTTAGGAATGGCTGACAAGCCCGCCGAAAATGCGCGCCGCAAAGCCCAGAATTCAATGGCTGTCGGCATGCAGTTAATCAAAGAGGGCAAAGCCGAAGCTTTCGTTACCGCTGGAAATACAGGTGGTGCCATGGCGAATGCTCTCTTCCTTCTTGGCAGAATACGAGGTGTCAAGAGGCCTGCATTGACCGCTTTATTTCCAGTAAAAGGTGGCTACTGTGTAGTCCTGGACATTGGCGCTAACGCAGATTGTAAGCCAGAATATTTGCTTCAATTCGCCATCATGGGCGCGGTATACGCCGAAACGGTATTAGGCATTGATAACCCTCGCATCGGGTTACTATCTAATGGAGAAGAGCCCGGCAAAGGTAATCAATTGATCAAAGAAACCTATCCCTTAATTGCTAATAGCGATTTGAATTTCATAGGCAATGTTGAAGGCAAGGAACTTTTCGGCGGTTTCGCAGATGTGGTTGTAACCGACGGCTTCACAGGCAACATCTTGCTCAAGTCCAGCGAGGCGGTTGCCAAACTGATGAGCGATATATTACGTCAGGAGTTAATGAGCAATCCGCTTACCAAATTCGGCGCTCTGCTGGCGAAACCAGCCTTCACCCGCCTTAAAAAGATGATGGACCCTGCAGAAGTGGGTGCCGCTCCCCTCTTGGGAATTGATGGCCTGGTATTCGTTGGCCATGGCCGTTCTGATGCTAGAGCACTGGTCAATGCAATCCGCATAGCACGCCAGGCCGTGGAGGTCAA
>JBBILY010000044.1:0-19337 GCA_037444705.1 Chloroflexota bacterium | reverse complement strand
TCCCCCGTCAACAACTCGATATGACGTACTCCCAGACGACGCAGGTCATCTATGGCCTGGGGCACTTCCGGGCGCAGGGTGTCACTGGCAGCCAGAATTCCCGCCGGGCGTCCGTCCAGACACACAAATAGCAAACTCTTACCCTGAGTTTCAAGCGCCTGGTAAGGCATATCTACCTGCGCGGGCATTCTCTCCAGCAGGCGGCGGCTGCCCACCTCAACCTGGAAGCCATCCACTCTGGCGCGCACCCCAAAACCTGGAATGGCTTCAAAATTCTGCGGCTGCCGCAGGCTAAGATTCCGCTGGCGCGCTGCCAGGCGCACTGCCTCAGCCAGGGGATGCTCTGAATAACGTTCGGCCGAGGCTGCCAGACAGAGGAGAGCCTGAGATGGATCCGAAACACCCGTCGCAGCAGCCACCTGGCTGAACCACGCGGCAGAAGAGACGACCAGAATGTCGCTGATCTGGGGTTTGCCCAGGGTCAGGGTACCCGTTTTGTCAATCAAAACCACATCCGCCTGAGCCAGAGTCTCCAGGTATTTGCCGCCTTTGATTAACAGGCCGCGCCTGGCCCCCGCCCCAATAGATGCTAGCATGGCGATCGGGGTGGCCAAGGCGAAGGCGCAGGAACAAGCCACCACCAGCACCGCCGCCGTCGCCAGCGCATCGCAGCGCAATAGGAAGGTCAGGCCAGCCACACCTGCCACAACCGGCAGATAATAGGCCGAAAAACGATCGGCCAGACGTTGAACCTCGGCACGCTGGCTCTCCGCCTCTTCCACCAGTTTGATCACACGCCCAAAGGTAGTGTCGCGCCCCACCTGTTGCGCCTGCACTTGCAAACTGCCCAGGCTGACCAGAGTGGCGGCATAGACCCTGGTCCCAGGGCTGGCTTCGAGCGGCATGGATTCGCCAGTGATCGCCGCCTGATCTACCGTAGCCTGCCCGCTGAGCACCACCCCATCCACAGGGATCTTCTCCCCAGGGCGCACCACCACCACATCACCCGGCTGCACCTGCTCCAGCGGAACTTCGACCTCAACCCCATCTTTGAGCAGGCGCGCTTTTTGCGGAGCCAGGGCGGTTAAATCCTTCACCGCGCCGCGGGCGCGCTCGGTCGTAAAGCGTTCCACATAATCTCCGAGGCGCATAAAAAGCACCACGACGAAAGCCGTGACCCACTCCCCCACCGCCAGCGCCGCCAGGACGCCCAGAGACATCAGGGTATGGGCAATGACCTGCCCCTTGAGTGCCGCCCGCAACACATTGCGGAACACCGGCAGGCCAGCTACCAGTACCAGAACCCACCCCACTGGCCAGGGCAGGCGCTGGGTGATGGCTTCAAAAGCGCCTAGCCATTCCCCCACCACCACGATCAATAAGACCGCTCCAAACACGACCCCCAAAAGGGTCAATATGGAGCGGGCAAAAGGTTGTGAAAGCCTGAGCTGAGGGGCTTCTGGCGCTCTGGAAGGCACGTGATAGCCCGCCTCCTCCACCGCGCCGCGGATAGCCTCAAAGTCCACCCGCCTGGGATCCAGGCGTACCACCGCCTTCTCGGCTGCCAGAAAGACCTGAACCGCTTCCACGCCGGGCAAAGCGCTGATGGCGCGCTGCACATGCTGCGTGCATTCAACGCAGTCCATGCCCAGGACGGGAAACTCCACTCTCTGAGATGTGTCCGCTCTTTGCATTTACGAGGGGTAAATGGCGAAGGGCAGGCTGCGAGTTGCACCCTAGCGCGCCTAATCTGCCACTTCTACCTTGCCATCACCGCCAGCCTCCAGCGCTTCAGCGCTGGGCACGCCGGCCATCATCAAGCCCAAAGCAGCTTTGGTGACCTTATCGGCGTCCACAATATCCACTATCTGCCCACGATACATCACCGCGATGCGGTCGGAGAGAGCCATAATCTCATCCAGTTCGGCTGAGACCAGCAATACCGCTACGCCTTGATCGCGCATGTTAATGATCTGGCGATGAATGTATTCAATCGAGCCCACATCCAGGCCGCGCGTGGGTTGATTGGCGATGAGCAGGCGCACCGGACGGCTGAGTTCTCGCGCCACAATGACCTTCTGCTGATTGCCCCCCGAAAGCGTGGAAGTGGGAACAAAAGGACTGGGAGTACGGATGTCGAACTCGCGCACCAGCCGAAAAGCGTTTCGCCCCACCTCCCGATCCTGGACGACGAACAGGCGGCTGAAGGGCGGCTGATAATAAGTACACAACACCAGGTTGTCTGCTACTGCATAGGGTAAAACCAGCCCGTGCCGCTGGCGGTCTTCGGGGATATGCGCCAGGCCGTTTTCAATCAGCGGGCGCGGTGGCCGGTTGGTGACGTCTCGCCCCATCAGGAACACCTGACCGCCATGCACCGGCCGCAGGCCGGTCAATGCCTCCACCAGTTCGGTCTGACCATTGCCCTGCACGCCGGCAATCCCCAGCACCCCGCCAGCCCGCACCTCAAAGGAGACGCCGCGCACCGCCAGTAGCCCGCGCTGATCGGCCACCGAGAGATCGCGCACCTGCAACACCGTCTCCCCAGGTTTAGCCGGGGCTTTCTCCACCTTTAAGATGACTTCGCGCCCCACCATCATCGCTGCCAGTCGAGCCTCAGTGGTCTCGGCCGGGGTGGTCGTCCCCACCACCCGACCGGCGCGCATCACCGTAATGCGGTCGGCAATGGCCAACACCTCTTTCAATTTATGGGTGATGAATATGATCGAAACGCCGCGGTTGGTGAGATCGCGCATGATGCGGAACAGTTCTTCCACCTCCTGGGGGGTGAGCACTGCGGTGGGCTCATCCAGGATGAGCACCTCAGCTTTGCGGTAGAGGGTTTTGACAATCTCCACCCGCTGTTGCACCCCGACCGGCAGGTCGCGCACATAGGCATCCGGGTCGAGGTCCAGGCCATATTGATGGGATAGTTCTCGCACCTGAGCCGAGACGGTCTTGCGATCCAGGCGGCCGCCGCGCACTGTCTCTGCCCCCAGCATGATATTTTCAGCCACGGTGAAGACCGGGATCAGCATGAAGTGCTGGTGCACCATGCCGATACCCAGGGCGATGGCGTCTTTGGGCGAATGGATGAAGACCCGCTGCCCGTTGCGATAGATTTCGCCCTCATCGGGGGCATACAAGCCGTAAAGAACGTTCATCAGAGTGGTTTTACCGGCGCCGTTCTCGCCCAACAAGGCGTGAATCTCGCCCTGGCGCAAATCGAAATTAACATGATCGTTGGCCAGGACACCAGGAAAGTGTTTGGTGATACCGCGAACCTCGAGCACAGTGGTCATGGTCAACTCTCTCTTGGCTATTTCTCATAGGGCACGCCGTCCGCCGCGGGAGGCGTGGTCTTGCCGATGATGCCGGTCAGGATGAGCATGGTGAGGATATAGGGCACTAAGCCAACGATGGACGCCTGCTGTAGAAAGGCCCATTGAGGCGGGATTAATTCACGGAAGAATTGCAGGTTGATCTGCAACGCTTGTGCCGCTCCAAAGACCAGAGCCGCAGCCCAGGCGCCAAAGGGAGACCAGTTGCCAAAGATCATCGCCGCCAGCGAGATGAAGCCGCGCCCATTGGTCATCAGCGGTTCAAAAGACGGCACCGACTCCAGGGTGAAATAGGCCCCAGCCAGGCCGGCAATCAGCCCACCGATAATGACATTGGCATAGCGCATGCGATACACGTTAATCCCCACAGTGTCGGCGGCGCGAGGATGCTCACCAACAGCGCGGGTGCGCAATCCCCAACGCGTGTGAAACAGGACAAAATGCGTCACCAGCACCAAAATAATGGCTGAGATGGCGATGGGTTGTTGGTCAAAAATGGTGCCAATAACCGGCAGGTCACCTAACATGGGAATATGCAGGCGTGGCAGCACCCCAGGCGCATGAGGTACCTGGCCGCCGAAGACGCTGCCCTTCTCGAAGAACAACTGGCGATTGAGGAAGCCGCTCACGCCGATGGCCAGGATGTTGATCACCGTGCCACCGATGATTTGATCCACCTTGAAGGTCACCGATAGGACTGCATGCAACAGCCCTAGCAAACCCCCAGTCAGGATGGCAATAAACACCCCAAATACCAGGCTGGGTAAGGAGGCCACCTTCATAATGGTGTTTAGGTAAATCGCCCCAAACCAACCGAAAAAGGCTGAAGCCAGCATCATGCCTTCAATTCCGATGTTGACCACCCCGGCGCGTTCGCAGTAGATGCCGCATAATGCGCCTAAAGTCAACGGGGTGGCCACGGCGATAGTGGTAGCCAGCATGCTGACCACGATCACCGCGGGCGATACGCTGGCGGCACCCACCAACACGACAACCCCAATCAAGAGCATGACGATTAAAGCAATGAAGCCATAACGACGGTATTCCACTTCGACCTCCTATCCACCCCAACCCCGGGTCAGCACCACGCGCTCCTCGGCAGCACGGATGCGGTAAATGTAACGCACGATGGCGTCAGCCGCCACGAACAACAGGATGAGCGCCTGAATAATGGAAATCACATCCACCGGGATTTGCGTCAGGAATTGCATGCGTGTCGCCCCGTTGCGCATGGCACCAAACAAGATCGCCGCCAAAACCACCCCCAAAGGGTGGGTTTTCCCCAGCAAGGCGATGGCGATAGCATCAAAGCCATAGCCAATCGAGAACCCCAACTCGTGGCGATAAATCAGAGCGGTCACCTCGATTCCCCCCGCCGTCCCTGCCAGTAGCCCGGAGAGCGCCATAGTCAAGATGATAATACGGGGCACTTTAATGCCCGCGTAACGGGCGGCATCCGGGTTTGCGCCGGCAGTACGAATTTCATAACCCAGGGTGGTTTTCCACAACAACCACCATACCAATACAGCGACCAGCAGAGCCAGGATAAAGCCCCAGTGGAAGCGATAGTTTGGGAAAATGGGAGGGATGCGGGCACTGGGGGCAATAAGCGGAGTGCGGGCGATCACATTCAAAGGATCGGGGTCCTTCATCGGGCCATTAAGCAGATAACTGACCATGTTGAGGGCGATGTAGTTCATCATGATGGTGTTGATCACCTCATGCCCGCCAGTGCGTGCCTTGAGCCAGCCGGGGATGGCACCCCAAATCAAGCCGGCCAGCATGCTTGCCCCTAATGCCAGGGGAATATGTACCATCGCCGGAATGGAGACCCCCAGAACTTTTGGCAAGGCGTAGCCCACCCAGGCGGCTGCCACCGCCCCCAAAGCCAATTGTCCCTCAGCCCCAATGTTGAACAAGCCACCCTTGAAAGCCAGTGCCACAGCCAGGCCGGCAAAGATATAGGGCGTAGCCCAAACGGTGGTCTCGCTAATGGCCCTGGCCGAGCCAAACGAACCTTCAAACAAGCCAATGTAGGCCTCGAAAGGATTACCCCCCGCGACGGCAATCACCACCCCGCCCACGATCATCGCCGTGAACACCGCCAGCAGCGGCACCAGAACCGCGTTCAGCGCAGGGGGTAGGCTGAAGCGCCGTAAAACTCTAAAAACACCTTCGGTTTTCCCAGAATCTCCCATCAGTGACTCCTGAAAGGTTATCTAAGACACACTTTTTAGTGCAGAGATTATATCAATTTTTTAACAATTCGGGAGTCGGTCACCTGGGGAGGTGCTCGTAGAACCTGGCAACTTTCCAGTCCTGTCGCGGATGATAGCCCTCAGGCGCACACCCTCAGGGACGGAACAAAAAAGCCGGGTGCGATGCACCTGAAAAGTGCATCGCACCCGGAAGACCTCTTAATTAGGGCTCTTAACCGTCACTTGTTTTAACCTACGGCGCCACCCCTGAAGCATGACCCCTGGTCAATACCCGCCGGCGTATTCCAGAAAGCCATAATAGCGATTGCCGAGGGGAGAGTTAGGATCACCGACAAAGCCATAACTGGCCGGACGGCTGGCGGCATCGGCACGCAACTTGGCGATGATCTGGCTGGGGGTCAGCCCGGCACAGGCGCCACTGGCGATGCACAAAGCAACAGTACCACTGACATGGGGCGTGGCCATGCTCGTCCCCGAGATGGTGTTATAACCGCCACCTTTCCAGGTGGAAGTGATGCACACGCCTGGGGCGGCAATGGTGTGATTGGCGTCTGGGTGGCCAATGGTAGTGAAGTTGCTGAAATCAGCCGCGGTGTCGTCCACGTCCGAGCGGCAAGTAGCCGCAGCCCCACCACCTGGCTGGCCGTTAAAATCCGCCACAGCCGTCACCGTCAACACCTCATCATAGGCTGCCGGCACAGAGTCTTTCAGATCAGCGCCGTCATTTCCGGCTGCCACCACATAAGTCACTCCCGCCTGAACCGAGCGGCAGATGGCGTCGTGCAGGGCATCCCCGGTGGAGCAACCCGAGCCACTGGGCTCCGAACCGGCCCCGCCCAGGCTCATATTAGCGACCTTGATCCCCAACTTGGCTGCATTGGCGGTTACCCAGTCCACGCCACAGATCACAGACGACCAGGTTCCCGAACCAGCATTATTCAGCACGCGCACGGCATAAAGCGGCGCGCCCGGCGCCACCCCGACGACACCAACGCCATCATCTCTGGCTGCCACCGTGCCTGCCACATGGGTGCCATGCCCGTTGCCATCGGCGTAACTCTTGCCTGTGCTGCAGTTCTTGCCGCCAACAACGTTGAGATCGGGATGTTTGAGATCAATGCCGGTATCAATAATGGCTACGGCCACATTGACGCTACCGCTGCCATCACCCGAGCGGGTGCTGCTGTTATCGCCTTCAATGCGGTCCACGCCTGTGGGTAAAGTTTGGGCGATTGCCCATACCTCTCGATCTTCAGAAATATAAGCCACGCGCGGATCGGCCTTGATTTTGGATAAGACAGCCTCAGGCAAGGTTGCAGCAAAGCCTTTCAGGGCGGAGGTATAAACGTACGATAAACCCAGGCCATGGCTGCGCGCCATCTCGTCAGCGACTTGGGTTGGGTTGGCTATAGAATCCTTGAAGACCACAATGTAGCGGCCTGGGACGACGCCCTTTGCCGAAGAAGAGGCGGCTCCACTCTTGAAATTGAAGGACACAGCCAAAGCCACAAGTAATATCAGTGTAGTAAGACGTTTGAACATGGGTTTCCTCCTATGGACGCATATCAAGCATGATAAAAATATCAACACGAACGATTGGGTGAATATTCTTGAGGTTTCCGAATTCTCATCAATATCTCCTCCTGTAAAATCTGAAGCGGTAAGAGGCCCAAATAAGTTCCCCTACCCCCTGACAAGACGCGTTTGATATGCCTGGCTCTCAATCCTGCGAACAATGACTGGAGCACCCCTATGGGATGGGGTTGAATGCGCTGATTATGCTATGCCTGGAAGAAATCGTCAAGCCTATTCTTAATCCAGCAAGGCATCTGTCTTGGCAGCCATGATGAAATCGTTTTGGTGCAGACCTTTGATTTTATGCGTCCACCAGGTGACCGTGACCTTACCCCATTCGGTCAGGATGGCCGGGTGGTGGTCCTCTTTCTCGGCGATCTCTCCTACTTTGTTGGTAAACGCCAGGGCTTCGGAAAAGTTCTTAAACCGATACACGCGTTGCAGGCGCTTGACCCCGCCTACCTCGACCACCTGCCATTCGCCCACAAGGGGCAAGAATTGAGCGATCTGCTCATCGCTTAAAGGGGGTTCTCCCCCGCGACAAGGCACGCACTTCATCTGAGTTAAGTTTTCCATACCAATAAACTCCTGAGCGACAAGAGATTACTTTTTCTCTTTTTCACCCTCCCCCAATTGGGCAACTTGCCGCAATAAACCGAAAATCAGCAATCCCAGTTTCACACCCTCCCCAGCCGAAAGGCTCACCTTGCTATCTTCACGCGCGGCGCGCTGGATGAGGAGATAAGCCGCTCCAGCGCCCACCAAAGCGCCAAGAAGGGTGCCAATGATGAGGGTCTTCGTCTTCCAGTTTTCTTGGGTTGGCTTGGTCTCTTCTTCCATACTCACATCCTTTCCACTCTCCGTCGCAGGGCGCTCAGGCCAGCCTTCCAGGAATGCACGCGCAACACAGGTTCCACAGCACCATCGGTGAGTCGGCGTATGCGCTTATACAGGGCAGTAAAGGCCCTCTGGGCGCGGTTGGCATATGGCGGTAAGACCTGCAATCCACGTTCCAGCCCATAGGCTATCGCCATCAGCAGGACAATAAAGAATGCCATGACCAGCAGGGTAGGGGCGATCATCCAGATTAGGGAGATGCTCACCCAACGGCCGAGGTTATCTGTGCCACTTGCTGCTGCCCAAATCACACCCACTGCCCCGGCCAGCACCAGGGCCCCACCAGCGATCAGGGGCAGAGTAATCTGCCAAAACACTTCCCGCCGGTGTCTGCGGTAGGTTGCAGGATTGCGCTCTGGGAGATGAACAGGCTCAGGGCTCACAGGTGTATTTTAGCATGTTTTACCACTGCCCAACCCGGATTGCCTTCTCTAATTGGGTGAATGGGGTGAAGCCTGGGGCACTTTGAGTTCACGCCCTTATCCCTGTCATAAAGTTGAATAAGCGAAGCGGGCGAGGGGTGCTTCAGCCCGCCACCAGGGCTACCCAGTCGCCGCTCTGACTGCGCTCGATCACGCCCAGAGCCTGCCTGTGCAGGGCGGCTTCCACCTCAGGCACCTGCTCGGCGATGAGCCCCGAGAGCACCAACATACCCCCTGGAGCAAGCAAGTCTGCCAACCCCTCATCCAGCAACTGAATGATGACCGGCGCCAGGATGTTGACCAGCACCAGGGGCGCCCGTCGCAAAGCAAACTTGCCCTGGCGAATCTCCTTCACTGAACCCAGGCCCAGGTCTAAGCGTTCAGCAACTGCGTTGAGTGCGGCGTTGTGGCGGGCAATGGCCACCGCCTGGGCGTCCACATCCACCCCCAGGGCACGCTCCACTCCCAATTTCAGGGCGGCAATAGCCAGAATGCCGGAGCCACAACCGACATCAATCAGGCTGTGAACTTGGGAGGGAGCAAGGGCGAACCCCCCTGATAAGATGCGTTCAAGCCACTCCAGGCACAATTGTGTGGAGGGGTGGGTACCTGTGCCGAAGGCCATGCCTGGGTCGATGCGGACAGCCACACGGCTGGGGTCGGGGTTTTCTAACCAGGCGGGCACCACGATCAGGCGTTGTCCAATTGTTATCGGTTGGTAATGCTGTTTCCAGGCCTCAGCCCAGTCCTGTTCTTGCACCCATTGATATTGCGGAGCGGGCAGAGGCTGGATATAGCCTAGATGCCACAAGGCCTCTTCCAGACGCTGGCGCGTGGCTTCAAGTTGACTATCCAGCGGCAAATAGGCTACCACGCGCCACGGGCCAATCGGGCGATCTGCCTCATTATCTGCCTCAGCGGTCACAGCCGTTGCCTCAATCGCCACCCCACCCGGGGCGAAGCGCGCCAGCACTTCGGCGACCGCCTCAGCCAGTTCGCCATCTACTACCAGGGATACTTCTAACCAGGATGCTTCAGGCATAGGTCACGACCACAAGGCTCCCGCGCCGCGGGTTATTCCACCCGCCAGCAGGCTACCCAGTGATCGGGGCTGACTTCTTTAAACGGGGGTTCCTGAAAAGCGCAATGTTCAAAAGCCACCGGACAACGCGGGTGGAAGCGACAGCCGGAAGGCGGGTTGAGGGGGCTGGGGACATCGCCTTGCAGGATAATGCGCTCGCGCTTGAGGCTGGGGTCAGGGATAGGGATGGCTGACATTAACGCCTGGGTGTAAGGGTGCAGTGGATTGCGGAATAACTCCTCCCGGTCAGCCATCTCGACCATCTTACCCAAATACATCACCGCTACTCGATCGGAAATATGCTCCACCACGCTCAAGTTGTGGGCGATAAACAGATAAGTCAGGCCGAACTCCTTTTGCAGATCTTTTAAGATGTTGAGCACCTGGGATTGGATGGAGACATCCAGGGCTGAGACCGGCTCATCGGCGACGATGAATTTGGGGCGCAATGCCAGGGCGCGGGCGATGCCAATCCGCTGGCGCTGCCCGCCGGAAAACTCATGTGGGTAGCGGCGGGCATGGTAATCCTCCAGCCCCACCTTGCGCAACATTTCTATGACAATCTCATAGCGTTGGCGCGGCGTGCCGATATTGTGGATCTTAAGCCCCTCAGCGATGGATTCCCCAATTGGCATGCGCGGATCCAGGGAGGCATAGGGGTCTTGAAAGATGATCTGCATGTTGCGGCGCATCTCTTTCAGTTCGCGCCCGCGCAATTTGAACACCTCCACCCCATCGAAGAGCACAGAACCCGCCGTAGGCTCAATCAGGCGTAACATGGTGCGCCCCACCGTGGTCTTGCCACATCCCGACTCACCCACTAAGCCTACCGTCTCCCCCTGACGGATGGTGAAACTGACATCGTCCACCGCCTTTACCCAGGCTACCACCCTTTGTAAAACACCCCCCCGCACCGGAAAGTATTTCACCAGGTTTTTCACCTGCACCAAATCCCACTTGCCATTTTCCTTTTCAACACTTTTTGCCAGCATGAACTGTTCTTTCATTAATCTGCCTCTACACAATGAGATTCACACTCAAGGTAATCCATCTCAATCCACATCCGCTCTCACCGTCTCCGCCTGAACCGCGAGAGGTGCCTTGAAGCCGCGTTGGAGCTCATCCTGATAAAGCCAGCAGCGCACTGCGTGGCCATCGCGAGAGGCGGGGATAAGATCAGGCTCAACCTCAGTGCAGATGCTCAATTGATGCTCAAGACGGGCGCGACAGCGTGGCGCAAAACGACAGCCTGGAGGCAGGTTTATCAGGTTTGGCACCGTCCCAGGGATGACATCCAGGCGTTCTTTGATTTGCCCCAGTATGGGGATGGAAGCAATCAGACCCTGAGTATAAGGGTGCAGGGGTTGTTCAAACAAGGTTTTAACATCGCTCTGTTCTACAATGCGCCCGGCGTACATGACCGCGACCCGATCAGCCATCTCGGCGATGACGCCCAGATCGTGGGTGATTAAGATCACGGCGGTGTTCATGCGATTGCGGAGATCGCGCATCAGGTCCAGGATTTGCGCCTGGATCGTCACATCCAGGGCGGTGGTGGGCTCATCGGCGATGAGCAATTGAGGGTTCAGCGCCAGCGCCATGGCAATCATCACCCGCTGCGCCTGCCCGCCAGACATCTCGTGAGGATAGGCGTGGGCTTTCCTCTCTGCATCGGGGATACCCACCAGGCGCAGCAACTCCACTGCCTTTTGCCATGACTCCTCCTTGCTCATGCCTTGATGGATCTGTAACACCTCCGCCACTTGATCGCCTACTTTGAAGACCGGGTTCAGGCTGGATTGGGGTTGCTGGAAGATCATAGACATGCGGTTGCCGCGCATGTGCACCATCTCCGCTTCGGGCAATTTGAGCAGATCTTTGCCCTCGAAATACACCTCTCCATCCACGATCTTGCCGGGGACGCTGATCAGGCGCATGATGGAAAGCGAGGTGACACTCTTTCCGCATCCTGATTCCCCTACCAGGCCCAGTACCTCACCAGGGTTGACATAAAAATCCACCCCGTCCACCGCTTTGACCACGCCATCCTCGGTGAAGAAATAGGTTTTGAGATTTTTAACTACAAGCAAAGGTTGGTTTTCGTTCCCTGTCACAGATGACCTCGTAAAAGGAAGATTGAGTTCAGGCAAAAGCACCGGCGTTCCAGCAAACCGCCTCGTATTATAACTTCAAACGCGGATCAAGGGCATCGCGCAGCCCATCGCCAACAAAGTTGAAGGAAAGCGAAGCCAGAAAGATGGGAAAGCCGGGAATGAGCGGCAGGTATGGCCGATCGAACATGAATTGTTGCGTGGCGGCCAACATATTACCCCAGGTAGGAATCGGATCTTGAATGCCGAAGCCCAGGAAGGATAGCGCCGCCTCGGCGATCACATAACCCGCCAGTCCCAGGGTGGCCTCCACAATGATGGGCGCCATGGCGTTGGGGATCATATGGGTGAAGATAATGCGCGCATTGGAAGCCCCCAAAGCCTGAGCAGCCTCGGTAAAGGTCTGGCCGCGCAACGCCAGCACCATGCCGCGCATCAAGCGGGCGGTGGTCAGCCAGCCTGTGCCGGCTAAGACGATGATGATGATCACCGCCTGACGGGCGCCGCGCACATCTAGCAACATGATGCTGCCCACAAAACGCAAGATGGGCAACGGAATGGGGATGAGGTTCTCGTTACGCAGCAACATTGAAGACAAAATCAACAGCAAGGGTAGAAAAGGAATGGTGAGCAAAAACTCCACAAAGCGCATCAGCACCGCATCCACCCAGCCGCCGTAGAAGCCCGAATAAGCCCCCACCGCCACACCGATCAAGGTTGAGATCAACACCGAAAGCATCGCCACCGAGAGCGAGATGCGCCCAGCATACACCAGGCGCGAGAAATAGTCGCGGCCGATGTTATCTGTACCCAGATAGTGGATGCGGCCTGTTTTTGCCTCCACTGCGCCTGGCGGTAAGAAGTAATTCCCCACCGCCAGCTCTTCGGGTTTAAAGGGGGCGATTTGCTTGGCAAAAATCGAGATCGTAAACAGGACGATAATCACCCCCAGGGAGAGCATAGCCAGTTTATGTCGCCGGAAGCGGCGGAAGATGATCTGCCAGGGCTTTTCTTCCGGCGTGGTGATAGCCTCGCTAGATAAAACCTCAACGGTAGGTGCAGTCGCGGCCATACAATACCTCTAATCCTAACTGAAGCGGATGCGGGGATCCACAATCGTATAAAGAATATCCTGGAGCAGGGTAGCCAATACGGTAAGAATCGCCGTGATAAACAAGAGCGCCATGGCAACAGGATAGTCGTAATCGCCCAGAGCCAGGATATATAAGCGCCCCATACCCGGCCAGGAGAAAATCGATTCGGTGATGATGGCGCCACTAAACAGGGCCGGAATGGCGAAGACCGCCACGGTGATAAAGGGGATCAGGGCATTGCGCAGGGCATGTTTGACGATAACCACACGCTCGATCAAACCCTTAGCGCGGGCGGTGCGCACATAATCCTGGCGCAGCACGTCCAGCATGCTGGCGCGCACAAAGCGACTCCAGCCGGCTACATAAGCCATAGCCAGCACCGCCGAGGGCAAGATCAAATGCAAGAAACGATCCAGAGCAGAGCCGGCAGTGATGGTGCCAAGAAGCGGGATAGTGTAATTGCGCACAGCCTCAGCGCTGCCGGGTGGCAGGTAAGGCAGCCCCGCTCCTTTAGGCAGGATAGAAAAGAGCAAAATCAAGAGCAGACCAAAGAAAAAGGTGGGCATGGACGAGCCAAAAAAGGCCAGGGTGGTCACCAGATAATCAAATTTGGAATATTGCTTGACTGCCGAGTATATACCCAGGGGGACGCCAAAAATCAGCGAGATCGTGATGGATAAGCCCATCAATTGTAAGGTTTTAGGCAGACGGCTGATGATAAGATCACTTACCGGTCGGTCGCGGTTCAGCCGCCACGAAGGGCCAAAATCGCCGCGCAAGACGCCGCGGCTGGTGCGGCGGCCCTCTAGATCGCGTAAATAGACATATTGATTACAACCAACGACTTTAGTCTCAAAATCCCCTCTGGCATTTTGCACCACTTCCTCCACTGGCTTGCGGCAGCCAATGGGCACATTAGGGAAAAACTCATAACCAGCAATGATGATGCGGCCATTCGGCCAGCCGATTAACCAGCGAGAAAAACGGATGGGCACGGATAAATCCAGTTCAAAATAAGCCCGAATACGAGCAAAATCCTCTTCGGTGAGACGAAAGGTAGCGCTTTGCTGTCGCTGGCGCAATCCCGAAAGCGGTCCCCCCGGCGCCAGGTTGAGCAAAGCATAGGTAGCAGCGGCGGAGACAAAAACCACCAGCACCATCTGAATCAAGCGTCGTAAGAGATAACCCGTCATTCAAACACCTCACAAACCACTGTTCCCTCCCTTGCGCAGTGGGCAGGTGCGAGGCTTCGCACCTGCCCAAAACTTGCGCGAGTGAAGTACCTTTGCTCTACTTCACAAACAGATTCATATCAATGTGCTCCCAGGTAGCGCCGGCAATGGCGTAGGTCTTGACCTTGCCTTGCTTCTCGGCCTCAGCCAGGGTCTCGGTAATGCCCGCCAGGGTCTCGGAGCCCAGGATGTCCACCTGGCCACCCAGGAGTTGGGCTTCGGCGTTCTCAGGAGTGATGATGGAGACCACAAAGTTCGGGGTCTTGGGTTGGCCACCCCACCAATAAGGATGAGCCTCGAGCACGATCTTCTCGCCCTTGACCCACTCCTTAATCATGTAAGGCCCGAAGCCCCAAGGATTCTCCGCCACCTCGGGCAGGGTCGCCCACTCTTTAGCCGGCACATCTTTGAGCAGCCGCCCATCGGCCAGTTGGCGATTGGCGGGGTAGATGTAGAAGTCGCGGGCGAAGTAGAGCGGGTATTGATCACCGGGCAGCATGGTTTGGGTTGCGGTCAGTCCGTTAACCACATAGGATTGGGTCCTATCGCAGGTGATGAAGGAGGTGGCCCCGGATTCGCGATCGCAGGAGATCTTGAAGCCCAATTCGATGTCCTCAGCCGTGAGCGGAGAACCATCGGGCCACTTCAGATCTGGGCGATACTCATAGTTGACCACCAGTTGCTTCATCTTGATCGTGCCGCCCGTGTATTCCACTACCTGACCAGTGGCGTCCATCACTTTGACGCCGGGCTTGAGTTCGACCACATCGCCATTGGCGTCCACCACCTTATCCCCTTCTTTGACTTCCACATCGTTATTCTGGGCGCGGCCGTTCTCGATGGTGGGAATTTCCACCAGATATAGCGGCTGGAAGTCGTAGTTGAGGGTGGTGTAGGAGCGATCGGCGCCAAGCAGGAAGAGCACCACATGGGTTACAAAAGCATCCTCCACCAGGCCGAAGAGCGAGGCCGGCTCCTGAGTCAGGCCTAAGACGATGGTGTCGCTGCCCGGAACCTCCCACTCACCAGCGTTGTAGTTGTAATAAGGCTCACCCGGCTGCGGATTGAAGCCCACAATGTCAGGACGGGTGGCAAAGGCTTCTACGCGGTTGAAGAGCGGGATAGCAGGCACGTCCTCAGTGTATTTCTGTTGGACAATGCGGTACCACTTGATGCGGTCCTCTTTGTTCAGGGTATTGTTAGCGTTCTTGATGGCAACGCTGGCTTCCTCATTGCACCAGCCCATGTAGTTCTGGCCTTCCCAACCATTGTCGGGGGTGGGGATTTGGTCGCAGGCCCACAGGGTTTGTCCACCGGGGTCAGCCTCACCTACCCAGGCGAAGGCGCCCAACTCAAAGTCGCGGCGAGCCAAACCGGTGGTATCGCCAAACCACCAGGAAGCCGGGACATGCTGGCGCAAGATCTGCACGCCACAGGCAGCCATTTGCTGCTCCCACACCGCCGCCCAGGTCTGACGGAAAGTGGCGGTGGTGGTGGTGAACTTGAGCGCCAGGACATCGCCATTGGCGTTAGTGCGGAAGTCGGCGCCCTCTTCCAGTTTCCAGCCAGCTTCTTCCAACAGCGCCTTGCCTTTTTCTGGATCATAGGGGTAGATGGTGATGTTTTCATCGCCGGCATAAGCCCAGTGCGAGCGCGGGATGAAGGTGTTCATCACCAGAGATTCTTGCTGCTCAGGGGTTAGGGTCTTATACACCGACTGGATCAATTCCAGTTTGTTGGTGCAGTAAGCCAAGGCCTGGCGCACCCTCAAGTCGCCCAAGATGGGGTGCGGCGTGGTGAAGGCCTTGCGCTCGACCTCAACCACCTGGGTCTCGATCACCTTCACTTCCTGGGTCCTGACTACTTCCACCGTCTTCTCTACGGGCACTTCGACGGTTTGCACCACCGTGACGGTGGCAGGCTGGCAGGCGCTCAGCACAAAAGCGGCAATGATCAAGAGACTGAGCGCGACCATGATGCGATTACGGGTGAACATATAGAACTCTCCTCCTTAAATTTTTTATTTGGTGTTGGTTGACAACCTGACGAACTGTGATTTTCCATCTCAGCCAAATCCGGCCCATCACCTCCTTTTCTGGGGGAATGAATCAAAACTCATGCAATTGCCTGCAGGCGTACATATGCCCACCAAACCCTCACGGTGAACCCCTCGAGTAAAACCAAACCCTTTGCTGCACCCAAGGTAACTCATCCAATTAATTGAAGGTTAAAATAATCATACCAAAATAACTATATTTAGATAAAAATATACCATAAAAATTTTGAGGGTCAAGCCGTTTCCACAAGATCAGGCCACTTTTTCAAAGCCCCAGCAGATCTGAAGCTAACGCCTGCCTTCACCTGTAACTGCCGCAGCCGCGCCTCAAAGGAATGATCACCTTACCGGGAGGCATAGATAGCCTGAACCTTCCCTGCTTGCCACAAGCGCTGGAAGGCGGCAACCAGGCGCGGGTCGTAGCGACTGCCACTGCCGCGGACAATCTCTTCACAGGCTTCCTCCAAAGAGCAGGCGCGGCGATAAGGCTTCTCTATTGTCATCACATCAAAACCGTCGGCCAGGGCGATAATGCGGGCTGGCAGAGGGATCTGTTCGCCGGCCAAGCCGCTGGGGTAACCCTTACCATCCCAGCGTTCATGATGGTGGCGTACGATGGGGATCACCGGAAAAAGGTAGGGAATGTCGCGGATCATCTCTGCCCCAATGAAAGCATGACTTTGAATCTGCGCCCACTCCGCCGGGCTGAGAGGCTGGGTTTTACGCAACACCTCTCCATGCACCACAATCTTTCCAATGTCATGTAAAATCGCCCCTAGGCGCAGGTGATCCACCCCAGAACCCTGCAACCCTAATTCAGCGGCGAGCATCAAGGATAAAGTCACCAATCGCTCCACATGGCCATGGCGCGCTCCTTCCCGCGCCTCGATGGCGTTCGCCAGCATGGTCAGGCTGTTTTCATACGCCTGTTGTAATTGCGCCATACGCAGTTGTTGAGCGCGGCTCAGGCGAGCACTGACCGCGGTCAACAATTCGTCGCGCGTCAGGGGCTTAATGAGATAATCTTCAGCCCCCAGCCCTTTCCCCCGGGGACCCGCAGCCTTCTCGCTGCGCGCGGTAAGAAAGATGAAAGGCATTAAGGTCCACTCAGGGCGGGCGCGCACCGCCTCGAAAAAGGTGAACCCATCCATGTGGGGCATGCCAATATCCGAGATCACCAGGTCAGGAGTGACAACGCCCATTTTTACGAGCGCCTCCTGGCCGTTGTTAGCGGTGATCACCGTGTAGCCATCATCACTCAGGATATCTCTGATGGCCTCACGCAAGTCGGGGTTATCTTCAACAACCAAGATCGTTTCTTTTGCCATCTAGCCTCGTCATGAACTGCCTCAAATCCCGAGTGAGTTTTCCGTAAACCTATCGTAGCACTGTCAATCAGGTCCATGCTCAGGCTGATCAGGCTTGCCGCCCGAAGCCGATGGCAGACCAGCCAGGGGCTGCGCCATACGCACTGCCCGTAAAATCGCCTGGGTGAAGGCCTCCGCAGCAAAAGCGCCGACCATATTGACATCTGCTTTGCGATTACCTGTGGATAGGGCAAAGATGGTATCCCCATCCAGCATGGTATGGGCCGGGCGCACAGCGCGCGCCAGGCCATCCTGAGCCATTTGCGCCACTTTATTGACCTGCTCTTTGTTCAGGCGGGCATTGGTGGCGACCACCCCGATAACCGTATTTTCACGGCTGGCAAAGCCCAGCACGGTGCGCCCGACAAGCGATTTCATCACCTGCAGCGTATCAGCGAAGTAGGGGCCTACTCCCAGGTGTAGGGGGCCCTTCTCTAACACCCGTGCCCCAGCCACGATCTGGCCGCTTTCAGGGTCAATGATGTCACCAAAGGCATTAACCGCAACGATAGCCCCCACCACCACGCCCCTGCCGAGATCAATCCGCGCCGCGCCAATGCCAGACTTCATCGCCTGCCCCATACCCAGGATTTTGCCCACCGTGCAGCCAATGCCAGCACCCACATTGCCCTCGGCGGGCCAATCGGGGGTAGCGTTCAAGCAGGCTTGATAGCCCATGGCGGCATCGGGACGGATGTCGGCGCGGCCAACCCCCAGGTCGAACAGAATGGCGGCGGGGACGATGGGCACACGCGCCACGCGCACATCGAAACCCACGCCGCGCTCTTCCAGATAGCGCACCACACCTGAGGCGGCATCCAGGCCAAAGGCTGAGCCGCCTGCCAGCACCACGGCATGCACACGTTCGACCAGGTGCAGTGGATGCAGGGCATCGGTCTCGCGCGTGCCAGGGGCGCCACCGCGCTGATCCACACCGCCCACTGCCCCACCATCGCATAAGACCACGGTGACGCCCGTCAGGGCTTCATTATCCTGGGCATGCCCCACGCGCAGCCCGGGAACAAATTGGTAAGTTGACATCCTGCTCCTTTGCGGTATAATTTGCGCGCCAGGCCCGTTAGCTCAACTGGCAGAGCAACTGACTCTTAATCAGTGGGTTGCAGGTTCGAGTCCTGCACGGGTCACCACAGCAAAAGGGTAGCCTGAGGCCTACCCTTTATTGATTCGCCCTCAATCCTCTGCCTTAAGCGGCAGAAAGCCTCGCCCCAACACTTCCTGAGCCGGAGAGACGATAACAAAAGCCTGAGGGTCTGTACGACTGACCAAAGATTTCAAGTGAGCCACTTCGGTGATGGTCAGGGCACACATCAGCACAGCATGGTGTTTGCCAGTATACATGCCGATACCCTCCAATGAAGTCACGCCTCGCCTCATCTCGTTCAAGATCAAACCGCTGACCGCCTGTGCCTGATCAGTGATGACAAAGGCTAGCAGTTGCTGACGGTGGCGGCTAGGGCGAAACCAAGCGCGCACGCCACGCCGAGCACCCGCAGTGGCTTTGGCTGCCCCAGGGCGGGCCTCGTGGACATAGCGCGGCAGGATTTCTCCCGTTGCCTGCTGTAAACCTGCAGTGGCTAGACCGATCACCAACAGGGTGCCGTTAAAGATCAATCCCACTAACAAGACGATCCAACCGGGCAGGCCGCCAATTGCAGCATTGTTGACAAATTCGTTCCAGGAATTCACAGCGCTGGGAAAGAGGGCGTTCTTAGCCAACCAGGCCACAGCCAGGATGAGGTAAATCCACATGTAGTTGCGTCGAAAGCGCCTGCCAAAGGCTTCCCACATAGAGATGGGGAAATTGGGGTGAAGCAGATTTTCCGCCAGGCTTTCCGCCCAATCTGGAGAGGGCTGGAAGGGTGGCACCAGCATAGAAGCGTAGAAGTCGGTTTCCATCAAGCGTACCCGATAACTCCATAAC
>JBBILY010000043.1:0-19355 GCA_037444705.1 Chloroflexota bacterium | reverse complement strand
GCGGGGCGCGCACCTACTTCTGGCAGCGCCGCCCCGAGGTGCTGGCCACGCTGGATACTGCTGACCTTTCGCTGCTGCGCGAGGCGCGCCTGTTATACGTAGACTGGTATGACGGGGATCACATCCTGCGCGCCATGGATGAAGCCATCCGCTTGGGCATCCCGGTCTTTCTGAATCTGGAGCATGGGCATAGCGACCCCGACATCTTACAGCGTTATGCAGGACGGGCAACCTTTTGTCAGGCGGTGACCGATGCCGCCCAACGCCAGATCGGCGACCCTTTAAGTGTGGCGCTTAAATTGCGCAGTGTGGGCGTGCAAACAGCTCTGGTCACCCTGGCAGCTCAGGGCAGTCTGGTGGTTTCGGGCGATCAGGCTTTGCGCGCCTGGGCGCCCCAGGTGGAGGTGGTGGATGGTTGCGGGGCCGGCGCCACCTATTCGGCGGGGTTCATCTATGGCTATCTGCGCGGTTGGAGTTTGGAAGAGTGTGTGCGCTTTGCCACGGCGGCAGCCTCGCTCAAAGTCGGCCAGGCGGGGTTGCAGATGTTGCCCGTGGAGCAGATCCGCAGCGTGGCTGCCGCCATCCGTGTTGAACCTTCGTTACTGGTTGCCAGCCAGTAGGTGATCAGATTCAAACGGTTGCCGAGAACCATAGCGGGAGGCTTTCGCCTCTCGGGCAATGCAGAAGGAAGAAATGGAGAATAGCGCATGGTGACTTTCGCTACCTTGCTCACCTCTGAGCAGGTCACACGTGTCCACGAGGCCTCGCTTCACATCCTGGAGGAGGTGGGTCTGCTGGTGAGAAACGAAAAAGCGCGGGCGATTTTTCTGCGCCATGGCTGCCGCGCCGAAGCCGGAAGCGAGATCATTAAGTTTCCGCCTCAGGTGGTGGAGCACTTTCGGGCAGCCATCCCTCCCAAATTCACCTTTTACGGGCGCCATCCCCAGTATGACCGCACCCTGCCCGATGATCGCCCGGTTATCGTCACTGCCAGTTCTGCGCCTAATGTGATTGATCCGCTGACAGGACAGGAGCGCCGCGCCACGTCGGGCGATATCGCGCGCATTGCCCACTTGATCAACGAACTGCCCGGCTACGATGTCTTTTCGATCTCTACCCTGGCGGATGATGCGCCGCCTGGCTACTTTACCCTGGCGCGCCTGTATCCGGCGGTTAAAAACTGCCTGAAGCCAATTCGCAGCAACGCCCCCGATCTGCACGATGCCGAGCAATTGATCCAACTGGGCAGCCTAGTGGCGGGCAGCGAACAAGGCTTTTACCAACGCCCCTTCATCACCGCCCATTTTTGCCCGGTGGTCTCTCCGCTGACCATGGACTATGCTTCGACGGAGTTGCTGATCTATTTCACTGAAAAGGGGTTGCCGGTATATCCCAGCATTGTGCCCAATGGAGGGCTGACCGCGCCCATGACCCTGATGGGCACCCTGGTGCAGGGCAACGCTGAGTTCCTGGCAGCCGCCATCCTGATGCAGATGGTGCGCCCCGCCACCCCATTAATTTACAGCACCCTGCCCACCATTGCCGATATGCGCAGCGGGGCTTATGCTTCGGGCGGCATTGAATGCGCCATGTTGCACATGGCTTTTGCCCAGATGGCGCTCTTTTATCGCCTGCCCTGCGGCGGCTACATTGGCTTGACCAACGCCAAAGTCAATGACGCTCAGAGCGGCTATGAAAGCGGCATGGCGGTGGTGGCCGGCTTGCTGGGCGGGGTGGATATGTTCAACATGGGTGGGTTATTGGACGCCTTGAAAGCCTTTGATTTCGCCAAAGCGGTGATTGACGATGAAATCGCTATGATGCTGAAACGCATCCAGCGGGGGATGGAATTTAGCGAAGAGAACCTATCCTTGGATGTGATTGCCAAAGTGGGCTCAGGGGGCTCCTTTATCACCCATCCCCAGACGATGAAGTTTATGAAAACCGCCGCCTTCCTGCCCCTGATCGCCGACCGCGAGCCTCGGGAGCAATGGCAGGCCAAAGGCGCCCTGGATGCTCAGGGGCGAGCCTTACAGAAAGCGCGCGCCATCCTGGCCAAAGCCAACCCGGCTGCCTTTTCGGCGGAGGTCGAGGCGCGCATCCGTGCCCAATTTCCGCATCTGGTGGCTGGCGATTCGCAGCCATTGGAAGCGGCTCAAGCGAGCCTTTCCCCGCAAAAAGGATAAGGATGATAAGTAGGTAAGGCACAGCCCATGTCCAAGGAGAAGAATAGATGAAGTTATATTATGCGACTGACGTTCATGGTTCGGAGATTTGCTGGAAGAAATTCATCAGTGCGGGCAAGTTTTATGGGGTGGATGTGTTGATCCTGGGGGGCGATATGACCGGTAAAGCTATTGTGCCCATCATCGCTCAGGGGAATAACAAATATAAGGTCACATTGCTGGAACAGGAAACCATCCTGGAGGGTCTGGAAGAGGTGGAGAAGATGATTAAGACCATCCAGAATCGGGGCTATTATCCCTATGTGACCAATCCCGATGAAGTGGCTGAACTCAGCGCCACGCCCGGCAAGACGGATGCCTTGTTTGTGCAGCAGGTGTTGCAGACCATGCAACGCTGGATGGAATACGCTGACGAAAAACTGGCAGGGACGGGCATTCGCTGTTATGTCTGCCCAGGCAACGACGACATGCTGGATATTGACCCGATCATCGCTGCTTCCAAAACCGTGCAGTTGGCTGAGGGCCGTGTCATCGAACTGGATGAGTATCACGAGATGGCCAGCACGGGTTGGACCAACCCCACCCCCTGGAAGACCCACCGCGAGGAAGCGGAAGAGGCCTTGTTGCAGCGCATTGAAGCCATCATCAGCCAGGTGCGCGATGTACACAATGCGGTATTCAACCTGCACGCGCCGCCCTACGGCAGCGGCCTGGATGAGGCCCCCGAACTGACCAGCGACATGCGCCTGGCTTATGCCGGGCGTTCCCTGGTGCCCGTGGGGAGCAAGGCGGTGCTGCAGGTGATCGAGAAATATCAACCCCTGGTGGGTTTGCATGGTCACATTCACGAAGGCAAGGGCACGCGCAAGTTCAGGAGGACGCTGTGCATTAACCCGGGCAGCATGTATGAACAGGGAATTTTGCATGGTGTGATTATCGAGTTGAAACCCAAGGGTTTAGGCAATTATGTCCTGGTTACGGGTTAGGTTGTTCGTCGGCCTCAACGCCTGCGCTATAAGCCCTGGGGCATTGCAAAAGCGCCATCGCTGGCCAGGCCGGGGCATTTCTGGAGTGGAAGGAGGTGAGATTCGCGCCGCTAAAGAAGCATAGATGGGCTCGCTGGAGTGTGTCGGCAAGGCTTGCCGGGAGGTGTGCCCTGGCAAGGGGCAGCGATCATAGGGCCGGACTGTTTGCTAACGGCTTGTAGCTGCCCATGTGGTCAGATCCATCAGATAGTGCCGCGTGGTTTTGAGCGCGGCCAGACCTGAACGACGGAGGAGTTACGATGAGTGAGGTGACCCTTTTTGTACGTCGAGCCAGCGGATTAGTGCGCGCCTGGTCGGTCTTCGATGCGTTTATCTATGCCTCGTTTTCTATCAACCTGATCACGCTTGGATTGTTCATCTTCTCTTATTGTTATTACTTCGAAGGTAATCTGGCCACCGCGGTGGTGGTGGGTGGCTTGTTCACCATCTTTGAGGTGATCGTCTATGCCAGCTTGATCTCGGTCATGCCACGCGCGGGTGGAGATTATGTGTGGCAGAGCCGCATTTTAGGGCGAGGCCTGGGGTTTATCCTGGCGGTTACCGGCTGGTGGTTCATCTTGTGGTTGTGGGTGCCGCTATATGCCCAAATGTTGAACTATGAAGTCTTTACCCCCATCCTGGCGATTTTGGGGGCGCGCGATGCGGCGCTTTGGTTTACCACCACCAATGATGGATTGCTGGTCGGCTCGCTGGCGGTATGTGCCATCGTGTTCGTGTACATCGCCGTGGGGATGAAATGGTATGCCCGCGTGCAAAAATTCTGCTTTTGGGGCGGCATGGCCGGTTTGGCGCTGGTGTTTATCTTGCTCTTAATCGGCAACAACCAGACCTTCGTTAATAACTTGAATGAACTGGCACCCAAGTTATTTGGCGTGCAGCCGGGAGACCTGTATCAGGCCACCCTGGCTGCGGGTGAAGCCGCGGGCACAGTCACCGCGCCTTTGAACCGCGTTGCCCTGGGCGCCAGCATGCTTTTGATCCCCATGATCGTGTTCTTCAACCTGTGGCCAAACTGGGGTTCCACCCTGTATGGAGAGGTGCGCGGCGCCTCGGATTATAAGCGCAATTTCTGGGGCATGGCGGCTGCCATTATCGTCACCGCTGGTTTGGGGTTGATCTTCTTTGCCCTGATCGCCAAGACCATTGGTTGGGATTTCTACAATAAAGCCAATGGGGCTTTCTGGAACTATACCTGGGGCTACACCAGCGAACAGCCCCCCTTGCCCATCTGGCCTTATCCGGTGCTGTTCGCGGCCTTCCTGGTGAAAAGCCCACTGTTGCAGTTGATCGTCCTGGTGTTGATGAGCCTGTGGTGGTTCGGCTGGTCGGGCACGGTCTTCCTCAGTTCGACGCGGGTGATCTTTGCTGCGGCGTTCGACCGCATGTTGCCGGAGTGGGTCTCCGCGGTGGAACCCCGCACGCGCACGCCTATTAACGCCCTGTTGCTGATGGTCATCCCTTCGGTGATCGTCTCGATCCTCTACGCCTATAATATCTGGAATTTCCGCACCCTGGCTTTGGACGCCACCCTGGTGATCGCCGTCACCTTCCTGGGGACCACGGTGGCCGGAATTCTCCTGCCCTGGCGGCAAAAAGAAGTCTATGAAGGCTCGCCCATTGCCCGCTATCGCGTCTCTTCCTGGCTGGGCTGGTTGGTACTGGTGCTCTATGGAGTAGCCACGGTTTACCTGATTGTGACCTCCTTCCGTTATGCGCTGGCGGTCTTCAGCGGCCTCCCGGGTACTGAACTGGCCACACCGTTGACTTGGTTGATTGTCAGCGTAGTGGGCATTCTGACCGTGATCAATGCCATTCTGCTGGTATGGATCCTGTACTTCGTCGCCACGAAGATGCTGGGTGGGGCGAAAATGCCCCTGGTCACCCTGGCGGGCCTGATCTTTATGGCTTTCCTGGACTGGCTGCTGATTGAATGGTTATGGGATCCACATGTGCCCCCCTTCGACTTCCCCTACTATGGCATTGGCTGGAAGAACGTCAGTTCCATGGCCTTCATGCTGGTCAATTATGGCTTAGCCGCGGCGATTTACTATGGCTTCACGGCTTACCGTCGGCGTCAGGGCATTGATGTGGATAAGGTGTACAAGGAGATCCCGGTCGAATGATGGAGGTTCAGCGCCAGGCAAGTTGACTTTCACCCATGCCAATGTTAAAATTTTTTGATAAGACTCACGCCTGGCGCTCTCGCAATTCAATTTGAGAGGAGGTGTCCACAGAAGCCTAAAACCTGGCATATTGTTCAATATTGTGGTCCGCAAATCCTTTTTGAGTGAATTATAAGGAGGAAAAGATGTCTCGCAAATTCAGTCGTCGTCAGTTTTTGAAGGTGAGCGCCCTGGCAGGTGGTGCAGCCCTGCTGGCTTCTTGTGCACCGAAAGCAGCCACGCCCTCGGTCGAATTACCCGATCTTTCTACAGGGGAGTCCATCCCTCTTGACAAGTTAATCCCGGCCGCCCAGGCAGATGGTCTGTTGACCACCATCGCTCTGCCGCACGACTGGGCGAACTACGGGGAGATCATTGATACCTTCAAGAAAAAGTACAACATCCCCATCAATGAACTGAACCCCGATGCGGGCTCCTCGGATGAACTGGAAGCCATTAAAGCCAACAAAGGCAGCAAGGGCCCCCAGGCGCCGGATGTGATTGACATTGGCGTTGGTCACACCGAGACCGCCATGAAGGAGGGCTTGCTCGCCAAATATAAGGTTGCCACCTGGGATACCATTCCTCTCAAAGACCCCGATGGCTATTGGTGGGCTGAGTACTATGGGGTCCTCACCTTTGAGGTGATCAAGGGCGTTTTCGAGAAAATGCCCCAGGACTGGGAAGACCTGCTTGACCCGATGTACAAGGGCAAGGTGGCTATGGCCGGCGATGTGCTCAAGTCCAACGAGGCGGTTCAAACCGTCTTTGCCGCGGGCATCTCGCGCATGGGCTTCACCAAGTTGGAGAGCGTAGACCAGGCTCTTCAGGCGGCCGATGCCGGTTTGCAGTTCTGGAAAGAGATGAACGATGCCGGCAACTTCATCCCGGTCATCGCCGATCAGGGCCGCATCGCCGCGGGTGAGACACCGCTGACGATCGAGTGGGATTACCTAGCCCTGGCCAATCGCGATGCCCTGGCGGGCAACCCTGACCTGGAGATCATAGTACCTAAGAGCGGTGTGCTGGCCGGGCCATATGCTGGTGGCATCAGCGCTTATGCGCCCCATCCCTACGCCGCCCGCCTGTGGTGGGAGTTCGTCATGGGCGATGAGGGCCAGTTGCTCTATCTCAAGGGCTATGCCCACCCCATCCGCTACACCGACCTGGCCAAGCGCAATTTGATCCCACCCGACCTGGCGGCGAAACTGCCCCCCGCAGAGGCGTATGAGAAAGCCATCTTCCCCACGGTGGAGATGCTCACCGCAGTTAAGGCTCGCATCACGGAGAACTGGCGCAAGGTCGTGTATGGCGAAGGATAGGAGGAAAATCTGGTGAGTCTGCTCGCACGTCAACCCCAAACGCTGACGGGAGACAGACCGGCCAAGGGGGACGCGCCTCGAGCGCGTCCCCCGCGTAGCCGGACTGTCTGGCTCTGGCTGGCATTGCTGCCCTTCTTCGCTTTTGTTTTCCTTTTCCTCATCCTGCCTTCACTTTCGATTTTTATCCGTGGTTTTCAGGACGTGGAGGGGCATTTCACCCTGGAGAACGTGATCGCCATCTTCACCCAGAAGGATTTGGTGAATGCCTACAAAGCCAGCCTGAGCATCAGCCTGATCACCGCCGTTGGCGGGGGCATATTTGGCTTTTTATTAGCCTATGCCGTGATCCTGGGTGGGCTGCCGCGCTCAATCCGCTCGTTCCTGCTGACCTTCTCCGGAGTGGCGTCTAACTTCGCCGGGGTACCCCTGGCTTTCGCCTTTGTGGCGACCATGGGTAACGCAGGACTGGTGACGCGCTGGTTGCGCACGGCGTTCAATTTCGACCTCTATGCTCACGGTTTCACCATTTACACCATCTGGGGGCTGAGCATTGTTTATATGTACTTTCAATTTCCGTTGATGGTGCTGATCATGGCCCCGGCCTTAGACGGCTTACGGCGCGAGTGGCGCGAGGCCTGCGAGATCCTGGGGGGCACTTCCTGGCATTTTTGGCGCTATATAGCCTTGCCTATCCTCTTGCCCTCCATCTTAGGGACAGCGATTTTGCTCTTTGGCAACGCCTTCGGGGCTTATGCTACGGCCTATGCTTTTACGGGTAGTTTCATCAATTTGGTGACGATCGTGATCGGTGCCCAAATTCAAGGGGATGTGCTCTATAATCCGGGTCTGGGCAACGCCCTGGCGTTGGGGATGATTGTCATTATGGGTCTTTCCATGTTTGGCTATACCACGCTCCAGCGCCGCTCAGCGAGGTGGGTGCGATGAAACGCTTTCCTGTTTTTTCCTGGTTCATCTTCATCCTGGGGGTGGTGTACTTCTTCTTACCCCTCTTTGCCACGCTGGAATTCAGTATGCGCATGATCAAAGGGCGCTACACGCTGGAGGCCTATCGGGTAGCTTTCAGCGACCCGCGCTTCTACCAATCCTTTGGCTATTCACTGCTGTGGTCGGTGTTGACCATCGTGGTCAGCCTTTTGCTGGTGGTGCCCACGGCGTATTGGGTGCACCTGCGCTTGCCGCGCATGCGCCCGGTGGTTGAGTTTTTTACGCTAATGCCTTTCGTTGTGCCGGCGGTGGTGTTAACCTTTGGCCTGATTCGCTTGTATGGCAAGCCGCCCCTCTTCCTGACGCCTACGCCGATCCCCCTGATCGCCGGGTATGTGGTGTTGTCGCTACCGTATATGTATCGGGCGGTAGATACCGGCCTGCGGGCGATTGATGTGCGCACCCTGACCGAGGCAGCCCAAAGCCTGGGGGCAAACTGGTCAACCATCCTTACCCAGGTGATCTTCCCCAATCTGCGTGTGGCGATTTTGAGCGGCGTTTTTCTGACCTTCGCCATTGTGATGGGAGAGTTCACCTTTGCCTCCTTGCTGGCCTGGCCGGCCTTCGGGCCCTATATTGAAGAGGTCGGCTCGATGCGGGCTTATACCCCTCAGGCGGTCTCAGTGGTGAGTTTTGCCCTCACCTGGCTCTCTGTGGGCTTAATTCAATGGCTCGGCCGGGGTGCCCCGGGTGAGGCGCAGCTGGGTGGCGCACGCTAGAATGGAGGTCAAGCAGGTGCGCTGCAGGTATTTCGATAGGTTTGTAAGACTGTATAGATGGAGTTGATCATGGCATTTATTCAGTTGATTAATATCACCAAAGAATTTAGTAATCGGGTCATTGCGGTAAAGGATTTCAACCTGGAGATGGAACGGGGCGAGTTGGTTTCTTTCCTTGGGCCCAGTGGCTGTGGAAAGACCACCACGCTACGCATTGTGGCCGGCTTTGAAACGCCTACCAACGGTAGGGTGATCCTGGATGGGGAGGATATCACCTACCTGCCACCCAATCGGCGCAATGTGGGTATGGTTTTCCAGGCTTACGCCCTCTTCCCCAACATGACCGTGGCTGACAATATTGGTTTTGGCTTGAAAATCGCCAAGAAGTCGCCCCAAGAGATCAAGCAGCGCGTGGAAGAGATGCTGGCCTTGATCCACATGCAGGGTTACGAGGACCGCTATCCCTATCAACTCTCTGGCGGGCAGCAACAGCGGGTAGCTCTGGCGCGGGCGCTGGCGCTTCAACCCCGCGTGTTGTTGTTGGATGAGCCCCTCTCGGCTTTGGATGCCAAAATCCGCGTGGCGCTGCGGGCCGAGATTCGCGCCATTCAGCAACAATTGAAGATCACCACCATTTATGTCACCCATGACCAGGAAGAGGCCCTTTCCATCTCCGATCGGGTGGTGGTGATGAATAATGGGGTTATCGAACAGGTCGGCCCGCCTTTCGAGATCTACAACTTCCCCAAGACCGAGTTCGTCGCCCAATTTGTGGGCACTTTGAACGCCGTCAGCGCTGAGGTGGTGGATCCAGTTAATAACATCCTGCGCGTGGAAGGCCATCAAATCCAGACCGCTCAGAGCCTTAAGGAGCGCCGCCTCGGCGAACGGGTGATGATTGCCATCCGCCCTGAGCGCTTATCCTTTGCCTCAGAGCAAAAGAAAGCCAATCTCCTCGATTGCACCATCGAGAACATCACTTTCCTGGGCTCCATCGTCCGCATCCAGGTGCGTGTGGGTAATCTACCATTTTACGTAGATACCTTTAATAACCCTTATCTGGAACTCCCCAAGATCGGGGATAAGGCTCAGATCACCTGTTCGCGCGAAGCGGTCCTGGTGCTGGACCATGAAGAGCGCGCCTGAGCGCTTTTCGGGCTAATACCTGGGAAGCCAATCTTTTTACCAGATCGAACAAAGAGGTTCGCATTGGCTAAAGTTATTCTGATTCTCTCGGACGCATTACGTTATGATGCCGCCGTGGCTGGCATGGGCTACCTGGGCCACCTGGTTGAGGTGGGGCGCGCCAGCCTGTACAAGGTGATAGGTGAGTTGCCCAGCATGTCGCGTCCCATGTATGAGACGGTGCATACTGGCCTGCCGGTGGTAGAACATGGCGTTGTCTCCAACTATGTGGTACGCCGCTCCACCCAACCCAATGTTTTCCAGGTGGCGGTGCAGGCAGGTAAAACCACCGCTGCCGCAGCCTATTACTGGTTCTCGGAACTGTACAACCGCGCCCCCTACAATCCCATAGACGACCGTGAAGTAGATGATCCCTCGCTGTGGATTCAACATGGCCGCTTCTATACCAGCGATGACTACCCGGATATCGAACTGTTTCACACCGCGGCCATGCTGGTGCGCCGCTTTGAGCCCGACTACCTGCTCCTGCACCCGATGGGCATGGACTACATCGGGGAGAAGTTTGGCGCCGATTCCAGTGAGTATCGCAACCATGCCATTCGCCAGGATATGTGGCTGGCGACTCATATTGCCGAGTGGTTGGAACGCGGTTATATCTTGCTGGTTACGGGGGATCACGGCATCAACGCCGACCGCCTCCATGGTGGCACCACGCCCGAGGTGCGCGAGGTGCCGTTGTTCCTGATTCAACCCGGTGTGGCGGGGAGAGGCGACACGGGTGAGGCGCTCTCTCAGTTACAGATTGCGCCGACGATTTGTAAGTTATTGGGAGTGCCTATTCCAACCACGATGAAGGCTGCCCCCATCGTCTGAAGGAGTCCCTCCTCTGCCGCGGGGCGCATATGGCCAATCGGCTGAGCCATGGGCACTCCGCATCTCACCACACCCTTGGGGGGAGGGCATTCAACATTAAAGAGGCTCAAGTGAATTGGCTTTTAGTGATTTTTGTGACGATTGCGTTGCTTTTTGATTTCTTAAATGGCTTTCACGATAGCGCCAATGTGGTGGCGACTGCCATCGCGTCACGGGCGATGTCACCGCGTTGGGCGCTGGTGTTGGCTGCCCTGGCTGAGTTCCTGGGGCCGTTCCTCTTCGGTGTGGCGGTGGCTACGACCATTGGCAATGAGGTCGTTACCGCTGAGGCCGTGACCATCCCGGTGGCTATGGCCGCCTTGGCCTCAGCCATCCTGTGGAATATCTTGACCTGGCTCTTGGGCATTCCCTCCAGTTCTTCCCATGCGTTAATCGGGGGCTTTGTCGGGGCGGCGCTTGCAGGTTATGGGGTAAACGTTATCAAAATAGAGGGTCTGGTTAAGGTGATTGTGGCTTTGTTCACCTCGCCCATTGTTGGCTTGTTCGTTGGCTGGTTGATTATGCGACAAACCTTGTTCGTTGGTCAATGGATGACACCGCGGGTAAACACCTTTTTCCGCCGGGTGCAGTGGTTGACGGCCATCAGTTTAGGTCTGAGCCATGGTACCAACGATGCCCAGAAGACCATGGGCATGATTGCCATGGGACTGGTGGCCTTTGGCATCTTGCCTGTATTTCAAGTGCCCACCTGGGTCATCGCCGCCAGCGCAACAGCCATGGGCTTGGGCACTGCCTTTGGCGGTTGGCGCTTGATCCGAACAATGGGTGGGGGCTTTTATCGCATTCGACCCATTCATGCTTTTTCTTCCCAACTGGCCAGTACCATTGTGATCCTGGGAGCAGCGCTTTTAGGTGGGCCGGTGAGTACCACCCAGGTGATCAGTTCCACGATTGTAGGAGCCGGCGCAGCCCAACGCGTCCCCATGGTGCGTTGGGGTTTGGCAGGGCAGATTCTGCTTGCCTGGGTGCTGACCCTGCCGACAACGGGTTTATTGGGCGCAATTGTCCTTTCGATTTTGCGCCAAATAATGTGAGAGGTGTAAAATTTTCCTATGAAACCGACGGTCCCCTGGTGGAAGAGGTTCAACTTACAGAATTTATTTAAACGCCGCCCAAATCGCTTTGTCGAACTTTTATTGCAACAGGCACAACTGGCTGAGGAGGGGATGCAGGCTTTGGTGGCCTATCTGGAGAAGCCCACCAAACGCCGCGCCGATGTGGTAGATAAACTGGAGACCGAGGCCGACGAGGTGCGTCGCATTTTAATTGATGAATTGAACCACACCTTTGTCACCCCCTTTGACCGCGAGGACATCCACGCTCTGTCGCGCGCCATTGACGATATGCTCGATTATGCCTACACCACAGTGGTGGAGATGTCCATCCTGGAGGTCTCTCCCACGAGCCACATGCGAGAAATTGGCAACCTTTTAGCCAAGGCTGCCAATGAGATTCACATGGGGGTGCAGCGCCTGAGCGACCATCCAGGGGTGGCTCAGAATCATGTGGTGCGCGCCAAACAGATCGAAAACCAGGTTGAGTTGCGCTATCGCCAGGCACTGGCAGACCTGTTTATGCAGCCCCAAGATGTGAGGCAGGTGGTAGAGATGCTCAAAATGCGCGAGATTTACCGCCACCTGAGCAATGCCGCCGACCGTGGCGATGAAGCGGCAAACATCTTATCGGATATTGTGGTCAAAATGGGATGAGGCGGGTGATGGGGCTGGGTCTATCGCCCCCATCCCGCAATTAATACCAGGCCGCTGGTGATGAGCAACGCCCCACTCAGGCGAACTTTCACCCCTTGCTCCTTATAGATGAGAAAAGCCAGGATGGCGCCGATGACGATGCTGAACTGGCGAAAGGCGACGATGTAACTGGCATAGGGGCTTAATTGATAGGCCCAAAGGATCAGCCAATAACCGCCAAAGCCCAGCAGGGCGGCGATGCTGGCCAGTTTCCAATCCCCAGGGTCGGGCTTGCGGGAAGGGTTTTTGAGCATGCTCATAAACAGACGGTAGGGAAGATAGGAGATGGCGAAGTAAAAGTAGCCATAGCGCGCCGCGGTGGCCGCACCCTGGCGCACGACCTCAGCCGCAATTTTATCCAGCAAGGTGTAGCCCACTGTCCCCAAAGCGGCGAGCAGCATCCATAGCGTGGCGCGGTTGAAGTAGTTCTGCAGGGTCACATCTCTGAAGGAGCGTAGCGGCACCAGAATGCAACCGCTCACCACCAGGAGAATGCCCAGCCAGCCCATGGGGGTTAGATGCCGACCGCGCAGCACATCGCCAAAAGCCACGAAGATCACCGGCAAGGAGCGTGCGATGGGATAGACGATGGTGAAATCCGATGACTCGTAGGCCTGCGCCAGGGCGAACAGGTACACGCCGGCGCTAAAGCCCGAGCCAACCACGCATGCCCAGGCCAGAGGTGTAAGCGAGCGTGTTAATGCCTCGCTCCACACGGCAGGGATCATGCTAACTCCCACGGTGATCAGCAACATTTTATTGTAAAAGGCGGTTTCGGAACGGTTATAGCGGGCCAGGAGGTTCCAGCCCGCGTGCATAAAGGTGGAAATAAGCACGATGACGATGACAGGGGTGGTCATAGATTGAGGGACATCCAGATCAATGTTTGGCGGGGTTGAAAACCGGCCGCCTGGAAGGCCTGGAAGGCGCGGCCGGCTGGATAGTCCAGCAGCAGTGAACGGTGAGGGGTGAATCTTTTACAGACAAAAGGAAGCAAGGCCTGCACCACTTGCTCTTCGTATTCGGGTTTGGTCGCCAGCCATAGAATATCGGCGTAAGAGGGCACGGATTGCCAGGTGACGACCCCCAGCAGGTGGTGGTTTTGGCGTGCGCACCAATGATCGACCGTCATGCTGTGCCAGAGGCGGTAGAGCGCGCCCCACAATCCGGGTCCCAGGGCGGCAATTTTGAGCGACAGATACCAATCCACCTCGGGTGGGTAAGCCTGGCGCAACCAGGCGCGTTGGCTGAGCCAGTCTTCTTTCCTGCGCCGGCCAATCTGGATCCCCGTGGGAGGTGAGGCCGGGTGTGCCGCGGCGTTGGGGATAAGTTCCCAAACCCAGGTGGTGCGCCTGGCTTTCTCACTGAAGCCTAAAGAGCGGTACAGGCGGATGGCGGCCTGGTTATCTTCCCGCACCTGTAACCAGAGCGAGTGGGCGCCGTGTTGCTGGGCGTGCTCGATGGCTTTTTTAGTCAGGCGAGAGGCAATGCCCTGACGCCGATGGTTGGGGTGTACGGCGACATTGGCAATCAGGTAGTATCTTCGCCCCAGAGTGTAATAAGGGATCAGGGTCAGGTTGCCCACCAGTTGCCCCTGCTCTTCCCAGACATAACCCGATAGAGGCAGATTGGGGTGGGCTGGGATGGTCAGCAGCCAGCCCAGTGAGGCGCTGAAATGGGCGGCCGAACGCATCTGCTTCAGATAGGAGTATCCATCCCTATCCAGGGTGTCGGCGAAACACAGTTCGATTAAGTCCGCCAGCGGATTGAGGTCATGCCGGGCATCGAAGGGGCGCAGGTGCCCCATGGAAGGGGTAGAGGCGTAGAGTTTTGTCAGGGAAGCCATCTTCAAGAAATGAGATGTATCTCAAACGCTTCTAATCTGCCTCTCATTCTACACCAAAAGCCCAAATTGAGGGTGAATTTGGGCAGGTGGGGTGCACGCCAATGAGATCGAGGGTAAGCAGGTCAACTGTTAGCAGTTGACCTCCCCCTTGATATGGGTGGATTTTTCACATCGCCCCACTTTGGCGAAGTTTGGCCCAGAGAGCCGCGCCAACCAGCCCGGCATTGATGCCGAGTTGGGCTGGAACGATCTCAACCTGATCAACCGGCATGACGAACACCCTCTGGCGCACGGTGCGGCGGATGGGCTGCAACAGCAAATCGCCCACCTGAGACACCCCACCACCAATGACGACTTTGCGAGGACCCACGGAGACCAGGATATTGGCCACCGCAATCCCCAGATAAACGCCCACGCGTTCGAAAATTTCCTGAGCCACGGCATCGCCTGCCTGGGCAGCCTGGCTCACCACCTCGGGCGTAATGCGGTTCAGGTCGAAATCCACCAGTTGTCCAATGCTGGTGGTCAGGCCTTGCATCACCGCCTTGACTCCCAGGGCAGCGATGGCTGGACCCGAGGCAAAGACCTCCAGACAGCCGCGGCTGCCACAACCGCAAGGGGGACCATGCACGTCAATAATCTGGTGCCCTAATTCGCCGGCCTGGCCGCCGATGCCCAGGTGAAGTTGGCCATTGATCACCAGGCCACCTCCAATGCCGGTGCCAATAGCCAGACAGACCATGGTATCTACCCCACGGCCGGCGCCAAACATCCATTCTCCCAGGGTCATGCAGCGCACGTCGTTGAGCAGGTGGGTAGGCAAGCTCAGGCGCTTTTCGATTTCCTGGCGCAGGGGGACGTTGGGCCAGGTGCCCGGCAGATTGGGGAGAAAAAGCACCACCCCTCGATCCAGGTCAAGCACGCCTGGTGCACCGATGCCCACGCCACCGATCTGGGCTAGATCGTGGCCACTGGCTGCGATGACCTCCAGGATTAGATCAGCCATGCGCCCAATGACCGCTTGATGTCCTTCGCGCGCCAGGGTGGCGATCTTCTTGAGGCCGCTCAACTCCCCGTTGCTCGTATTGACCACGGCTGCCCTGAGATGGGTCCCGCCTAAGTCCACGCCAATGTATTTATCCATCCAGGTCTCCCTCATCCTGGGGTAAAGTGAGTTTGCCTAATGCAGGCCTCATCAGACCAGGTTCCATCGGGTCGCTCCTTTCAGTGAGATTTCCAGGCGATATCAAATTTCGATCCATCGCTCCTCCCGCGCGCTGCGCTGGATAGCTTCACCCAGGAGCAGGGCGCGGTGGCCATCTTCAAACGTGGGAAAATCGGGTGTGCGGCTGAAGTCGCCGCCTTCGATGTAACGGTAGATGGCCGCATACAGGTGTTTGAAGGTGTCCGGGTAGCCCTCGTTGTGTCCACCGGGATAGGAGGCAAATTGTCGTGCCTGAGGCGCCATCAAAGAAGGGTCTTTTAACAGCAGTTCGTTTGGGCGCTGACGATGCCCAATCCACAACTCATTGGGGCGCTCAGAATCCCAGGCGATGGCCGCTTGCGAGCCGTCAATTTCGAAAAACAGCCGATTCTTGCGCCCCGCGCTGACCTGGGAGACGGTGAGCACCCCGCGCCCTCCGCCCTTGAAGCGCAGCAGGATCGTGGCATAGTCCTCGGTGCGGATGGGTTGCTCGCTGTACTCTGTTGCCGTCACCAATTTGCCGCTGAAGGTATCAATGGGGGTGGTTGGCTTCTTGCGCAGCGGCAGGAAGGTGTGGAAATCAGCCAAGACCGCTTCCACCTGTAAAGCGGTGATAAAGAGCACCAGGTCCAGCCAATGGGAGCCAATGTCGGCCACGGCGCGCATCTCACCACCCAGTTCAGGTTCCAGACGCCAGTTCCAATCGGTGGGCAGGAGCAGCCAGTCTTGCAGGTAAGAACCCTGGACGATGTAAATTTCTCCTAACTGCCCCTCCTGCACCATCACCCGGGCTTGCTGCGCCAAAGGGTAGAAACGGAGATTGAAGTTTACTGCGCCAACCCGCTGCGTTTGTTGCGCCAGTTCCACCAACTCCGCCGATTGGCGTGAATCCATGGCGAGCGGTTTCTCACACACCACATGTTTGCCAGCTAGCAGAGCTGCTCTCGCCTGAGGGTAATGCAGGTAATTAGGGGTTGTGATGTGCACCACATCAATGTGTGGATCGGCGATCAGGTCTTCAAATGTGGCATAGACCCTGGGGATGCGCATGGCCTGAGCTTTGGGGGCGGCGCGTTCTGGAGTGCTACCTGCCACCCCTGCAACTTCAATGCCCAGACGGCGCAAGGCTTCGACATGGGCCGGTCCGATAAAACCGGTTCCAACGACGCCAACTTTGAGATGAACCTCGGTGCTCATACTTTCCCCTTTTGGTTAAGTTATGACACTTGGTGAATTTATCCAGAAGAGTAACGCTGGAGGTGGTGCCAGCCCGTCTGCGCGCACGCCTGCCAGCAATGTCACTGGCGCGCCCACTCCATCGGCTGCTCTGGCTTGCCTGCGCCGCCTGAGCCAGATCCTCGTTAGATAGATTTCCTCCCGAATAGCCATGCCAGGGACGATAACGACCGAAGTTTTATGGTTGAGAGGTTTGCCAGGCATCGTTTGCTAATTGATATGGAGGCGACTGGGCCAAGGCAACCTTTGACGCGCCGTGGTGTATGAATGCGTGAGGCAAACCATGCATAAGCGCCTTGCAGCCCAATTCTGCTCGGGGTATATCATACTCGATTATAAGGATTAATGGCATAACTTTGAGGAAAATCCCGGGCGAGGCTTGTTTTGTTCTGCCTCTGAACCCTTATTCTCACGGCCCATCATGCCACTCTTCGCCGAAATCCACCAACCCGATCGCCGCGCCCTGGACGAGGTGGTCTTTGACGTGCTGGGTCTGACGCCCGGCGGGCGGGAGGAGACGCGGGTGTAGCCCCCCTAAATCCCCCCGTCAACGGGGGGACTTCCGCTCCCTCCCCGTTGACGGGGAGGGCTGGGGAGGGGCTATCCTCCCCGTTGACGGGGAGGGCTGGGGTGGGGTCAACCCCCATCGTTGACCTCCGCCCTGGTGACCGGGTGCTTGCCCACGCCGGCCGGCCCCATCGCCCTGGGCACACCATTCGCAAACAACCGAACGCAGACTTTGGCAACATTTGCGTGGGGAGCAGTTGGGAGTCAAGTCGTTGCCGAGGCTTTAGCCCCGAACGAGATTGTGAAGGGCTTTGAAGGCGTTTTTACCCATCGCCTTAGCTCCTCCATTATAATTACCCATGAACAGTTGAGGGTACCCCCCTGGCCCGCATTATTTCCCCCTCACCCTCTCGAATTCATCCAGAACGCTCGTGCGATTGGCCAGGGCATCGCTTGTTGCGTTGCGGTGAGCGCTGGAGTTTGACCCATGCCGGTTGACTTTTTGGCGATCAAAAATAAGATCAGGGAAATTGGCTTACACGCCCCTGAGCAGGAGCAGCGCCTCAGCCAACTGCGCCGGCTGGCGCGGCAGTGGTTGAGCGACTATGCCCGGGATTTGGAAGGCCTGAGGCAAAAAGTGGCGCTTGCGGTTCAGGAGGATCCTTTCCTGCGGTGCGCCATCCCGTCTGAAGAGGCCCTGGATGCGCGCCGCGCGGAGCCACCCCTGCCCGGGCAACTCACTGTCCTGGCAGCCGATGGGTCTCAGATCAATCCCGACCGCCATGAGTTGGTGAATTATTATTTGATCAACATTGGGGCAATCGAGATGCGCTTAGGCTCAGCCGAAGCGCCGCGCACGTTGATCGAGAGCGAACTGTTTTATGGCGATCAAATTTACGGCCAGGGTGAGTTTGCGAGTGAAGATTTGGTCGCCCTGCAGCGGGATCAGCGCGAGCGCGAACTGCTGGCTCGCCTGGCTGCGGAAGCGACCCCCGCGGTGATTGCCCTGACGGATGGACCCCTGGAATTGTGGGGGGGCAAAGGCGAGGCGGCCGGGGATCGTACCTTTACCAACCTTCTGGAATCCTACAAAGCTGCCCTGCAACGCCTGGCGAAGCAGGGCGTGGCTGTGGCAGGTTATGTGGATAAGCCTAGGGCTGACCTGGTGGTGCAGATGCTGGAAGTGGCCCATACGCCCCAGGAGCAACTCAAAGGGCTGAGAAATCAGCGCCCTCTGCGCGGCGTCACCGATGCGGATTTGTTTTTGCCATGGCTTGGGCCGGGGGAACGTTCGGCGGTCTTCGGCATTCAGTCCAAATCGGCGCTTGAATATCGCGGTGACCTGGCTTTGCACTTTTTCTATCTCAATGTAGGCCCCAGGCAGCCCTGGCTGGCGCGAGTGGAGGTCCCCGCCTGGGTCGCCCGAGATGGGGCCATGCTCGACCATCTGCACGCAGTATTGCTTTACCAGTGTCGTTTGATGGGCTCGCGGGCTTATCCCTATATCTTACACCGCGCCCATGAGGTGGCTGTGGTCACTCTGGAAGAGAAGGATCAGATCAGTGAAATGCTGATGGCGGAGTTGATGAGGCGGGGAGTGCCGTTGGGGGAGGTGTCTCATAAACAGGCGATGAAGAGGCTCTCTGGGAGAAGGAGGTTTAAAATTTGAACACGAAGGCTTTAGCCATTGGGCGGCTGCTGCGCGCCGCAATCAACGGTTATGTGGTGGGCACTCGGGTTTCAACCGCGGATGCACCCGCCTTTGGCTCTATGGTGCGGGCTCCCCTGGGAGAATCTTTTCACATCTACGGCTTGATCTATGATATTCATGTGGATGATGATGGCCTGGTGCAGCAACTGGTGACTTCAGAGAATGTGGATCCAGCCATCATTGAAGATAACCGCATTAACCGCAATGTGCCCCTGGAGATGAGCGTTTTATCCATCGGCTATCGGGAAAAGGAGCAGATCTGGCACTTGTTGCCCCCGCGCGCCCCCTTAAGCCTGGATACGATTTGCCTGTGCAGCGAAGAGGAGATCGTTCAATTCACCCGGAGCGGTAATTTTGGCTATTTTCGCCATATCCTGCGCGCCCGAGATGTGGCGGTAGGTGAACTCCTGGCAGCGCATATCAAGCAAGTACAGGAGATACAGGCACGTTGGGGCAACCCGCAGTGGGCGGCCAAAGCCACCCAGGAGTTGATCACCCTGTTGCGCGACGATTATGCCACGTTGATGGGCGTGTTGAGCGCCCTGGCCGATTGCCGCTTAGCCCTGGATGAAGCCTGAACCGCT
>JBBILY010000042.1:0-19421 GCA_037444705.1 Chloroflexota bacterium | reverse complement strand
GCCTTGATATTGCTGCAGAGTTTGCTGCGTCTGGCTCAGGTTGAGGTTAATGGTGTGAAGGTTGGCGGCGATCTGGTCTATCTGAGCCTTGATGGTGCTCAGGTTGCCCTGGGTGTTGTTCAGGCTATCGTGCATGGTGTTCAGGGATTGAGGCAGTCCGTCCAGGCTTTCAGAGACCTGTACCAGGACAATATGAACGGGGGTGTCGGGGTTGTAAGCCTGGGGGTTGAAGGCAGTGATCTCCAGCAGCACGCCGTCAATGATTTTGGCGCCTTCTTGAGCGGCCTTCAGCGAGGCTTGGGCAGAGGTGATAGCTCCAGGCAGATCGGCTTTCAGCAAGAAACTTAGGGTGTTTACCAGGGGTTGGGTGTCTTGGATGGATTTTGCCAGGGTGTTGACCGCCTTTTCCAGGGCGAGCGTGCTGCCCTGCACTGCCTGGAGCGAGGTGTCGGCGAGGTTGAGCACCTCCGCCGTGGTTTGCAGGGTGGTGCTGATGACTTCCAGGCCTGATTGCAGGCTGGAAGTGAGCGGCTGGCGCACCCGCCAGGTTTGAATCATGGCAAACAGGGTGATGATCAGGCTGGCACTGGAAAGGACGATCAGGCCGAGGCCGAGCAGGCGTTTGATCACGGACATGGTTGACGCTCCATTCTGGGTGATATACAAATAACCTGGTATGGGATAAAATTAAAGCCACCTGGGAGGGTCAGTCCAGCCAAACCCAGAGCAGGCTTACAAAATTATGCGTTTGAGGTATTGTAGCATCCTATGCATATTTTGGTGACGAATGATGATGGCATCAATGCCCATGGGCTATTGGCTCTGGTGCAGGGGTTGCGCCAACTGGGGCATCAGATCAGCGTGCTTGCCCCCGACCACAACTGGTCGGCTTCAGGCCATGTGAAGACTTTACATCGCCCTCTGCGGGTTTGGGAGACGCAACTGGCAGATGGCACCCCTGCCCTGACTTCGGATGGTGCCCCTTCGGATTGTGTGGCTCTGGCGGTTTTGGGGTTGCTGCCCGAGCCGATTGACCTGGTGGTATCGGGAATTAATCCTTATTCCAACCTGGGGCACGACGTAACCTACTCAGGAACGGTGACAGCGGCGATGGAGGCAGTAATCTCCGGCCTGCCAGGCATCGCCGTTTCGCTGGCGGCCAGCGAGAATGACCATCCACCCTTAGATTATAGCGTGGCAGCGCGTGTAGCTCAACAGGTGGTGGCACAGGTAATCGCCCACGGCTTGCCCAAAGGGGTGTTGCTGAATGTGAATGTGCCTTATCTGCCTCAGGAGCAGATCAAAGGCAGCATGATCACCCGCCAGGGGTTTCGCGTGTATCGCGATTCGCTGGTGCGGCGGGAAGACCCGCGCCACCGACCGTATTACTGGATCGGTGGGGAGGCTCCAACCGGCGTCCCTGAAGATGGCAGCGATGTCGGTGCACTGGCTCAGGGGTATGTCTCGATCACGCCCCTGCATCTGGATTTAACCGCCTACCATGCCTTTAAAACCCTGCAAGAGTGGGATTGGACGGATGCGCGGCTGCCTGCAAAAGAGGGGCTGTAACCCTATTCCCACCTCGCCACAGTCCAGGGTGCTCACCTGTTCTTTCTCCCCGGCGATTCGGGTAGTGAGGCAGGCAGGTGGCGAGGTGAGTCTGAACTGATGACCCGCGCAGGTAAACAGGCTTGTTCGAAACTGGACAAATTGAGCATTCTCATGTAAAATAACGCCCCGTAACGCGATGAGCGCGGCTATGGTTCGAGGTTTTTGAAAGTTACGGGAATTAAGAAAAGATTGGAGGCATACCTTTGGCCAATATCAAGTCTCAAATTAAACGTCTGCGGCAGAATGAGAAGCGTCGCTTGAGAAATCGTATTTATCGCGGCCGCGCCCGCACCATGGTCAAAAGAGCGCGCCAGGCCATCGAAAGCGGTGAGTTGGAAAGCGCCCGCCAGGCCCTGCGCCAGGCGGTCAGCGCTCTGGACAAGGCGGCCGAGAAGGGCATTCTGCATAAGAATAACGTTGCGCGCCGCAAAAGCCGCCTGATGCGCCGATTGGCTGCCCTGGAAAAGCAAAGCGCCTAATTGCAGGCTTTTCTTTGCCGTGATAGAGCGGGAGCCACAGGTGCTCCCGTTTTTGCGTGTTATAATCCAGCCTGCCTTGGATAGGATGTGGCATGTTTGAAGCAGAGCAACAGGCGATTGAAACCGCTATACGCCAATATTGTGCTCAAAAGGCTTTGCCAGAGTTCGGCGCTCTTCAGTGGAATCCTATCCCCTTTTCGGGCGAGTGGGGGATTTCGACCTCGTTCTTTCAACTGGCAGCCCAGGAAGCGCGCCAGCGCCAGCAGATGGATCAACAAGCGGTGTCGGTAGCGCAGCGCGCCCAGGAGATTGCCCAGGGGGTGGCAGAATACCTGGGCACCCCGCCCGGCTTCAGCCGCGTGGAAGCCGTCAAGGGCTATCTAAACCTGTATTTCTCCCCCGCCGAATACAGCCGCCGTGTGGTGGATACAGTGCTGGAGCAGGGAGATAACTTTGGACGGGCAGCTCGCCGCGGCGAACGGGTGATGGTGGAGTTTTCCAACCCCAACACCCATAAAGCTTTCCATGTGGGCCATCTGCGCAGCGCCATTTTAGGCGATAGCATTTGCCGCATTTTAGATTTTGCTGGCGATGATGTGGTACGGGCTAATTATCCCGGCGACATGGGCTTACATGTCATCAAATGGCTGTGGAATTATATGAAGTACCACGCCGGCGAAAAGCCCCAGTCGGACATCACGCGCTGGATGGGAGATCTTTATGCCGAGGCCAACCGCCGCCTGGAGGAGAACCCTGAACTGGAAGCGGAGGTGCGCGAACTGTATGCCCGCTGGGATCGGCGGGATGCGGAAGTGGTAAGGCTATGGCAGGAAACCCGCCAATGGTCTCTAGACGGTTTCAACCAGATTTATGACATTTTAGGTATCCGCTTCGATCGCTATTATTTCAACAGCGAGGAAGAACAACCCGGCAAGCAGGTGGTGGAAGAATTGATTGCGCGCGGCATCGCGGTGGATGAACGCCCCCATGGGCCGGTGATCGTCAAGATTGACGAACTGCTGGGACAAACCAAAGAGCAATATCGGGTGATGGTGGTGCTGCGCTCGGATGGCACTGCTTTGTATGCCACTGAAGACCTGGCGCTAGCCATCCGCAAATTTAGCGATTACCCTGACCTGGCCCTCTCCCTGTATGTGGTGGATGTGCGTCAGTCTTTGCATTTCCAGCAGGTGTTTAAGACCCTGGAACTGGCTGGCTACCCCTGGGCCAAGCGCTGCCGCCATCTGGCGTATGAGGTGGTCAGCCTGCCGGGCAATGTGGTGATCGCTTCACGTGAGGGGAACGTTGTGCTCCTGGAAGCCCTGATCCGCGAAGCCAGCCAGCGCGCCAGGGCCGTGGTCGAAGAGAAGAATCCAGAATTGAGCCAGGCGCAAAAAGAGGTTGTAGCCCGCGCCGTGGGCCTGGGGGCGCTCAAATATCCCATGCTGGCGCGCGAGAACACCAAGGTGGTTACGTTTGATTGGGAGAGCGCCCTGGATTTCAACGGTCAGGCCGCGCCCTATATCCAATATGCGCATGTGCGCGCCAGCGGCATCTTGCGCAAGTTGCAGGCCGAAGACCCGCAAATCTCTCCTCTCTCCCCAGCGCAGGCGCTCACCCCTAATTACCCCCTGGAACCCAGCGAAATCCAACTCATTGACCTGATTTCCCGTCTGCCAGGCGAGGTGCAACGGGCAGCCCAGGAGTATAAACCTCTGTATCTGGCAAATCTGGCGTATGCCATCGCCAAAGCCTTCACCGATTTTTACGCCCAATGCCCGGTGCTGAAGGCTGAGCCAGGGGTGCGCGCTTTCCGCTTGCGGCTGGTGGCGGCAGCACGCCAGGCCATTGCCAATTGCCTGTATCTGCTGGGCATCGAAGCGCCGCAAGTGATGTAAGATAAAGATGCGAACCGTGGATGTGCAGTGTAGCCCGGAAGAGAAGGGCGCAGTGTAAAGGAAGTTTATTCGCAACTATGAGAGCGATTTGACTCCACCGCCTCAAGCGTTGCGCAAATTCTTTCACTGAAGGAGAAGTGGATGTCCCCTATTCGTACCCTCATCATGGGAGCCGCCGGACGCGACTTCCACAACTTCAATGTTTATTTTCGCAACAACCCCGATTACGAAGTCGTGGCTTTCACCGCCACCCAAATCCCGGACATTGAGGGGCGACTGTATCCTCCTGAGTTGGCCGGGGCGCTGTATCCTAAGGGCATTCCGATCTATGCCGAGGATGACCTGGTGCGACTGATCCATGAAAAAGCGGTGGACCTGGTGGTGTTTGCTTACAGCGATGTGCCGCATGAGTACGTGATGCATAAGGCCTCCATCGCCCTGGCCGCTGGCGCAGATTTCCGTCTGATGGGGATGAAGAGCACCCAATTGAAATCCAGCAAGCCGGTGGTGTCGGTATGCGCTGTGCGCACTGGCGCCGGCAAGAGCCAGACCAGCCGCCGCGTAGCGCTCATCCTGCGCCAGATGGGCTATCGCCTGGCTGCCGTGCGCCATCCCATGCCTTATGGGGACTTGAAACGGCAGGTGGTCCAGCGCTTTGCCGATTTCAGCGACCTGGATAAATATGAATGCACGATTGAGGAGCGCGAGGAGTACGAGCCTCACCTGGCGAATGGGGTCATCGTCTATGCTGGCGTGGATTATGAGCGCATCCTGCGCCAGGCGGAGCAGGAGGTAGACATCATCCTGTGGGATGGCGGCAATAACGATTTTCCCTTCTTTGTCTCCGATTTAAAGATCGTCGTGGCGGACCCGCACCGACCTGGCCATGAGCTGGCCTACCATCCGGGTGAGACCAACGCCCGCTCGGCGGATGTGTTTGTGATTAATAAGGTGGACACCGCCGCTCCAGAGAATGTGATTAAAGTGCGCCAGCATCTAAGCGCCTTAAACCCTGAGGCCGTCATCATTGAGGCTGCCTCCCCCCTGTTTGTTGACGACCCGGCTGCCATTCGCGGCAAACGCGTGCTGGTGGTCGAGGATGGTCCCACGCTGACTCACGGGGAAATGGCTTATGGGGCGGCCTGGATGGCGGCGCGGCGCTTTGGCGCAGCCGAGATCGTGGACCCCCGTCCTTATGCGGTGGGTTCCATCCGCGCCACTTACGCCAAATATCCCACCACCGGCAATGTGTTGCCGGCTATGGGCTATGGGGAAAAGCAGGTCAAAGAATTGGAAGAGACCATTAACCAAGCCGAGGCTGACCTGGTGTTGATCGGCACACCCATTGACCTGAAACGCCTGATAAATATCAACAAGCCTACCCAGCGCGTGCGTTATGAATTGCAGGAAATCGGTCGGCCTACTCTGGAGGACGTGCTCAGGGCAAAATTTGGCAAATAATTTGCAGCCAGCCCATTCTGGCGGCGGCAGGAGCTATGCCTGTACTGACCTGGGTTTCTAAAACACCCCCTTCTCCTGTGCCCGCTGACCTGGAGGTGGATAGTCTGATCTATCCAGGAGGCGCAGGCTATGGGGTGGTCACTCCCCAAAATCACCTGATCCTGGGAGACAACCTGGCGGTGATGTCGGCCTTGCTGGCGCAGTACGAGGGGCGGATTGACCTGATCTACGCCGATCCGCCCTTTTTCACTAACCGCCAGTATCCCGCACGCGTTGGGCGGGGTGAGGATTCACGCCGCCCCCAGGAATGGCAACTGGCAGAGGGTTATCCCGACCACTGGGATAACCTTGAGGCTTATCTGGATATGCTCTATCCCCGCCTGGCGCTGATGCATCGCCTGCTAGCCCCCACTGGGACGCTGTACTTGCACCTGGATTGGCATGCCAATGCCTATGCGCGCCTGCTCTTGGATGAAATTTTTGGCGCGGAACGGCTCTTGAACGAAATTGTCTGGATTTATCACGGGCCATCCCCTGTGCGGCGTTCGTTCAATCGCAAACACGATACTATCCTGGTTTACACCAAGAGCGATCAATATACCTTCAATGTGGACGCAGTGCGCCAACCCTACGACCCAAGCACAGTGAAGACCTTTGCCGCTTCACCAAAGGCGGGCTTTGGCAAGGTGCCTGACCTGAAGCGCGGCAAGGTGCCCGAGGACTGGTGGTATTTTCCGGTGGTGGCGCGCTTGCATCGCGAGCGCACGGGCTATCCCACACAAAAGCCGGCTGCCCTGCTGGAGCGCATCATCCTGGTGTCATCTAATCCGGGTGACCTGGTGGCTGATTTCTTCTGTGGGGCGGGGACGGCGGCAACGATGGCAGCGCGCCTGGGGCGGCGCTTCATCGCCAATGATGTCACCTGGCGTGCTGTGCATACCACCCGCGTGCGCCTGGTGCAGGAGACGCGCACACCTTTCACCCTGCAACGCCTGAAGGAGAATGCCCGCTCGAGCCCCGCCTCCCCTCCAGGAGGCGCCAGCCTCATGCCTGTACTCGCCGCGGCGCCGTTGCGACAGGGACGCCTGGTCTCACTCCCGCCAGCAGTGACGACCGACCTGGATTTGGACTATTGGGAAGTGGACCCGGCCTGGGATGGCAAAGTCTTTCGCAGCGCGGCGCAAGCCATGCGACCGCGAGGCAAGGGATCAATCCCCACCCAGGTGGAACTGCCCGCCTCGGCATCTCAGGGCAGCCTTTGCCTGCGCCTGGTGCGGGTGGGGGGCGAGCAAATTCAGGTGGTTTATCCTGATCAGGAATAACCAATTGTGGGGGGAGAATTGGGGAACTGGCCATCATCCACTTGCTTGGCGATCGGATGAAGGTTGATTACTCCTCTCCTACCCTTTTTAGGGTATTTTTAGACTTTAGGGGTTGGTAAAAGACCTGAATTTCATTATTGCCCACCTCTGAGATTTCCGCATCGTTTAATATATCTAAACTTTCTGTTAAGGAGAAAGGGCTTGATTTGTTTTTTTGTATATACTATTTCATAAGGGTGCTTTGTTATCACCTCAATATCGCATGAGAATTGTACTCGAAGTCGTTTGATTGGGAAAAAGGAGGGTCTGTATGAGAACTAAAATTGTGTTATCGATCTTTTTTTCTTATCAGTATTGGGATAGGCGTGGGTTTTGCAAGCGTGCTATTTAAGAAGGATGAAACATTTCGCCCTAATCCCGTACAAGCCTTAGACAATAGTCAACTAAGCGAAGGTGAACTCTACAACACTCCTCCCTCTCCCGCTTCTAGAAATATCATCACACATCAAGACCCCTCTTCAACAGAGACTTCAAAGATTAGCCAGGTATCGCCTATCGAGGTGCTTTAGGCGCTAAACAGAAAGGCCCTCGCCGGTCTTCGAGCGGGCTGGATTCACCTGCGCGAAGAGATACACTTCTTCACCGATGTCCAAGATAATGGTGTACTACCCAATCAAATGGCTATTCCGAACGAACAAATTATGGATACCTGGTTTAACCTTGGTCAGGATCACCAAATCCTGCAAAGTGTTTCAATCATGCGTGCGTTTGATGCTCGGATTGTGCAAGTCGGCGTGGTCAGCAACGGTAAGGCTTGGAACTCTGCGACAAACGAGATGCAAACTGCTGAGCCGCTCAAACTCGAGGGCCTCGATGCCAATCTTCTTCGAGAACTCCAACGATTGCAAGCCGTTGGAGTGGATGTTGAAATTCGCGAGCAAAAAATATTCGATGGTGATGAGGGGACATTGATCATTTTCGCAATGTCTATGATGCACCTGTGAAATACGAAGATTTCAAACGGCCAATTATCGCAAGCGAGACGCAAGCGCTCTTCTCTAAGGAAAGCGGTTATCTAATTGAGAAGAAAATCATCTTTACCTTTGACGATAATTCTCAGCGGCTTTTCAGTCAGATGATGCGGGAGATTAATTTTTAGCAGCCTACAGATGAGGCATTGAGTTATCTTGTTTCACTTGAGGATAGGTAGAAAAATGAATAGGGTGGTCCTTCCGACTTGGGTGATAGCCAGGATCGCGATCTCGATGGAGTTTATGAATAGTGCCGCCGTATAAAACTTGGTGACGGCATAAGAGACTACAAGCGATGCAGGATTTCGTCGGTCATCTCACACGTACTTAGAGAGCCGCCCAGATCCGGGGTGCGCGCTCCATCAGCTACCACTTGCTCAACCGCATTTTCAATGGCGCTGGCTTCAGCCTCTAATCCCAGGGAATAGCGCAAGAGCAGTGCCGCCGAGAGGATGGTGCCGATTGGGTTGGCGATGCCTTTACCGGCGATGTCGGGTGCGGAGCCGTGAATCGGCTCATACAAACCGCGTTTCCCTTCGCCCAGGCTGGCCGAGGGCAACATGCCCATCGAGCCGGCCAGCAGGCTGGCTTCGTCGGTGAGGATGTCGCCAAACATGTTTTCGGTGACGATGACATCCATCTGGGCCGCCTGGGTGATCAGGCGCATGGCGGCTGTATCCACCAGCACATGTTCCAGGGCCACATCCGGGTATTCTCGCCCCACCTGGGCCGCGATCTGCCGCCATAGGCGAGACGTTTCGAGCACATTGGCTTTGTCCACTGAGGTCACCTTGCCTTTGCGCGCCCGCGCCAGGCGGAAGGCCAGTTCCACCACACGACGGATTTCGTAATCGTAGTATTCCAGCGTGTCCACAGCCCAGAGGTGACCCTCCTTCACCTGGCGACCTTTGGGTTGACCGAAATATAGACCGCTGCTGAGTTCACGCACGAATAAAATATCCACCCCAAGCAGTTTCTCGGGCTTAAGCGGGGAAGCAGCCACCAGAGCCGTATGGGCTTTAACCGGGCGCAGGTTGGCGAAAACCCCTAAGCCCTTGCGCAGAGCCAGCAAGCCGCGTTCGGGGCGGTCGGCAGCATGTACATCATCCCACTGGGGTCCACCCACCGCGCCCAAAAGGACAGCATCGGCCTCGAGGCAGGCCTGCAGGGTCTCTTCGGTGAGTGAGGTGCCATAGCGATCGAGAGAACTGCCGCCGATCAGGTAGGACTGAAAGACGAACTCATGGCCGTATTGGCGCGCTATGTGCTCCAGGACGCGCACCGCCGCTCTCACCACCTCTGGGCCAATGCCATCGCCAGGAAGCAGGACAATGCTGGCTCTCATGCGTTCTCCGCAGGGGCCACTAATAGCCCATACTCAATCGAGTCAACTAACGCCAGCCAGGAGGCCTCGATAATGTTGGTGCTGGCGCCGACTGTGCTCCAGCGTTTGCTGCCGTTTTGGGTGTCAATTAATACGCGGGTCGTGGCGCGCGTGCCGTTTTCGCCATCCAGGATGCGGACTTTGTAATCGCTCAACTGAAAGGCGGCGATTTGCGGGTAATAGGGCAAAAGCGCCTTGCGCAGGGCCAGATCGAGGGCGTTAACCGGGCCGTTACCCTCAGCCGCGGTATGCAACACCTGACCATTCACGCGCACTTTCACCGTGGCTTCGGCAAAAACGCCGCGTCCCTGGCGGTGCTCCACATTGACGAAAAAGTCCACCAGTTCAAAGGGCGGGCAGTAGCCCGGTTGCTGGCGTTTGAGCATCATCGCCACTGAGGCTTCGGCGGCTTCGAAAGAAAAACCGCGCCCTTCCAGTTCTTTCACTTCCCGCAGCACTTCCATAACCTGGGTCTGATCATCCACATCCAGGCCATGTTCCTCGGCTTTGCTCAAGATATTGCCGCGGCCGGAAAGGTCGGAAACGACCACGCGCATCTTGTTGCCCACCCGCGCCGGGTCCACATGCTGATAGGACTGCGGCGAACGTCGCATCGCTGCCACATGCACCCCGCCCTTGTGGGCGAAGGCGCTCTTACCCACGTAGGGCAGATGGTCATTGGGGGCGAGGTTGGCGATCTCGTCTACGAAGTGTGATAGTTCGGTCAGTTTCTGCAAATTGCCCTCAGGCAAGCAGCGTAAGCCCAGTTTGAGTTCCAGGTTGGGAATGATGGAGCACAGATTGGCGTTGCCACAGCGTTCGCCTACACCGTTGATTGTGCCCTGCACCTGGATAGCGCCTTCACGCACGGCAATCAATGAGTTGACTACGGCGCATTCGCTATCGTTGTGGGTGTGGATGCCAAAGGGATGGTGAATGTTCGCCCGCACCTGGCGCAGGATGCTCTCCAGTTCCCAGGGCAGGGTGCCTCCGTTGGTGTCGCACAGCACCACGGTCTCTGCCCCGCCGCGGATGGCAGCCCGCAAGGTTTCCAGAGCGTAGGCGGGGTCGGCTTTATAACCATCGAAAAAGTGCTCGGCGTCGTAGATCACCCGTCGCCCGTGGGCGCGCAGGTAAGCCACCGACTGCTCAATCAGGCGCAGGTTGTCTTCCAGGGTGGTCAGAAGGACATCGGTGACATGCAGCGTCCAGGATTTGCCGAAAATGGTGCAGACGGAGGTGCCCGCCTCGAGCAGGGCTTTGAGGTTGGCGTCGTCCTCGGGAACACTGTTGGCGCGACAGGTAGCGCCAAAGGCGGTGATCACGGCGTTCTTCCATTCTAGATCGCGGGCGCGGGCAAAAAACTCGGCATCCTTAGGGTTTGAGCCTGGCCAGCCGCCCTCGATGAAAGCCACGCCGAGATCATCCAGGCGGCGGGCAATGCGCAATTTGTCGCTGCCCGAGAGGGTGAAGCCTTCGCTTTGGGTGCCATCGCGCAGGGTAGTGTCATAGATCTGGATCAACATAGTGACCGCCTTTCTTCGCAGTGCCAGAACCTCTAAGCCAGACCCAGGCGTTGTTCGTAGTCTGCAATCTGCGCCTCAAACCTCAGGATATAGCCCAATTCATCCACGCCATTGAGCAGGCAGGTTTTACTGAAAGGATCAATGGGGAAAGTGACTGAACCGCCGGGGAAGTAAAGGCTTTGAGACGCCAGGTCAATCGGCACCTCGACCCATGGGTCTTTTTCCACCAAATCCAGCAGCATCTGATGCGTGGCGGGGTCGACGATTACAGGCAATAGGCCATTCTTGAGAGCGTTATTGCGAAAGATGTCGGCAAAGGAGGTGCTGATGACGGCGCGAAAGCCGAAATCGGTTAACGCCCAGGGGGCATGTTCGCGGCTCGAACCACAGCCGAAGTTATCCCCCGCCAGGAGGATTTGACACCCTTGCGCTTCAGGCCGGTTGAGCACAAAATTCGGCTGCGGTGAGCCATCCTGGCGATAGCGCCAGTCGGCGAAGAGGTGTGCACCCATCCCCTTTTTATCCGTGGCTTTCAAAAACCGCGCTGGGATGATCTGATCGGTGTCCACATTGTTGATGGGTAGGGGGAGCATGCGGGAGGTGATGGTGGTGAACTGAGCCATATTACCTCAACTGAGAAGAGTGCGCGGGTCGCTGATGACGCCGCGAATAGCGCAGGCGGCCGCGGTGAGGGGGCTGGCGAGGAAGGTGCGCCCGCCTTTACCCTGACGGCCTTCAAAATTGCGGTTGCTGGTGCTGACAGCATATTCACCGGGGCGCAATTGGTCGCCGTTCATGGCGATGCACATCGAACAACCGGCTTCACGCCACTCGCCGCCGGCCGCTTTGAAGATTTTATCCAGACCCTCGGCTTCGGCCTGGCGCTTGACCCCTTGCGATCCAGGCACAACCAGCAGGCGTGTGCCCTCAGCCACTCTGCGCCCCTTGAGCAGTTGAGCCGCCAGACGCAGGTCGCTGAGGCGAGCGTTGGTGCACGAACCGATGAAGACCACGTCAACTTTGTGGCCCAGCAACGATTGTCCCGGTTGCAGCCCCATATAAGCCAGAGCTTTCTCCAGGGCAGCTTTCTGGTTGGGATCGCGCAGGTCAGTCGGATCGGGAAGGCGCTCGGTGATGGCAATGCCCATGGCGGGATTCGTGCCGTAAGTGATCATCGGCTGCAAGTTGGAGACCTCCAGCGTGACCGAGCGATCGTACACCGCGGCCTCGTCGCTGGGCAAAGTGCGCCAGTGGGCGACGGCGCGCTCCCAGGCTGGGCCGCGCGGGGCATAGGGGCGTCCATAGAGATATTCGAAGGTGGTCTCGTCGGGAGCGATCATGCCGGCGCGTGCCCCGGCCTCGATGGACATGTTGCAGATGGTCATGCGCTCTTCCATGTTCAGCGAGCGGATGGTCGAGCCAGTGTATTCAAACACATAGCCAGTTCCACCACCAACACCAATTTTGGCAATCAGAGCCAGGATGACATCTTTGGCGGTCACGCCTGTGGGCAATGGGCCCTCTATGCGGACCTCGCAGGTCTTAGGCTTTTTCTGCAATAAGCATTGTGTGGCGAGCACATGCTCCACCTCCGAAGTGCCAATGCCGAAGGCCAGGGCGCCAAAGGCGCCGTGGGTGGAGGTGTGGCTATCGCCACAGACGATAGTCATTCCCGGTTGAGTCAGCCCCAGTTCTGGGCCGATGACGTGCACAATCCCCCGCTGTGGGCTGTCCATACCCAACAAGGGGATGCCAAACTCGGCCGCGTTTTCTTCCAACTGGCGGATTTGGGCTGCCGCCAGAAGGTCGGTGAGGGGCGCCCCAGGCGGTGTGGTGGGAATGGAATGATCCAGGGTCGCCAGCGTGCGCTCAGGACGACGCACCCTCAGCCCACGTTGCCGTAGGCCGTTGAATGCCTGAGGAGAGGTGACCTCGTGAATCAGGTGCAGGTCAATGTAGAGGATGGCAGGCGCGTCGGCCTCCTGGGCAACGACATGCCCATCCCAAATCTTCTCAAAGAGCGTTTTGGGCATAGGCTGAGGGCTCTCCGTTCCAATCCATGGGTTGAGGTGTTTGTGAGGGGGCGAACTTGAGGCCGCTCAAATCCCATCCTTTGGGGATGGTTTGGGGTTCTGGAAAAGGCTCAAAGATTGGGGCAGGCAAGGTATCGTTTTCATGGTCGTATTCTTCTGGCGTGTTCATGATTTTTCTCCTGTTCTTGCAACTACACAACCATCATCACGCCCACTTCGGTTTGAGCGGGCTGGTTGCCCTCTGCCTGGGCTACGATTAATTTATTGAGAGCTGCCAGGTAGGCTTTGGCGCTGGCGACGATGATGTCGGTGTCGGCACCATGGCCGCCGAATACGCGCCCATATTCCGCCTCGGATTGCCCATTGGCGCGGCGCGACGGGTTGTTGGGCTGAACGCGCACGGTCACTTCGCCAATTGCGTCAATACCCTCGGTCACGGCGTGGACATTGAACTCCAGCAGGGTGTTTGGCATTTTAACGATGGCGTCAATTGCCTTGTAGGTGGCGTCCACCGGGCCGGTGCCGATGCTGGCCTGGACGTGAAGTTGCCCATCCGGGCCGCGTAAACGCACTGTTGCCGTTGGCAAACCCATCGTCCCACACGCCACCTGCAAGCCATCCAATGTATAGACTTCGCGCGGGCGATAGAACTCATCGGCGATGAGTGCCTCCAGGTCAGCGTCTGTGACCACTTTCTTGCGATCTGCCAGATGCTTGAAGCGGGCGAAAGCCTGGTCTAATTCGGCTTCGTCCAGCATGTAACCCATCTCAGCCAGGCGGACGCGCAAGGCGTGCCGTCCGGAATGCTTGCCCAGCACCAGCCTTGAATGGGTGAAACCTACATCTTCAGGGCGCATGATTTCGTAAGTTTGGGTGTGCTTCAACATGCCGTCCTGGTGGATGCCAGCCTCGTGGGCGAAGGCGTTGGCGCCCACAATGGCTTTGTTCGGCTGGACCGGGATGCCGCTATAGTGGCTAACCAGTTTACTCAGACGGGCGATCTGGGTGGTATCTATGCCGGTTTCCAGGCCAAAGAGATCACGCCGGGTTTTAAGGGCCATCACCACCTCTTCCAGGGAGGTGTTGCCGGCGCGCTCTCCGATGCCGTTAATTGTGACCTCAACCTGGCGCGCCCCGGCGCGGATGCCAGCCAGGGCATTGGCTGTAGCCAGGCCGAGGTCATCGTGGGTGTGGACTGAGATGGTGATGCCCGCGTGCATGCCTGGGGTGTTTTCAATGATGCCTTTGATGAGTTGATAGTACTCTTCTGGGGTAGTGTAGCCCACAGTATCGGGGATGTTAAGCGTGGTTGCCCCGGCCTGGATGGCTTCTCCTAAGACTGAATAGAGGAATTCTGGGTCGGAGCGAGCGGCATCTTCGGGGCTGAACTCCACATCTTCACACAAGGAATGGGCGTAGGCTACCATCTCTCGCACCCGCTCGACGACCTGGGCAGGGGTCAGGTTGAGTTTGTGGCGCATGTGGATTTCCGAGGTGGCTAGAAAGGTGTGGATGCGGGGTTTCTGCGCCTGTTGCACTGCCTGCCAGGCCTTGTCAATATCGTCCTTGGTGGCGCGAGCCAGGGCGGCGATGACCGGCGCACGCGCATTGGCTTCCCCCTTGGGTGGGTTACCTACCTCAATGGCGATGCGTCGTACCGCTTCCAGGTCATCAGGGGAGGCGGCTGGAAAGCCCGCCTCGATAATATCTACACCCAGGCGCGCCAGGTGGCGGGCGACCTCCAGTTTTTCGGCAGAGGTCATGCTTGCCCCCGGCGATTGCTCACCATCGCGCAGGGTGGTATCAAAGATCTTCACATAATTGCTCTTCATGCTCAGCCTCCGTTGTTTCCCCAATTCTCTGGCCGCAAAGCTCGGACGGCCGCCCCCGCCTGCCACATTTCCGAATCGCGCAATGCCGCCAGTTCTTTTTCCAATCGCTGGCGATAATCGGGGCGGCTGTTGGCTTCGAGGGTGATGCGCGCCTCCTCACCGCTGGCTACGCTGGCATAGAGTTCATCAAACAGAGGTGCAACCGCATCGCGAAAACGCGGATACCAGTCCAGGGCGCCTCTCTGAGCGGTGGTGGAACAATTGGCAAACATGTAATCCATGCCTTTCTCGCCCACCAGGCGGATGAGCGATTGCGTCAGTTCTTCAACGGTCTCGTTGAAGGCTTCGCTTGGGCTGTGGCCATTTTTGCGCAGGACGTTATATTGGGCTTCCATGATGCCCGCCAGCGCCCCCATCAGCACCCCGCGCTCTCCCGTCAGATCGCTATAGACCTCGTTCTTGAAGGTGGTGGGGAAAAGGTAGCCGGCGCCAATGGCGATGCCCAGCGCGAGCACGCGTTCGGTGGCACGCCCGGTGTAATCCTGATGCACGGCATAACTGGCGTTAATCCCGCTGCCGGCCAGGAAGTTGCGGCGCACGCTGGTGCCTGAACCTTTGGGAGCTACCATACCCACGTCTACATGCGGCGGGGGTACCACCCCGGTGTGCTGGCTATAAGTCACCGCGAAACCGTGGGAGAAATACAGGAGATCGCCTTCCTGGAGACATTCGATAATTTTTGGCCACTGCTCGCGCTGGGCCGCGTCCGAAAGCAGATATTGCACCACCGTGCCGCGGGTGGCGGCCTCTTCCAGGGGGAAGAGGGTTTCGCCGGGCTTCCAGCCATCGGCAAGGGCTTTCTCCCAACTGGGTGTGCCAGGGCGCTGCCCTACGATGACGCGGATGCCGTTATCGCGCAGGTTCAGAGCCTGAGCGGGGCCCTGGACGCCATAGCCGAGCACCGCCACCACCTCGTCCTTAAGCACCTCGCGCGCCTTTTCTAGGGAGAATTCCTGGCGCGTGACCACCTCTTCAACCACACCGCCAAAATTAATCTTCGCCATAAGACCTCACTCCTTTCGCGCTAAAGATAAGTTTGATTTACGCCATAGCCGAATCGAGGGCATCCTGGGCTAGCAACGAATGCCGCCCGCGCTCCATTGCCACTGCGCCGGTGCGCACCATTTCCACAATGCCCAGGGGTTTGAGAACTTCGACAAACCCGTCAATTTTGTCGCTATCGCCGGTGATCTCGATGATCAACGTGGATGGGGTGACATCCACCACGCGCGCCCGGAAGACCTCTGCCATCTGGAAGATCTCCGCCCGTTTTTCCGAGGCGGTGTTGACCTTGATTAGAGCCAGGTCACGGCTGACCATCTTTTTGTGGGTCAGGTCTTCCACCTGTATCACGTTGACCAGTTTGTAAAGATAGGCTACCAGACGGTCAATGTGGTGCTGGTCGCCCTCGACGGTCACCGTCATGCGCGAAAGGCCAGGGATATCGGTATGGCCAACAGTTAGCGATTCGATGTTGAAGGCGCGCCGCCGAAAGAGCGAAGCTACACGATTGAGTACGCCGGGCTTATCTTCAACCAGAATGACCAGGGTATGTAACATGGCACCTCCTTCACTCTTCTGCTGTTTCCACCAGGGCGCTCAGCGGGCGGCGGATCATGGCGTGCAGGTCGCCGCCGGCCGGCACCATGGGGTAGACGGAATCTTCTTGTTCCACGCGAAAGTCAATCACCACCGTGCCCTCGCTCTCCTGCGCCTGGCGGATGGCGGCTTCAACCTGGGAGCGTTCGGTGACGCGCAAGCCTTTCAGCCCATGGGCTTCGGCCAGTTTCACGAAATCTGGGTTGCGCAGGGGGGTGGCGGTGTAGTTCTTATCGTAAAAGAATTCCTGCCACTGGCGCACCATGCCCAGGTAGCCGTTGTTGATGATAGCCACGTTGACTTTGAGGCCTTCCTGGGTGGCAGTCGCCAGTTCGGCAGCAGTCATCTGAAAGCCACCATCGCCTACCACCGCCCACACTTCGCACTGGGGGCAGGCGATCTTGGCTCCGATGGCGGCGGGCAAGCCAAAACCCATGGTGCCCAGGCCGCCGGAGGTGATCCACTTATGCGGTTTCTCGATGCGGTAATATTGGGCGGCCCACATCTGGTGTTGGCCAACATCGGTGGTGAGGATGGTATCCGCGCTGGTGAAGCGCCACAGGTCGTGGATGACATGGGCGGCGTAGAGATGCCCCTGATCTGGTAAGTTTTGTATGTCGCGCACGGCCGAATCGCCTTTCATGTCATAGATGTGTTCCAGCCAGGCCTGATGGCCATTGTCCTTGATCAGGGGGATTAACTGGCGCAGGATATCCTTCAGATCGCCCACCAAGGCCACATCCACTTTGACATTCTTGTTGATCTCAGAGGGGTCAATCTCAATGTGAATCTTGCGCGCCTGGGGGGCATAGGTGCGCGGGTTGCCGGTGACACGGTCATCAAAGCGCATGCCGAATGCCAGCAGCAGGTCGGCTTCCTGGATGGCAGTGTTCACCCAGGCTTCACCATGCATGCCCATCAGGCCCAGGTTGAGCGGGTGGTTAGCCGGCATGGCACCGATGCCCAGCAGGGTCACCGCCACCGGCACATGGGCTTTTTCGGCGAACTCCAGCACCTCCTGGCTGGCATGGCTCATCAGGGCGCCATGGCCAAGCAAAATCAAAGGGCGTTCGGCTTGGTTGATCAATTCGACTGCTTTTTGAATCGCAGCCGGGGCTGGGCGCAGGTCGGGGCGATAGCCAGGCAAGCGGATAGGAGTCTCATCGTATTCCCAATCTTCCAGGGTGGCTTGCTGGGCGTCTTTGGTGATATCCACCAGCACCGGGCCAGGCCGGCCAGAGCGGGCGATGTAGAAAGCCTGGCGCAGGGCCGGCATGATATCTTCTACGCGGGTCACCAGATAGTTGTGCTTGGTGATAGGCAGGGTGATGCCGGTAACATCGGTTTCCTGAAAGGCATCGTAGCCGATCAGTTTTGAGGGCACCTGGCCGGTGATGAAAACCACAGGTATGGAATCCATATGAGCGGTGGCGATGCCGGTCACCAGATTGGTGGCGCCCGGGCCAGAGGTCGCCATAGCCACACCCACCTTGCCGCTGGCGCGGGCATAGCCATCGGCCATGTGGGCTGCGCCTTGCTCATGGCGGGTCAAAACATGGCGCACTGGGTAGTTCCGCAGGGCGTCGTAAATAGGCAGGTTGGCTCCGCCTGGATAGCCAAAAACCACTTCTACTCCCTGGCGCACCAGACATTCCCAAACGATTTGAGCACCTGTGCGTTTCATACGTCCTCTCCTTTCCTGATTTAAGCCCTGGCTGGCTAAATCTCATCCAGCAGGATGGCGCCACGGTCGGCGCTGGTGACGAAATGGGCGTAACGCCGCAGCCACTTGCTGGTGGCCTTGCTCTTAAACGGCGGCAAGGCGGCCAGCCGAGTTTGAATAACCTCCTGGCTCAGGCGCACGTTTAAGGTGCGCTCTTCCAGGTCAATTTCGATGATGTCTCCATTTTCCAGGGCGGCGATGGGGCCGCCAGCTGCGGCCTCGGGCGAGACATGGCCAATGCATGCCCCGCGGGTGCCGCCGCTGAAGCGTCCATCGGTGATGAGCGCCACCTTGTCGCCCAAGCCCTGTCCCATGATGGCGGCGGTCGGGGCCAGCATCTCTTGCATGCCCGGCCCACCGCGAGGGCCTTCGTAACGGATGACCACCACCTCTCCTGCCTGCACCTCCTGGCGCAGGATGCCCGCCAGAGCTTCGTCCTGGCTCTCGTAGATGCGCGCTGGTCCGCTGAAGCGCCGCATGGCTGCGCTCACCCCGCCGACTTTGACCACCGCCCCTGCGGGAGCCAGGTTGCCGAATAGGATGGCCAACCCTCCATGGGGGGAGTGGGCCTGCTCATAGCGGCGGATCACCTGCTCATCGCGGATGTCGCAACCCCGAATCGACTCGCCCAGGCTGGTGCCGCTGACGGTGAGGCGGTCAAAGTGCAACATTGCGGTGGCGCGTTGAATTTCGTTCAAGATGGCAGGCACCCCTCCGGCACGGTGCACATCTTCCATGTGCCATTCCCCCGCAGGAGAAACCTTACAGATGTGGGGCACCCGTTCAGCGACGGCGTTTATCCTGCTCAGGGGGTAGTCCACTCCGGCCTCGTTGGCTAAGGCCAGGGTGTGTAGCACGGTGTTGGTGGAGCCACCCATGGCCATATCCAGGGCGAAGGCATCGTCAATGGCTTCGGCGGTGACGATATCGCGCGGTTTGATCTGGCGTTCCAGCAGGGTCATGATTTGCCGGGCGGCGTGCACGGCGAGCGCCTGGCGTTCTGGGGTGTTTGCCAGGGCGGAGCCATTGAAGGGCAGCGCCAAGCCCAGGGCTTCCATCAGGCAATTCATCGAGTTGGCGGTGAACATGCCAGAGCAGGAGCCACACGAAGGGCAGGCATACCGCTCCAAAAGATTCAGGCGTTCTTCGTTAATCCTGCCCGAAGAGAGTGCCCCGACACCTTCGAAGACGGAAATCAGGTCTATGGTCTCACCCGTGGGGGTTTTGCCAGCCGGCATTGGCCCACCGGAGATGAAAATGGTCGGGATGTTCACCCGCATGGCAGCCAGGAGCATACCCGGCACGATCTTGTCACAATTGGGAATGCAGACCATGGCGTCGAAGCAATGAGCTTCGATCATGGTCTCGACCGAGTCGGCGATCAACTCGCGCGAGGGCAGCGAATACTTCATGCCCATGTGCCCCATGGCGATGCCGTCATCCACGCCGATGGTGTTGAACT